>NZ_KZ819076.1:0-297811 GCF_003115855.1 Brenneria corticis
GGAGAGCACGGTAACGGTCACGCTGCCGGGCAGCGCCACGCTGACCGCCGCGGTGGATGCGTTTGGCGTATATAGCGTTGCTTTGCCGACCGCGCTGACCAACGGGGAAACCGTTACGGTTACCGCCACGGATGCGGCGAATAATATTTCTACCTCCACCGTCGCGATCGCTCCGGATCTTACCGCCCCTGCAACCCCAACCGATCTGTTGGTGGCAGCGGACGGCGTTGCCGTTAACGGCAACGCCGAAGCCGGCAGCACGGTGAAGATCACCGACGCCGCCGGCAATGAACTGGGCAGTGTAACGGTGGGTGACGATGGCCGCTTTACGGTACCGCTATCCCCGGCGCAGACCAACGGCGAAGCGATTAGTGTGGTGGTCAGCGATGTGGCCGGTAATACCTCTGCCGCGGCAATCGCCACGGCGCCGGATACCACCGTGCCTTCAGCTCCCGCCGATCTACTGGTGGCGGAAGACGGTACAGCCGTCAGCGGCACAGCCGAGGCCGGCAGTACGGTGAAGATCACCGACACCGCCGGCAATGAACTGGGCAGTGTAACGGTGGGTGACGATGGCCGCTTTACGGTACCGCTATCCCCGGCGCAGACCAACGGCGAAGCGATTAGCGTGGTAGTCAGCGATACGACCGGTAATGCCTCTGCCGCGGCGAGCGTTACCGCCCCGGATACCACCGCTCCTTCAACTCCTGCTGATCTGCTGGTAGCAGTAGACGGTGCCGCCATTAGCGGCAACGCCGAGGCGGGCAGCACGGTGAGCATTACTGATGCGGCAGGCAATACGTTGGGCAGCACAACCGCAGGTGAGGATGGCCATTTTACCGTACCGTTATCACCGGCACTAACCAACGGCGAAGCGATTAATGTCGTCGCCAGCGATGCGGCTAGTAATTCCTCAACAGCGGCAACGGCCACCGCACCTGACACCACCGCACCGGCAGTTCCCGCCGATTTGCTGGTGGCAGCAGATGGCGCCGCCGTTAGTGGTACAGCCGAAGCGGGCAGTACGGTGAGAATTACTGATGCGGCAGGCAATACGTTGGGCAGCGTAACCGCGGGTAACAACGGCCACTTTACGTTGCCGCTATCTCCGGCACTAACCAACGGCGAAGCAATCACTGCCATAGCCAACGACATGGCCGGTAACGCCTCAACCGCGGCAACCGCCACCGCGCCTGACGCCACGGCGCCGGATGCGCCGGAAGCTTATATCATCGACGACGGCACGACGATAAACGGTACGGCGGAAGCGGGCAGTACCGTGACGGTGACCTTGCCGGATAATAGTACCCAGACCGCGACGGCGGCGGAAAACGGCACCTGGAGCATCCCCCTGTCGCAAGGGTTAACCGCCGGAGAACAGTTGGCGGTAACCGCCACGGATGGTGCGGGTAATACCTCTTCGACTACGCAGGTTACCGTACCGGATACGTCTGTGCCGGACACCACCGCGCCGGAGGCGCCGGAAGCGGCGGTCAGTAATGACGGACTGACCGTTAGCGGAACGGCCGAGCCGGAGAGCACGGTAACGGTCACGCTGCCGGGCAGCGCCACGCTGACCGCCACGGCGGATGCGTTTGGCGTATATAGCGTTGCCTTGCCGACTGCACTGACCAACGGGGAAACCGTTACGGTTACCGCCACGGATGCGGCGAATAATATTTCTACCTCCACCGCCGCGATCGCCCCGGATCTCACCGCCCCAGCAACCCCAACCGATCTGCTGGTGGCAGCGGACGGCGCCGCCGTTAGCGGCACAACGGAAGCGGGCAGCACGGTAACCATTACCGATGCCGCCGGCAACGCGCTGGGCAGCGCAACCGCGGGTAACGACGGCGGCTTTACCGTTCCGCTATCCCCGGCGCTGACCAACGGCGAGGCAATCACCGCCACAGCCAGCGATGCGGCTGGTAATGCTTCTGCCGGGGCAACCGCCACGGCGCCGGATACCACTGTGCCGAACGCGCCGAGCGCGGCCATCAGCGACGATGGCGGCAGTATCAGCGGGGTGGCCGAGGGCGGCAGTTCCGTCACCATCACCTTGGCGGATGGCTCGCTCGCTACCGTACAGGCGAACGCGCAGGGCAACTACCGCTACGATTTCCCGAGCGCGCAGGCCAACGGGCAGTCGGTATCGGTTACGGCCACCGATGCGTCGGGGAATATCTCGGCGGCCACCAATGCTATCGCGCCGGTGCTGGAGCTGGCGGCGAACGATAATAATGTGTCGCTGGAGTTGGCGACCGATGCGGACGTCACTACCCAGTCGTACAGCGACTGGGGGGTATTGGTCGTTGGGGCGCTGGGCAATATCGCGTCGTTGCTGGGGAATGACAGCGCTCAGGTCACCTTCACCATTGACGACGGCGCCACGGCGGATGTGGTGCTGGAAGCCAATGCCACCGGCGGCGTGTTGTCGCTGCTTAACAGCATGGGGATGCTGGTGCAGCAGTATAACGCCGACACCGACTCCTGGACCACGGTGATCGATACCGCGGACGCCCAGTGGGCCAGCCTGCTGACCGTCGGCAATAACGGCGTGACGCTGAACGTGGAAAACATGAATGAAGGCACTTACCGCGCATTGGCGTATAACACCGCCTTGCTGTCGGTCGGCTCTTTTGTCAGCGTGGCGGCGACGGTGACCCAAACCGCCGCCGGCGTGGTAAACGGGGAAACCCTCCATACCGGCAACGTTATTACCGATGAGGACCCGAATCACGGTACGGATGTCGCACCGGGGGGTACGGTGGTGACGCAGGTCGCGCACGGCGCGGGGGAGGCGGTCTCCGTAACGGCGAATGGCGCCGCCATCCAGGGCGAATACGGCACGCTGAGCATCAATCAGGACGGCGGCTATACCTACACGCTCACCGACACTTCCACCGCGGTGCTGGGCCACACGGATAGCTTCACTTACACGGTAGCCGCGAATGGTGAAACGTCCACCGCCAGGCTGGTATTGTCGCTGGGCACGGAACCCGGCGCCAGCGGTAATGTCGTCGCCGTGGATGATTCGGCTGCCATTACCTTTGCGACCACGGTGGATGAGATAGATAACGGCACCTCATCGCAAAGCGGTTTTACCGTGCTGAACCTTGGCCTGGGCAGCGTGCTGAATGTAGGCATTCTGGACGATATCACCAACCCGATCATTTTCGACGTGGAAGAGGGGGTAACCCGGACGATGACGCTCCAGGCGTCGGTCGGCGGCGTTTCCCTGTTGTCCGGCTTCGATCTCTATATCTACAAATTTAATGACGCCACCCAGCAGTACGATCAGTACCGCACGGTGGAACACTGGCTGACGGCCCCGCTGCTGGGCGGTTCGTCCGATGAATTGACGTTGACGCTGGATGGCGGCAAGTACCTGTTCCTGCTGGATACCGCTTACGGCGTCTCCGCGCTGACGAGGTACACCCTGCATATTCTGGAAGACCATATTTATACCGTGGAAACGGTGAGCGCCAGCACGACCGGCAACGTGATGGAAGATGACACCGCGCCGACCGGGTCGTCAATCAGCTCGGTGAACGGCGTGGCGATAGCCGCCGATGGCGTCACCAGCGTTAGCGGCGAATATGGCGTATTGACCATCGACGCGCAGGGTCACTATACCTACACGCTCAACGCCGGCGTGGGCGCGGACGGCATTACCGCGCCGGACAGCTTCGTCTATACGCTGACGTCGCCGGACGGCGAATCCGACAACGGCACCCTCAACGTCAACCTGGTCGCTTCCTCCCTGACGGCGGTGGACGATAGCGTCACCCTGGCGGCGACGGCGGTGCAGGAGGAGACGAGTTACAGCGACGGCGATGCGGGCTCCACCGCCTGGCGATCGTCGCTGTTCGGCTCTACCTCGGGGAATGCCAGCGGCACGGTCACCGTGGCGGAGCATACCGTGGTAAAAGACGCCAGCATCACCTTTAAGGTGGATTCGTTACTAAGCCTGGGCAGCCTGAGTATTGGCTGGGCATTGCAGAACAGCGACGGAACCGAGCTGGCGAACGGGACGGTGGCCAGCGGCAGGCTGCTCGGCAGCAGCGCCACCGTTTCCCTTGGCGACCTGACGCTGGATGCCGGGGAATACACCCTGAACTTTACCGGCTCTATCGGCGCGCTGTCCGTGGGGAGCGTTACGGTGAGCGCGTCGGTGGCGGGGACCAATATCCTGCTGGATGACTTCCAGACCGAAACCGCCGCGGTGGAAGGGAATATTTTCGATGGCAGCGGTTCGCTGGAGAGCGCCGCCGACCAGCTGGTTTCCGTGGCGACCACGCTATCCATTGCCGATGCGGACGGCAATATCACCACGCTGAATCCTTACGTCACCAGCGATGCGGCGGCGACGGTGCAGGGGCACTATGGCGTGCTGACGCTCAATATCGACGGCTCATACAGCTATACCCTGAACGGCGATGTGGATCTCACCGCCATCACCGAGAAGGAAAGCTTCAATTACACCCTCACTTCCGCCAGCGGGGAAACCGCCGCCGCCACGCTGACCATCGACCTGGCGCTGCAGCTGAACGGCACCAGCCACGGCGATATCGCCACCGGTTCGGTCTATGACGATACCTTTACGCTCGGCAGCGGCGGCGACACGGTGATTTTCAACCTGCTGGATGCGCAGGACGCCACCGGGGGCAACGGCAGCGATACCTGGACGGACTTTTCACTGGCGGATGGCGACCAGATTGATGTCAGCCGCTTACTGCAAGGCGGGAGCGACGCCGCCGGCAACGTCGGCGACTGGCTCTCGGTGGAAACCGTTAACGGCAGCACGGTGATCTCCATCGACCGCGACGGTCAGGGAACGGCGTTCAATCCCACGGAGCTGGTCACCTTGCAGGGCGTGGAAGTCACGCTGGATGAGCTGCTGGAAAACCATGTCATAACCGCCTGACGCATTATTAAATCCCGCGGCTCGGCAAGGCTGCCGCGCCGCGGGTGATTTTATTCAATTATTTGATTTTACTATGGAATGACATGAATCTCCGTCGCGTATATATAATGACACTGGCGTATTTACTGCTCTTTGCCGGAGGGATTTACCGCAGCGTCGGCGCCGCGCAGACCGAACGTCCGCCGGGCGTTATCAGCACCGGGCAGGTCGTCGCCTGGGAGCGACTGCCTTCGCTTTCCGGCCCGGTGCTCCCGTCCATCGCGTCCAACGCGCCTGAAAACCTTGATATCAACCTGGCGGTCGCGCGCGCCGTCTCCTGGCACCCGGACATTGGTAAAGCCGTCGGGCGGCTGTTCGAACAGTCGGAAGCGGTCAACGTGGCGCGGTCGCAATATTATCCGCAGGTGAACGGCGGTATTAATAACGGCATCACCAACACTTACCGCGACAGCGGCTATAGCCCGTCGCTGGTGCTGTCGCTTTCCCAGATGCTGTATGACTTCGGCAAGGTGGATAGCCAGGTGCGCGCCGCCAACGCCGGCGTGGCGCAGGAGCAGGCCAACGTACTGGTGAGCATCGATACCGTGGCGCATGATACCGCGTCGGCGCTGGTCCAGGTGCAGGGCTATCAGAATCTGGTGAAGATCGCCAGGGATCAGCTGACGTCCCTGAGCGGCATCAGCCAACTGGCGCGTCAGCGCAGCGATGAGGGCGCCAGTACGCTTTCGGACGTGGTGCAGACCGAAGCGCGCATCGAAGGCGCGCGTTCGTTGTTATTACAGTACCAGGCCAATCTCGACCGCTGGCGGGCGACGCTCGCTTCCCGGCTGGGCTGGGAGCGTATTCAGCAGGTCAGCGACGATTTTCCGCCAAGCCTGAGCCGCGCCTGCGAGGCCGGCGAACCGGACGACCGGCTGATCCCGGCGGTATTGGCGGCTTACGCCCAGGCCAATAAAGCGCAGGCGCAGCTGGATGAGGCCGACGCCAGGATGCTCCCGACCATCTCATTGCAGCCGGAGGTCAGCCACTACCTCAACGACCGTTACGCCAATAGCGCGACGCTGGATCGCACGCAATATTCCGCCTGGGTCAAGGTCGAAATGCCGCTTTATCAGGGCGGCAAGCTGACCGCCGGGCGCAACGCGGCGGCGCACTCGCGGGAAGCCGCCAACGCCGCGGTGCAGTCCGCGCGGCTGGATGCGCGCCAGCAACTGGCGGAAGCGCAAAATGAGGCTCAGGGTCTGGCGCGCACGCTGCAAATTCAGGTGCGGCAACGGGAGCTGGGCGAAAAGACCCGCGCGCTCTATCAGCAGCAATATCTGGATCTGGGCAGCCGGCCGCTGCTGGACGTGCTGAACGCCGAACAGGAGGTGTTTCAGGTACGCTTCACCGAACGGCAAACGCTGGTGCAACTGCGCCAGTTGCAGCTCGATTGCCTGTATAGCACCGGTAAGACGCGCAGCGCTTTCGCGCTGAATAATCGCACTATCCAGGCCGTAGAGATCCAGCCATGAGTCAGTTGACGGAAGAAAACGCGCAGGCGGCGCCGCAAGGCGACGAGCGGTTGATGTCGTTCTGGGCCGGGGCCGTAGGCTGCGTGGCCGGCCATTACCGGCTGGCCTTTTCACCGGGGGCGCTTCAGGCCAGCGCGCAGTGGCTGCAAGAGCTCTCTTTCCCCCAGGCGCTGCAACATCTGGCGCGTCAGGCCGGGTTGACGGCCCGCGTTCTTCAGCAGCATCAGGATATCTCCGCCTGGCGGCTGCCGTTGGCGATACAGCTGGCGGACGGTCAGGTGGGCGTTATCGAGCAGTTTGACGGTCAGGATACCGTAAGCCTCTGTTTTATGGCGGACGGCAACCAGCTTAGCCAGCTCTCTTTGAGTCAACTGCTGCCGGAGATCCGCCATGTGGTGGCGCTGCGGCCGGCGGCGGCGGTGAGAGACAGCCGCGCCTGGCGCTATCTGGAAAATTACCGCCCGGACTGGCTGTGGAAACTGGTGCTGCGGGATTTCAAGCCTTATAGCTATGTGATGCTGGCCTCGCTGGTGGTGAATATTCTGGCGCTGTCCGGGATCCTGTTTTCCATGCAGGTGTACGACCGGGTGATCCCGGCGCAATCCTACCCGACGCTCTATGTACTGTCGATAGGCGTGCTGATCGCGGTGATTTTCGCTTTCCTGCTGCGGCTGGGGCGCGGGCAGATTATGGATATTCTCGGCAAGCGCGCGGATATCCGCGTTTCCGACCGCGTGTTCGGCCATGCGCTGCGGCTACGCAACAGCGCCATTCCGCGCTCCACCGGGAGCTTTATTTCCCAACTGCGGGAGCTGGAGCAGATCCGCGAAATGGTCACCTCCACCACGGTTTCCGCGGTGGTCGATCTGCCGTTTTTCCTGCTGTTTTTACTGGTGCTGCTGATCGTCGCGCCGGCGCTCGCGTGGATCGCGCCGGTGTCGGCGCTGCTGATGATCCTGCCGGGCGTGCTGCTGCAAAAGCGGCTGGCGCAGCTGGCGCGCCAGTCCACCCAGGAAATCACGCTGCGCAACGCGGTGCTGGTGGAAAGCGTGCAGGGGCTGGAAGATATCAAACTGATGCAGGCGGAGAACCGTTTTCTGCAGCAGTGGAACAGCTACATCAGTATCAGCGCCGAATCCGGCGTGCGTATCCGCAAACTCACCCAGGGGCTGATTAGCTGGGGCGTGAGCGTTCAGGGCCTGGTGTACGCGCTGGTGGTGATGATTGGCGCGCCGCTGGTGATTGCCGGAGAGATGACCACCGGGGCCGTGGTCGCCGCGTCGTTATTGTCGTCGCGCATGATTGCGCCGATGACCACCCTGTGCGGCGTGCTGGCGCGCTGGCAGCAGGTCAAAGCCGCGAAACAGGGGCTGGACGGCGTGATGCAATTGCCGGTGGAGAACGGCCTTGATGAAAGCAAAGTGAATTGCGACGTGCTGTACGGCCACTACCAGTTTCAGCGCGCGGCGTTCCGTTACCACAGCGAAGACAGCGTTATCGCGCTGAGAATAGCGCAGCTGGAGATCCGTCCTGGCGAACGGGTGGCGATTCTGGGACGCAACGGCGCCGGGAAGTCCACCCTGCTCCAGGCGATGGCGGGCGGTATGGAGCTGGTGGAGGGGGAACTGCGGCTCGATAACCTGAGCCTGGCGCATATCGATATGGCGGACGTGCGCCGCAATATCGGTCTGACCACGCAAAACGCCCGGCTGTTTTTCGGCACTCTGCGCGAGAATCTGACCCTGGGAGCGCCGCGCGCCGGCGACGCGCAGATCTTTGCCGCGCTGGAGGTGTGCGGCGCGGATGGTTTGGTGAAAAAACTGGCGCTGGGACTGGATCACCCGGTAATGGAGGGCGGAATCGGCCTTTCCGGCGGCCAGCGCCAGTCGATCCTGCTGGCGCGCATGCTGCTGCGCGATCCGAATATCGTCCTGCTGGATGAACCTACCGCCTCGCTGGATGAGCACGCCGAACGGGAGTTTATTCAGCGCCTCTCGGGCTGGCTGGCGGGGCGCACGCTGGTGGTGGCGACCCATCGGGCCGCGGTGCTGGAACTGGTGGAGCGCGTGATTGTACTGCAAGACGGCCAGGTGGCGATGGACGCGCCGAAGGCGCAGGCGCTGAACGCCGCGCGGCATCACAACGGACGCCGGGATGTAAATAATGAACATTAATCCGCCGGAACTGATGAACGATGACCTGGTAAACGCGGATGAACACGAAAACCAGTACGTGGGCGCGCAGCGCATCATTGTGGTTACCGCGCTGTTGCTGCTGGCGGCGGGGATCTGGGCATGGTTTGGCACGCTGGACGAGGTGTCTACCGGCATCGGGAAGGTGATCCCCAGCTCGCGCGAGCAGACCTTGCAGACGCTTGACGGCGGGATACTGGCGGAGTTGAGAATCCGCGAGGGAACGCTGGTGGAAGCGGGGCAGGTGGTGGCGCGGCTGGATCCGACCCGTTCCGAATCCAACGTGGGCGAGAGCGCGGCCCGCTATCGAGCCTCGCTGGCCGCCAGCGTTCGACTGAACGCGGAGGTCAACGACGAGCCGCTGGAGTTCCCCGAGGCGGTAAAAGCGTGGCCGGAGCTTGTCGCCGCGGAAACCCGGCTCTATAACAGCCGCCGCACGCAGCTGGCGGACGCCGAATCACGGCTGAAAGAAGCGCTGGTGCTGGTGGAGAGCGAACTGGCGATCACCGAACGGCTGGTGAAAACCGGGGCGGCGAGCCACGTTGAAGCGCTGCGTCTGCGACGTCAGAAAGCGGATCTCGACCTGAGGCTGACCGACCTGCGTTCGCAATACTACGTCCAGGCGCGCGAGGAGCTGGCCAAGGCCAACGCGGAAGTGAATATGCTCTCGGAAGTGATTAAAGGGCGGACGGACTCGGTAACCCGGCTGACGGTACGTTCGCCGGTGCGCGGCATTGTGAAAAATATTCAGGTGACCACCATCGGCGGGGTGATCGCCCCCAATGGCGAACTGATGGAAATTGTTCCGGTGGACGATCGTCTGCTGATCGAAGCGCGCCTGTCGCCGCGGGATATTGCGTTTATCCATCCGGACCAAAAAGCGTTGGTGAAAATCACCGCCTACGATTACGCCATTTACGGCGGGCTGGACGGCGTGGTGGAAAGTATTTCGCCGGACACCATTCAGGATGAAGTCAAACCGGAGATCTTTTATTACCGGGTATTTATTCGCACCGGCCAGGATTACCTGCAAAACAAGGCCGGTCGCCGTTTTTCCATTGTGCCGGGGATGATCGCCACGGTGGATATCAAAACCGGAGAGAAAACGGTGATGGACTATGTAATCAAACCCTTTAACCGTGTGAACGAGGCCCTGCGTGAACGCTAGATAAGGTCGCGAACCTTAAAGCCTTGATAAATGATGTTTTACCACGCAGTAATCATGTTGAAGACGAGGAATCAAGATGTCCAAATTACCTGTTTGCGGGCTGGCGGCAATCGCATCGTTAGCCAATATGGCGCCGTTCGCCGAGGCCGACGCCGCAGAAGAAGACGGGAAATGGTGGCAAGAAGCCGTCGTTTATCAAATCTATCCGCGCTCTTTTAATGACAGCAATGGCGACGGTATTGGCGATCTCAACGGTATTACGCAGAAACTGGATTATTTAAACAATCTTGGCGTCGATGTTATTTGGCTGAGTCCGCATTTTGATTCGCCCAATGCCGATAATGGCTATGATATCCGCGATTACCGCAAGGTAATGGCAGAATTCGGCACCATGTCCGATTTCGATCGGATGATGAACGAAATTAAACGGCGCGACATGCGGCTGATTATCGATCTTGTCGTCAATCATACCAGCGATGAACACCGGTGGTTTGTCGAAAGCCGCAAGTCGAAAGACAATCCGTACCGTGATTATTATATCTGGCGGGACGGGCTCGATGGCGGCCAGCCCAATAACTATCCCTCTTTCTTCGGCGGTTCCGCCTGGAAAAAAGATGACAACACCGGGCAATATTACCTGCACTATTTCGCGGAGAAACAGCCGGATCTGAATTGGGAAAATAAGAAGGTTCGCCATGAAGTCTATGACATTATGCGCTTCTGGCTGGATAAGGGCGTTTCCGGTTTTCGTATGGATGTTATTCCCTTTATATCCAAGCAGGCCGGTCTGCCTGATTTGCCGGCGGACAAGTTAACGCATCCGGAATTTGTTTATGCCGACGGACCGCGCATTCATGACTATTTGCAGGAAATGAACCGGGAGGTTTTATCGCATTATGATGCCATGACCGTCGGCGAGGCGTTTGGCGTGACATTTGAGCAGACGCCGAAATTTATCGACGCCAAGCGCAATGAACTTAATATGATATTTCATTTCGATATTATTCGCCTTGACCGTGACAACTGGCGTAAAACCGCGTGGACGTTGCCTGAATTGAAAGCGGCTTACCAAAAAGTCGACCAGTCCGGCAAACTGGGATGGAATACCAGTTTTCTGAGTAACCACGATAATCCGCGCGCCGTGTCGCATTTCGGGGATGACGACGATCAATGGCGTGCGCTATCCGCCAAGGCGTTGGCCACCATGATGCTCACCCAGCGGGCGACGCCGTTCTTGTATCAGGGCGATGAACTGGGGATGACCAACTATCCTTTTACCAGCATCGAGGAATACGACGATATCGAGGTCAAAGGGCAGTGGCGGGATTTCGTCGAAAGCGGAAAAGTAACGGCGCGGGAGTATCTGGATAATTTGCGGCAGACCAGCAGGGATAACGCCAGAACGCCGATGCAATGGAACGCGGACGCCAACGGCGGATTCACCCAGGGGACCCCCTGGTTGCCGGTTAATCCGAACTATACCCGGATTAACGCCGCTGCGCAGATTAACGCCCGGGACTCGGTATATAACTATCATCGTGAACTTATCGCATTAAGACGGCAGACGCCGGCGCTGATATATGGGGCGTATCACGATGTCGATCCGCAGCATAATAAACTCTTCGCCTATACCCGCACCCTGGGGGAACAACAATATCTGGTGGTGATTAATTTCACCCATGACGACGTCGAATGGGATATTCCCGACGGTAAAAAGATCGTCAAAACGCTGATTAGCAACCGCGCTGAACAGGCGGCCTCTCCAGGCGAAAATCATCTGCGGATGAAGCCCTGGCAGGCGGTGATTTTTCAGCTATAGCGACGGGTTGCCCGCAATGTAATAAAGCTGCCGGTGACGATGTCCGTGATAGAGCAGGGATTAAGTCAGCTTAATCCCTCGTTTTCGTTTCAGGGAGTGGTTATGCTGTTCTGAGTTGACGTCCTGATTTGTATTTTGCGTAAGGAACCTGCTTATGACCGCTATCCTCCTGCTGGATCCTCGAGCTGATGAAATCAGCCCCGTGCTGCATAACCAGGCGCCGGAACTTGAACTGCTATTGTCGGATGGTACGGCAGGGCAGGCTGAGCGTTATCCGATCTGGCTTGGCGACCCCGCGGCGGCCGCGGCCCTGTTGGCTCAGGGGGTAAAGCCGCAATGGTTGCAGTCCACCTGGGCCGGGTTTAAACCGTTGCTGGCCGCCGGGTTGCCGCGTGATTACCGCCTCAGCCGGGCCGTGGGAGTATTCGGTCAACCGATTGCCGAATATGTGCTTGCCTATATGCTGCGGCATGAATTACAGATGGATAAACGGCGGCATAGTCAGGCCGAGCGGCAATGGGATCACCGCCTGCCGGGCTCTCTTGCCGGCAAAACGGTACTTATCGTCGGCGCGGGCGAAATCGGATGTGAAGTCGCGGGTTTCCTGCACCCCTTCGGGGTTGAACTGCATGGCATCGTAAATACGCCCCGCGCGCTGCCTCACTTTAAACAAGTCTTGGGGATCGCCGGGTTGCAACAGGCCGTGCGGGATGCCGACTACGTGATTAATCTGCTGCCTGACACCTCGGCCACGGCAGATATCTACCATTCCGCCCTGTTCGCCGCGATGAAGTCGTCCGCCTTATTTATCAACGTCGGCCGGGGAACGGCGGTCGTTGACGACGACTTGCTCGCGGCCTTGCGCAATCGCCAGATTGCCGGCGCGGTGCTGGATGTGTTCAGACAGGAGCCGTTACCCGCATCCCATCCGTTCTGGCTGGAACCGAATCTTGCCATTAGCGCGCATATCGCCGGCCCGATGGTGCCGGGATTACTCGTTCGCCTATTTCTCGATAACCTGACCCGTTTCCGGCAGGGAGAGAGCCTGCGGGGCGAGGTCGATTTCTCCAGCGAGTATTGAACGTTTGTGCGCTGAAAAAGGGCTTGCCAGTGCCAATTGATTGGGACATAATGCTGTCCGCCGAGTGAGTTTTTAGTTAAATAGCTATAAAATTCATATGGTTGTATATATTTATCGACTATGTTTTACTCCTGGTGCGCCAAAACTGCTTTTCAACGGCACTGAGAGATAATAAGCTGGTCATACGCGGGAATAGCTCAGTTGGTAGAGCGCAACCTTGCCAAGGTTGAGGTCGCGAGTTCGAGCCTCGTTTCCCGCTCCAGAATTTAGCGCCATGGAGTTCCACTTAAGTCCATAGGTGATTGAAAAAAGCCAAAAGATTATGTCTTTTGGCTTTTTTTATTCCTGTAGCGTCCGCTAGCCCGAGGAAGTTGGAATACTTCTCTGACCTTCGTGAAAATATTAGAACGCATTACGCATTTCTCATACGCAAATACCCTAAGAAAAATATAATTTTGGGAAGTCATGCTTGGTTTCTTACGTTTGCCTAGGGCTGATTGCTTTAGTTCGTGAGAAACTGAAGCGGCCAAAGCCGCCAGCAATCGGCAGAAGCATGGCATCAGCTTTGAACTAGCTACGCGTGTTTTTGCTGATCCATATGCGTTGTTTGAACAGGATCGGATCGAGAACGAGGAATACCGCTGGCAGACTCTGGGATTGATTGAAAACCATATTGTGCTGATGGTAGCCCACAGCATTCGGGATAAAGAGGGCGGTACCGAGGTTATTCGCATAATTTCAGTCCGTAAGGCCGATGCGAAAGAGAGGAGGCGTTATGAGCAAAACCGTGCGTTACAGGGTTGATCTGGCTAATCTTCCGCCGCTGACGGAAACCCAGAGGGCTGAGTTGGAAGAGTTGGCGACTCGCCCTGACCGCGAGATTGATTACAGCGATATACCACCGTTGGCAGAGACGTTCTGGAGAAATGCGGTTAGTAATCCGTTTTATAAACCGACTAAACAGGCTACGACTGTCCGATTGGATACCGATATACTGGCTTGGTTGAAAGCGCCCGGTAAGGGGTATCAGACCCGTATCAATGCCATCTTGCGTGAAGCGATGCTACGTGACTTGGACCAGCATCGCGGTTAATTGCGCCTGGAGAGGCTGTAGGCATCAGTTCGGAGCGGTTCTGGAAAGGAGTCTGAATCGGGTGAGTGATTAATTTTGGAGCAAGGTGTCCGGCTTTTTATTGACACTTACTCCAACGCAAGTGTTTCGATTCCGCGGGCACGGTCGACTCCATGGACAGGCTATGCGAATGATTCTGCGAAAAAAAAGAAAACTATTTTTGACCAAATATCTTAAATCGGTATGCGCTAAACGGTGCAATATCCTGGCCCGGTATTTTGCCCGCCACGAGTTCTGAAACAATTCTGCCCGTTGTCGCACCGAGTGTCAGCCCCAGCGAACCATGCCCAAACGCCATCAAGACATTGGGAAGTCTATGGCTGCGATCGATGACGGGTTTGCTATCGGGTAAAGTAGGTCGGTATCCCACTCCGGTTTCTTGCTTTACAGGATTAAGTTGCGGGAGTAGTTCTCTTGCCTGCTGCATGATGATTTCAGCACGCCTAAAATCAGGTTTTGCATTCGCACCCGCAAACTCAAGCATTCCACCCATTTGCAAACCCCGCGTCATCGGCGTAAAGCAGAATCCACCATCCGTATAAATAACAGAATGGTTAAACGTCACACCGGGTTCGGTCAGCAAGGTTTTATAACCGGCAATACCAATAAGGGGGATATTCACGCCAAGCTGTTTGAAAAAATGGCGGGATCCCATGCCTGCCGCAATGACGAAATGATCTCCAGGTAAATGACGCTGTCCGTTCAGGATCACCCCTGTAGCGATGCCTGACTTCTCTGACAAGCCCGTCACTTTTTGCATAAGGCGTTCTCCGCCTCGTTGTAAAAACAGATTGGTCAGGGCAACCATAAAACTCCGGGTATCGTTGACCGCTCTCCAGTCATTCAGCATCACGCCGTGCGCAAACTTGCCCGCCAGAACCGGCTCTAAATCAGCAATGTCGGCAGAACTGAGTTCAGTTGTCTGAAATCCCAACGCATGGCATTGCTCCGCATGGCCTTGGTAATTTTCCCGTCCGGATGCGTGCTTAAATACCTGGATAACCGGCTTGTTGCCTATCAAGTTTTTATTACCGCCGTCTTTTAAAAGTACTTCATAATCTGAATAGACATTTCGCGTTAAGGTCGCCATCGCTTGGGACGTGGCCGTGATTCTGGCAGAGCGTGCATTGGCGAGAAAATGCATGGCCCATGGCAGAATACCGGGGAATGCTCCCGGCCGAATCGACAAAGGTCCATATGGCTTGATAAGTGCGGAGGGAATGCGTTTCAATATTGAAGGTCTGGACAGGGGGAATACATCACTGACAGCCAGAAGGCCGCCACTCCATTTAACCGTACTCTCGCCAGGTTCGGCGCAGTCAATAAGCGTCACCTGCAAACCTTCATTTTGCAGAAACAGCGCACAGCATACCCCGACGATGCCCCCTCCAACTACGACCGCCTTTTTCTTAGTCACCGTGCATTTATCCGAGTATGGGACGGCCTTGGGAATAAACAGCATACCGTTGGTTTCACCTGGCGATGCCCAGTCGTTCCATTACTACGGGGAACGCCGCTAAAGGATGTGAATTGCCGACGGGAGAGAGCGCCTGCAGGCAATCTGGAGTCAGTTCTGATAGCGAATTCACCCCAAGCAGCGCCATGGCGATTACGATTTCTTCTTCAAGCAGTTCAAGTAAACGATAGAGGCCTTCCCGCCCTCCGGCAGCCAGCGCCCAGGCTTGCAATTTCCCCAATCCCACCGCCGTTGCGCCGAGGGAAATGGCCTTAATAATGTCAGTACCGCGAACAAAGCCGCCATCGACGATAATGTCAACCTGGCCGCCCACCGTCTCGGCAATCGCAGGGAGCATTTGAATGGTTGCCGGAGCATGATCAAGCGCTCTGCCGCCATGGTTCGAAACATAAATGGCATCAGCACCGTATTCGACGGCCAGTCGGGCATCTTCCGCGGACATGATCCCCTTAACGATAACTTTTAAGCCGGAGTGTGCTTTTAAATCGGAGATCATTGACCAATCCATTCTCGCACCCGCAAGGCCTTCAACGGTAATTTGTCGTTCTTCCGGCATTTCCCGCACATTTCTCAATAGCGATGAATACAATTCTTCAACCTGGAAAGCCGTTTTTACCTTGCTCATGAGATCGCGTTCGCGACGGGTATAAAAAACCGTCTCGCTGACCAGCACGATCGCCTTAAACCCCGCATCCGCGACGGATTTAGCCAGATCACCCAGTGGGGGAAGCCCAGGCCTTGGATGCAGCGCATAGAGCGTTTTCTCCGGCACGCGCTTACCCACTTCCTGATAACCCGGCGCCGCATAGCCACTTAAAATGTGCGTAATCCCAAAATCACGCGCCACTTCTGCCGGAGCCAGACCTCCGTCAGGATCAAATAAGGTCAGGGAACCAATAGGCGCAAGGATCACCGGTATACGCAGTGACTGGTCTAAGAAGCGGGATGCCGGGTTAATACGGCTGACATCTCGCATAACCCGCGGTATCAAGGCTAGACTATCCAGTGCAAGACGATTACGCCGTAGGGTAGTTTCAGTTTCCGTACCATAAGTGACGTAGTCCCATACATCGGAGGGAAGGTTTTGTTTTGCTTCCCAAACAATATCTTGTGTCGTCGTGAACTGGCTGCGTGTTTTCATCGTCAGGATACTCGCTGTCAAAAATAAGACGGTTTATTATCTTGTTGCGCAAGATGCCTTTCTAATAAATGCGTAACCAACGACAGTGGATACGCTATTAAAATATATATACCTGCGGTTAGCGCATAAATTTCGGTCGGTTTAAAATATTCGCTACTCAAAGAGTGTGCCTGCATCATTAGTTCTGGCGCAGTTATGGCAGAAGCGAGAGAAGTGGACTTGATGATAATAACCGCATAGTTAGTCATAGGCGGAATAATGACGCGTACGGCTTGCGGCAACACGGAATAGCGGAATGACTGGAATTCAGACATTCCAATTGATAACGCCGCCTCTTTCTGCCCAGCGTCAACGGATATAATTCCTGACCGAAATATCTCTGACATATAGGCGGCGCTATTCAGGGTAATGGCAATCACTGCGGCCGTAAACGCCGAAAAGAGCAATCCAAGGGCGCCTAAACTAAAATAGACGATCAGCATCTGAGTTAATAGCGGCGTGCCTCTGAACAATTCAATGAAAGCGCTGGCTGATAATCTTAATATACGTCCGCCATACAGACGCGCTAATGCTAAGGCCAGACCAAGAAAAAAAGAAAGGACAAAGGAGATAGCGGCGATTTTCAGCGTGACCTTCAGCCCTTCTAACAATACCGGCAGCCACACAACAATCTCACTCATACTCTCCCCCCTAAACTTAATTGCATACGTCTCTCTATAGCCTTGGCCCCACGACTCAAACCAACGCTGAGTATCAGGTAAATTAGTGCCGCATAGAGATAAAGGTAATCTGTGAATCCGATTTGGTTTGCCAATGTCGTGACCCGGAACATAAGCTCCGGCACGGCGATAACAGAGGCTATCGACGTATCTTTTAATAATTGAATGAGATAATTGAAATAGGGCGGCAAAGCGATTCTTGCCGCTTGCGGATAAAGAATATGCCACATCGATTGGTATTTCGTCATACCAATCGATAGCGCGGCTTCACGCTGTCCTGTTGCAACGGATGACAACGCCGCACGAACAATTTCCGCCACGTAGGCTGCTCCGTGAAGGCCGAATGCGATAAACGCCGCAGGAATCGGCTCCAGACGAATGTCAAACGCGGGTAAACCATAATAAAGAAAAAAGAGAAGCGACAGCGTTGGCACTGCGCGCAATAAAGCCACATAGGTTGCAGAAAACAGACGAATAAATGGATACTTACTGGTGCTGAGATAGGCAATGCCCATACCCAGTAGCGTGGCTAATGCGCCGCCGCCTAATGTGACGGTGATAGTCATTAACACTGCGTTCAGAAATATCCCACTCACTTCCGGTAAATGGGCCGTAAAATGCTCGGTCATAAGTTCCGCCCTTCAGCAGTTATAATTCGTTGCCTGAACGAGATAGTACTTTGGCTAAGAATGCGGCGGTTCTTGTATGCTGCGGTTTATGTAAGACGTCATACGCAGGGCCTATTTCAAGTATTTTTCCACCATCAAGAAATGCTACGCGGTCAGCTATTTCCGCCGCGAAATGCATTTCGTGCGTCACGATAATCATCGTTGTTCCGGTATTGGCGAGCATGCGCATAACATCCAGCACTTCACCAACCAGTTCAGGATCAAGCGAGGCGGTAGGCTCATCAAATAACATAAGTTTAGGACGCATGGCTAATGCCCTGCTAATCGCCACGCGTTGCTGCTGGCCTCCGGAAAGGGTTGCGGGATATGCATCGAGAAATTTTGACAGTCCGACCTTACCGATAAATTCTCCAGCGATATTTTTTGCCTCCATCTTCGAAAGCTTCAACACTTTCGTCAGCCCGATAGTGACATTCTCCAGTACCGTAAGATGAGGAAAGAGATTAAATTTCTGAAACACCATCCCAATTTCTTGCCTTTTTTGGGCGAGTTGCCGGCCGCTTAATTGAAGCTGAGGATTTCCTGACTCCCAGATGGATTGCCCATCTATATAGATGGTTCCACTGCTGGGCGTCTCCAGCAGGTTGATACAACGCAGCAGGGTTGATTTACCTGAACCGCTTGGGCCAATAAGGGCTATTACCTCGCCGGCGGCAACGTCCAGATCAATCTCATTGAGAACGAGCTCATCTTTGAACTGTTTGCAAACTCCACTCAGGCGCACCAAGCTATTCTGCTGCGGCGCCCTCCCTGGCACCTCGCTTTGCGCATTCGATATAAATTTTGGCGCTAATTTCATTTACATTACTCAAAATAACGGCTGAAATCTTTGGTGGCATGAGCACCTTTACCAATGACCGCTCCATTGGCGTCGCGGTCAACGCCGATACGGTTGTCAACATCAAGCGGTTTAAAATAGTCGGGATCATCCAGACCATATTTCGAAAATATTTTCTTCGACTGTCCGGTTGCGCCCACCCACTTTAATCCCGCATTAATCGCATCGAGAAGATCCGGATTATCATAGGAAACACCAAATACCACCTGACTACGACCGGTCAAATAAGCGAAGTCTGCATCAGGTTTAAACACCACATGTTTTAAATTGAGCGCTGGGTTGCGCTTTGCCTGAAAGGCAATAAGAGTGGGATCCAGTACCGCGAAATCAAGCCTGCCTGAGGTCAGGTCGCGAATAGCGGCTTCGCTATTATCATAAAAATTCACGGCGGCGACATTGGGAATTTTTTTCAGCTCCGCCGTTGATGACGCACCTGTTAACGTTCCGGTTCGCTTTCCTGATAAGTCCGAAATGTTAATTAACGGCGGCAGTTCTCGGTCTTTTTGCGTAATTACCCCATAGCTAATAAAGTAGGCCGGATTCGATAATGCAATGACGTCTGCTCGCTTAGCCGTCCAGCGCATATTACCTAGCATGACGTCAGCACGCCCGGAGCGTACGGCTTCAATTACTCCCGCATTACTGGCTAATACCGGCTTCACTTTTAGACCGAGTTTGTCGGCGATCAGTGAAATGATTTCGCCGTCAGTCCCCGTTATACGATTGTTGTCTATACCTGAAGCGGGTAGCTCGCCCAAAATAGCGACCGTAAGATAGCCCGGCTCGATAGTTTTTAATGCCGGCGCGTTCTGTTCAGGTGAAGCGGCGGCGAACGTACTCACGGAGCCAATACTTATCATTAAAGCCCCCACCAATCCCGCTTTGAGTAAATTACGACGAAGAATATGATTATGCAGCATGGTAAGCCCTTATTATTAACGGTCAGTTCGAGGTCATAGCTTTTTCGCGCGCGGCAATGGCTGCACGGAAAGGAGGGATAATGCGTCGACCAAAATCGGGTACGTCATTTAATCTATTAAAGCCATCTAAAATAAACATCGTCACGCCGGCATCGATATAATCCATCAACGCGGCAACAATCGTTTCCGGGCTACCAACCAACGCCGTTGATTTGCCTCTTTCCGTCACGCCGGCCAATCCCGTCCACAACGCACGATCGTGCTTTGCAGATAAACGATTCGCTTCAAGTTGTTTGCTGTCTCCAGCGCTTGCATCACGCCCGTCATTCGAAGGTAGCCATCGGGTCTCTTCAGGCCGGGCAGATTGAGATTGCGCAATGGCCAATGCTTTATATTCTTCGGCTTTCTGCCAGGCTAACTCATCTGTTTCAGCCACAATCAGTCTGACCAAGATAATGATCCCTGGCGGATCTTTCCTGCCGGCATCATGGGCGGCTTGATGGATTTTGGCGATATCCTGCTTCAGAAATTCCAGCGGTTGCGCATATAACGCATAGCGATCTGCTTCCGCAGCGCCCACCTCAAATGCCGCTTCCGAATTCCCAGCGAAATACACCGGAATGCGCGGGCTCTGCAAAGGGAATACCGATGCGGCAAACCCTTCGATATCGTAGTGCCGGCCTTTGAAGTCAAACGGTGAATGATTTATCCATGCGCTTTTCAGAATCTGAATGAATTCACGCGTCCGCGCATATCGTTCATTTTTGCTTAACAGATCGCCGTTTTTTCGGGTTCCATCGCTTTCCCTACCGGTGATGACGTGAAAGCCGATCCGCCCATTCGCAATCCGGTCTAAGGTTGCATAACTGCGTGCGGCCCACGTCGGATTGATGAGTCCGGGTCTGTTGGCAACCAATAGACGAAGCGTCTTGGTTGCATTTGCCGCCAGAGCCGCAATTTGCAGGCTATCCGGGCCGTCGCTTCCGACGCCGATCAACACGCCGTCAAACCCGGCGGCTTCATGATCCTGCGACTGACGTTTGATATACTCAATGTCCAGACTCGCTCCCACGGCTAAATGAATTTCAGATTCATTCCGGTGCGTCAAATGCCCATAGATCTCAATACTCATACGTTCTCCTTAGGCGGATACCGTGAGGGGAGCATTTGAAATGAGACTTAGCTCCTCATCTACGTCAAACAATTCAACCGTGATATTTTTGTAAACCTCGTGGAATTGTTGATTAGCTCTGGCAGCCAGCCAGGCCTCCGCAGAGGGACGATCTTCAAACAAAAACAGTCCTCCTCCACGCTGCGCTTTCTCATCACGTAACCATATTTTCCACAAAAAACCCGGAATCTCCGTTCTTCTTTCAGCGGCTTTTTGTTTTTCTTCACGTGGAACGCCGTCCTGGAAATTACTATCGTAGTTCACCTGCGCAATCACATACCCCATCGTTTTACCCTTCATCTTTGTCTAAGTGACTCTGTTTATAATGAGGCGGGGAGAGGAACGTCAAATATGTTTTGGTCATATAGATATATGTATATTTATGTTTTGAAAATGTTCACGCCCAGTAGAACTACTTTTTTGGTAATACAAAAACCGGAGTCGCGATGGGAAGGGTCTGGTATAATTATTTGAATTAATTAAAATATATAGCGGTGTTGTACAAGGTGATCGCTGTGTCCTCCCCATTTCTTCACATTTCAGCCTGCAAAAAAACGCGTTCAGCCAATGAAATTCAAAATCGCTTATCCATTTCCCATAGCATTTATTCCCATAATTATTCATTGCTTATGCTTTTTGAGCATTTTAAACGTTGTGAATTTGAACAAACTAAAAATATATTTATATATGAATTGAAGTTATTTTATGTTTGCTGCGTTTCAGTTTATATTCCAGACGATCAATCAATGGAAAGAGGCGTTAAATGTCCGGGAAATGTGATGAGCACGTCGACGCAGAATGGTTAGCCAAAGTCTGTTTATCAAGAGAACCCAGCGGTATTGCCCAATCAATTATTCATTTGATAAACACCCGGGAACTTATGCCGGGTGCTCGTCTGCCAACCGTACGTGATTTAGCGGTTAAGCTTGATGTTAGCTCCAGTACCATCGCCAATGTGTGGGCGAAACTCCGTTCAGAAGGCTTTGTGGACACCCGACGTCGCGGGGGAACCTACATTATCGAGCGGATGGGCGTCCCGGAGGAACGACGAGACCTGCCATTGCAGCTGGATTTGTCTACGGCATCGCCGGATCCAGCATTGCAGTTTGACCTCGCTCCCGCCTTGATAGCGGGTTTGAAAGTCAATAACCTGCATTCGGCGGAACTTGATTATGTTATTGAGCCATTGGCAAAATATGCAGAAAGTTCTTGGCCGTTTCCTGCATCTGACTGGATCATCACAGGCGCAAGCTCGGAAAGCATTCTTGTTTCGCTTAGCGCCGTAGCCAAACCAGGCTCGGTCGTCGCCGTCGAGCAGCCCACCACCCCGCGTCTGCTGCAGATTATGTCATTGTTGGGAATTATCGGTATCGGCGTAGAGTGGGATCATGAAGGACCGCAGGTCGCCTCTCTGGAGTCCGCGTTAGAGAAGAAACCCGTAGCCTTTATCTTTCAGCCGCGCGCTCATCTCCCGCTGGGGTTATCCATGAGTGTCGCCAGAGCTAAAGAATTGGCTGACGTGTTGAAACACCATCCCAACGTACGCATCATTGAAGACGATCCGCTTGGACCCATTTGTTCAACACCGGCAGAGAGCATTGGAAAATGGCTGCCTGAACGGACGATTTTGGTGCGTTCTTTCTGCAAGGCGTTTGGCCTGGACTTGAGATCATCGATAATCGGCGGCAGCCCCTCGCATATCGCGGCAATCAAGCAATCGCGCGCTTCTGGCCTGGGAATGGGAAGTCGGATACTGCAAGGGGCGTTGCTGCATATTTTAACGGATCCGGATTATCGGAACAGGATGGACGAAATACGACAGGAGTATATTCTTAGACGAGCTGAATTAGTGGGTTGCCTCGATCTAAGCGATTCAGACAGACAAAAGCCGGGGGATGGCCTTTGTATTTGGTTACCCGTCCATGATGAACTGCAAATAGTTTCAACTTTGGCGTCGAAAAATGTGCTGGTAGGCTCAGGAAATCGTTATTACCTGCAAGAAGGCCCGCCGCATATCGCCATCCATATTGGTAATCTCTCGCGAGCGAATGGCATGATTCAGAGCGTAGCTGCATTACTCAATACCGCCAGAATCAGCGTAGCTCCTGTGCTTTTTGATTAGGGGATTTCCCTGTTTCTCCAGTGCAAGATAGCCACGTCGGTTGTTAAGGACGCCTTCATCCCTATTTTGATGCTGTCCTTGATCAGCAAGTCCTAAGGTTGGAGAGCGGCGAGCTTTCCAACGCGCCGACTTCGCTCGCGCTTTCTCCGCATCCCGATACTATCGCTACTTCCAGAAGGCTTATATAGGGTTACCGCTTTATGTCCCTGATCAAGTCAGGTTATTTTAGGCCGGAACTAATAAATTAGTTGTCATAATTGACAAAGTAGTCATTGGCGACTAATTTGTGAGCATACCGTAGTTTGCTCGCAGGAGGACAATATGCCCAAGACTTTGGAGTTCATCGCCGGTCATCTGCCCAGGGTGACGGAACAAGATGTGCATCGCTTTTCCCGGACAGTTCTTATCCGGGATGCGCAGGCTTTTGCCGCCGAGTTAGAGGCTTTCGTGCAAGAGCGTCTTCGGGCGGCGGATCTTCCTGCGTATATCGAGGTGCCGCTGGCAGCCGAAACGACGAAGCAGGCTCTGGCGCGCAAGGCTGTCGCGCTGCGTACGGACGCTCGCTGGGTACCGGGTGAGACTGAAATTCAGCGTGGGCGGGCTGCGATGCTGGCGGCGTATGAACAGCCTTACAATCTGTCCTTGCCCAGGTTTGCCGAGCTGGCGCACAAGTCGCGCCAGCAGATTTACAAGGACATTGACGCCGGCCGCCTGCTGGCGCTGAATGTGGGCCCCAGAGGGAGGAAACTGCCCGATTGGCAACTCGACCTGGTGAAGCAAAAGTTGACGCAGGTTGTGCTGCAACAGGCTGCCGACGTCGATGCCTGGACCCTGTATCATGCCTTGTCCGAACCACTTGAAGGGTTGGCCGGGCTGTCGCCGGTAGAAGCCGTGACAGCCGACTCGGTCGACCAGGTCGCCAGGGCGGTGCTTAACGTGCTTGGTTTGCACTAGGACGGATTTGGATGACGGTAGAGTTGCCCGTTTTCCATGTCCGCGCTTCCGAGTTGTTGCAGCATGTCAGCCGGATCGTTTATCGCGGTGATGCCTTGTACTATGGACGCGACGCTATCAACAGATACGACGATCCGGCCAGGGTTTACGGCATGCTTTATCTGGGACAGGACCTGCCTACGGCGTTGATGGAATCCGTGTTCCACAAGCACCAATGGAGTAAAGCCCCAGTGCGCTCGATTACGTTGGCCGAGGTTCAGAATCGCCTGGTGCGGGCGGTTGGCGTTCTTGACGATCTGCGGCTGGCCGATCTCACTGCGTCGGGTGTGATGGCGGGCTACTTCGGCATGAATCTGGAGCAGTTGAGCTGCCGCGACTATTCGTACACCCAGCAGGCATCGTCCAGGATCTATGCCATGAAAGATGCCGATGGTATGCCTTTGTTCGATGGAATCCTTTATCCATCGCGCAACAACTATCCTGGCACCAGCATTGCCCTGTTCGAACGGGCCGGGAAAAAGGTCGGAGTGATTGATGATATCGATCTCACTGAACATGTCGAATGGCCTGGCTTTGTTGCTAGATACGGCATCGGCATATCCGACTAATATGTAAGTGCGCTGGTTTCAGAAAAGATTGAAATAGACCGAATATAGGGGCCACGCATATAGCAAGATGGCGCCATGAATATGAAAGTATCGCAGAGCGCCTCGCCCGTAAAGGGCCAATGCTTTGCGTTGTTCAAAACGACAACCTTTTGTCCTGCAACTCGAATTATGTAGAGTATATCCCCGCGGTAATAAATTTTTCTCATGAATATCTGAGGCTTTCGGAGAATGTATTACGATAACTCCTGCTGACTTATTTTTATTTCCCGTATAATATGTGGAGATAATATTGCTAATAAATAGATAAAAATAATAAGTCGTATATAAATAAAGTAACGCGCATGACGCTTTATTCAAAGCATCAGGACTGGCCCCCACATAACACCTTAAGGTTTATGCGAAAAACAGAATTGCTAATTCAGTATAGTGCAAAACCATGCCGTTCTTATCTGTTTTTTATTCGCAGAAGTAATGATAGCCTGATATATATTCTTATTTTTTATTATTAATCCGAATCACCATCAAAAATAGCGGCGCATAGTGCTTTGAGGGAAATAAATGCCAATTCTGTCCGCCAGATCCGGGAGGGAAGATCAATCGCCGGCCAAATCCAGCACCATCAGCGTTCTCGGCGTCCAGCAGCGATTTACAACCAGGAATAATTCCGTTACGGCGTTGACCGGGGTGGATATCGAGATTCCGGCCGGGCAGTTCCTTTCCATCGTCGGGCCGTCAGGCTGTGGGAAAAGCACGTTGCTGCGGCTTATCGGCGGACTGGATCTGCCATCGGCCGGCGAAATTCTGATCGACGACGTCAGGGTACGGGGACCACGCAGGGAAATCGGCACGGTGTTCCAGACGCCGGTGCTGTTTCCCTGGCGCACCGCGCTCGAAAACGTTCTTCTACCGGCGGTTGTGAGACGGCAGAACCGCAGGCAGGCCACGGCAAAGGCCCATGCCCTGCTTGAGGCCGTACAGCTCTCCGGATTTGAGAAGAGTTACCCCGCCGAGCTTTCCGGCGGAATGCAACAGCGCGTCGGCATTGCCCGCGCGCTCGCATCCGACCCAGGCATGCTGCTGATGGATGAACCCTTCGGCGCGCTGGACGCCCTGACCCGCGAAACCCTCAACGATCAAATTCAGCAATTATGGATGGCGCAGCGCCAGACCGTGGTCTTCGTCACCCACTCGGTGCCGGAAGCCATTTTCCTCTCGGACCGGGTGCTGGTGATGAGCGGTCGTCCCGGGCAGATCCGGGCCGATATCGCCATCGATCTTCCCAGGCCGCGCACGCTGGCCGACACCGCGACGGCGATCTTCGGCGCCTATGCCGAGGAAATACGCGGCCACCTCAATGCCAACGGCCGGCTGGATTGATCAATGAAAAATATCGTTCTCAAGACCGTATCCAGTCTCCTGTTGTTCGTCGGCCTGCTTTGCCTGTGGCACTTCAGCGTGGTCTATTTCGGCGTGCGCAGCTATGTGCTGCCGGGGCCGATCGCCGTGGCGCAGGCCCTCTGGAACGGCATCGGCAACGGACTTTACCTTGAACATATCTACGTGACGCTCACCGAAACGCTGACCGGGTTCGCCGCCGCCTTCATCGCCGCGCTGGCTCTGGCGACGCTGATTTCGCTTAGCCGCCGGGCGTCTTTTTATCTTTATCCCTATATCGTTTTCTTTCAGTCGGTGCCCAAGGTGGCATTGGCGCCGGTCATCGTGATCTGGTTCGGACTGGGCATTAACTCGAAGATCGTCACGGTGGCGCTGATGTGCTTCTTCCCGCTGATGGTGAATGCCATCGCCGGTCTCCAGTCCGCGCAGAAGGATCGGATCGATCTGTTGCGCTCGCTCGGCGCCAACCAGCTCCAGATCTTCACGCTGCTGCGTCTGCCAAGCGCGTTGCCGTTCATCGTGGCCGGCGCCGAGGTCTCGATGATCTTCGCCCTGATTGGCGCCATTGTCGCTGAGTTCGTCGGCGCGCAGGCCGGCCTCGGCGTTCTGCTGCAAACCATGGGCAGCAATCTCGACGTCGCGGGGCAATTCGCGGTGTTGGTGATCCTCGCCTCAATTGGATTTCTGCTCAACCGGATCGTCACCCTGCTCGGCGATCGGCTTCTGGCCTGGGACGCAGGCCGTAAATCACGCCGGTTCGGAAACCGGCATTAACGTTGACGCTGGAGTTCGCTATGTCGCTCAAAAGTCTTGCCCACGCCGCCCTGGCGGCGTTGTTCCTGATCCCCGCAAGCGGTGCGCTGGCGGCGGACGCGAAACCCGTGCGCTTTGCGTGGTGCACATCCTCGACCGGTATTTCGATGGCGCCGATCGCCGCGGCGAAGAAGTTCGGCTGGCTGGAGCAGGAAGGGATCGCGCTCGACATCGTCCATGTGGGTTCCGGCACCGATTGCGCGAAATATGTCGCGACCGGCGAAGTGGATTATGCCGCGCCCGCAATAGAGGCGACCGCGGCAATGAGCGCAGTCGGCGCGGACTTGAAGATCTTCTTCACTATCCAGCAGGTGTCATCCTGGAGCATTCAGGCGCCCGCCGCCGGCAACATTCGCACCGTAAAGGATCTTAAAGGCAAGAAAGTCGGCGTCATTTCGCTGTCCGCCCTTGGCGCGACGATCGTCAAGGGATTGGCAAAAGAGGCGGGACTGGATCCTGACAAGGATATATCGCTCGTCGCCGTCGGCGATGCGCAGCGCGCCGCCTATTTCCTGCAACAGAAAGAAATCGATGCGGTCAGCATTTTCACCCTGGCTCATCTGCAGATCGAAGCGCTCGGCACGCCGCTGCGAGAAGTCGAGGCCGCCTCGATCAAGGATGCGCCGTCGATCGCGCTGGTGACCCGGGGCGATTATCTGAAGGATCATCGCCAGGAGGCCGTCAAACTGGCTCGGGCCTATGCCAAGGGGCTCGCTTTTACCTTTGCCGCGCCGCGCGCCGCCGAGATGGTTTTCTATGAGGTGTTCCCGAAGGCGGTGCCGGATGCGTCGGTCGCCGCCGGGGTCCACCGCTCGAACATCACGCTGACGGAATATCATGCCGGCGCGCCTTCGCCGCTGAACGGCAATTTGCCGAGCTGGGGCTACTCGCGACCGGAGGTTTATGGCGCTTATATCGCCAGGTTGATCGACTGGGGGCTGGTTCGCGGTAGGATCAGCGAAGCGGATGTGATCGACAACAGCCTGCTGCCCGAGATTAACGATTTCGATCGCGCGGAAATCGCCGCGCTCGCCGCCAAAGCGTCGAGTGGCGACTGATAGCGAAAAGACAAAATCGAAATTCACTGCACTCCATCCACATAAGTGAGGTTTTTGCATGACAGACGTCCAAATCGCTGCGGCATCCGATATCTCCTGGCTGCGCTTGCCGGCGGCCCCCTTAACCCCCGCCGTTCGGCAGGCTCTGAGCGCCACCGTGGAGTCGATCGGCTATATCCGTCACCAGCAGACCGTCGTCGCCCATCGTCCCGCGCTGCTGACGGCCACCGCGGCCCTCGCCGAGGCGGTGCTGCGCGATCCCGAGGGCGCGCTCTCGCTGCGGGAACGGGAACTGATCGCGCTGGTGGTCAGCGCGGAAAATCGCTGCGACGCCTGCGTGATTGCGCATATCGCGGCGTTGCGCGCGCTCGGCGCCGACGAACTGTGGGCGGAGCAGGTCGCGATCAATTATCGCCGCGCCGCCCTGACGCCGAGGGAGCGCGCGCTTGCCGACTATGCGCTGAAGGTGACGCGCGCCGCCAACGGGGTGGAGCCCGGGGATCTCGATGCCGTGCGCGCGACCGGCGTGCCGGAAGAAGGTCTGCTGGAGGCGGTCGCCGTCGCCGCTTTCTTCAACCTGACCAACCGCCTCAACAGCGGTCTCGGCATTCAGGTAAACCGCGAGGCCCACGAGTCGCACCGGGGGAATGTTCCCGGATAATATGCACGCGCCGGCGGTGCGGTCAGTGGCGCTGGCAATATTTTCAGTCGCGGATAAATCATTGGCTTCCAGCGGATGTTGCGCCCGCGTTCGTCCGGGCGTTGGAGCTCAGAGCAAATCTATCAGGCGATTGCGGAACGCCTGGTCTGCCTCTCTTCCCCGTCCGGCCTGGAGGTTATCCGCCATGTGGCGCGGATTTCCCGCTCCGGGGATCACACAGGTCACCGCCGGATGGCTGAGGCAGAACTTCAGCAAGAGTTGCGGCCAACTGGCGCAGTCGTAATCTCCGGACCAGGCCGGCAGCGGTTGCCGCAGGATATTACGCAGCAGACTGCCGCCGCCGAAGGGACGGTTGATCAGCACCGCCACCCCATGCTCCCGCGCCAGAGGCAGAATGCGCCGCTCGGCCTCGCGGTCGTTGAGGGCGTAGTTAATCTGTAGGAAGTCCGGTTTTTCCGCGAGCAGCACCTTCTCCAGTTGGTCGTAGGCGCTGGCGGTGTAGTGGGTGACGCCCAGGTAGCGGATGCGGCTTTCTTCCTTCCACTGCCGCAGCGTTGCCAGGTGCTCCCGCCAGTCCACCAGGTTGTGTACCTGCATCAGGTCGATGGGCCTCTGTAGCAGGCGCATGGAATCCTGCATCTGTTCTATTCCGCGCTGGCGGCCCTGGGTCCAGACCTTGGTGGCGATAAAGGCGCGCTCGCGGCCTGGCAACCCGTCCAGCAGACCGCCGACCGCCGCCTCGGCCTGGCCGTACATCGGGGAGCTGTCGATCACCGAGCCGCCGGCGGCGAAGAGTTCTTCCAGCACCTTGCGGCAATCGGCCCAGGCGGCGCTGTCGGCAGAGGAGATATCGAAGTTGCGGTAGGTGCCGACCCCAATCACCGGCAACGGCTCGCCGCTGGCGGGAATGGCGCGGCAACTTCGCAGGCGCGCGCGGCGGACGTTTCCCGATATCTGTCCGACCAATCAGCAAGCGGCAAAGGCGGCTGCTGATGGAAGATGCGCCTGATCATCGGCCGTAATTTCCCCATGTCGGCCATGCCGTCCGGCCAGGCGGTGGGGACCACGGCGGTCCAATGACCATCGGCATCGCACTGCGCCATCTTGAAACGGAAGCTGTAATTGCCGGCCATGCCCATACGCAAGTCGCTGACCACCAGCGAATCGCCGATGATGTCGTAGCGCAGCCAATCATTCGTGAACCAGCGCAGCCTGTCATGCAGCGGCACGCCGTCCAATAACCGTGCGATATCGGGATTAAGCGGCAGACGCACCCATTCAGGCGGCTGGCTATCAAACCAGCTACTCACGGACTCATAGTAGTGGCCGTCAGGGGTTTTGGCGATAACGCGCCATAGCAGCGTATTGAATGGCATGGACACGGCAAGCACCTTTGTCGCCGTTATTCCCTGATTACTCATGGCCTGCTGAACGCGATGTTCGGCCAGCATGCGTCCGCCTAGTCCAAAGGCGAGATAGGCGGTACTGAACGCCAACGCGCAGCACAGGACGCCGACGCCGCGCGCATTCACGCCTTTTACCGCGGCAAAAACCACCGCCGCCAGCAAGGGGAGGGTGTAGAAAGGGTCGATGATGAAAATCGCCGACCAGCTTTCCGGAATGGAGGGTATCGGCCAGAAAAGCTGGGTGCCGTAAACGGTGAACGCATCCAGCACCGGGTGGGTGACGAGCACCAGCCACAGGGTTAAAAACAGGCGGCCCCCGCTGTAGGGCGCGGCGGGCCAGCGCTGTCGAATCAGCCAGCTTAACAGCGCCGCCAATGCCGTCAGCACGAAGATGGAATGCGAAAATCCGCGGTGATAGGTCATCATCGACACCGGGTCGGCGTAGCGTATTACCACGTCCAGGTCCGGCAGGGTCGCCAGCGCGGCGCCGTAGAAAAGTGCGCGCCGTCCCTGCGCCCGCCCCAACAGACTGCCTTGTATTGCTCCCCCCAACAGGGCCTGTGTTACAGAATCCATATGATGAGCCTCTACCTATCAGGTGAATAGGGTTTCGCATAAGCCTGCGAAACCCTGACATCTTAGCGGTGAACGCGGCGGCGGTGCACAACAAAAGTGCATCATGTGACTTTGTAGTGCGCTTTCCCTGTACCTCTTTTCTTGTTTCCCCTGCCCGAATCCTTCAATAAGGCGCAGCCCGGCTTTTATGGTTGATTTTTTATTTGGCATCAATTTTGCTTGTTGTACATACAAGATTATACATTAGATGATCTGTAAGACTGGCGCTGGCGGCCGCTGTTCGCAACCGGGAATGCCGTGGCCGGGAAAAGGAGATTTCCACAGGAAGGGCAAATATAAGCGCGCAGCGTGAAAAGCAGGCTCTGACGCCAGGCGCATCGCAGACAGACGATAAGGTGACCGGATAAAGCATGATCTTATTTGACGACGTAACAAAACACTATGCGGACGGCACGCTGGTCGTAGACCGGCTTTCATTTAGCGCGCCGACCGGCAAGCTCACCATTCTCGTCGGTCCGTCGGGGTGCGGCAAAACCACCTCGCTGCGTATGATTAACCGGCTGATTCAGCCCTCTTCAGGAAAAATTCTCCTCAACGGCCAGTCTACGGCGGAGATGGACGTGGTGCAATTGCGCCGCAAGATCGGCTATGTGATTCAGAGCGCCGGCCTGTTTCCTCATAAGACCATTGTCGATAACGTCGCGGTCACCGCCCGCCTCAATGGCGCATCGCGCCATGCCGCGAGGAAGACGGCGATGGAGCTGCTGGAGCGCGTGGGGTTGTCCGCCGCGCTGGCGCAGCGTTATCCGTGGCAGTTATCCGGCGGTCAGCAGCAGCGCGTCGGAGTGGCCAGGGCGCTGGCGTCGGACCCTGAATTTATGCTGATGGATGAACCGTTCAGCGCCGTGGATCCGGTGGTGCGCGAACAGTTGCAGGATGAGTTTTTACGCCTGCAGCGGGATATCGGCAAAACCATCATCATGGTGACTCACGATATTGATGAAGCGATGAAACTCGGCGATCGGATCGCCGTGTTAAGGCCGGGCGGGCGGCTGGCGCAAATCGCTTCGCCGGCGGAACTGCTGAATGCGCCGCGGGATCCGTTCGTCGCCGACTTTATCGGCCGGGATCGCGGTTATCGCAAGCTGACGTTCAGCGCGATCCACCCCCGGCTGGCGTTGCAGGATGAGCCTGCCGTCGCGCTGAATTCTTCAACCGCCGAGGCGCGCAACTGCGCCAACGGGCGATGGGTTCTGGTGGTTGAGGAGGGGCGGCCGCTGGGCTGGTTCGATCTCAATCAGCCGCGCGAGGTCGTCGGCCGGCAGGATCTCAATCTGGGCAGCACCTTCGCGCCCTTGTCCGGTTCGTTAAGGCAACTGACCGATGCGGTGCTCAGTTCGCCCTGTCAGCGGGGGATCGTGGTCGACGAACAGCAGAAATTGCTGGGGTCGGTCAATATGGAGAGCGTGCTGGCGGCATTGCAGAACCACGGCGCGGGGGACGCATTATGAGATTCGACTGGCTGATGCGCCAGAGCGACCAGATTTTACATCTGTTCGGCTGGCATCTTTATCTGTCGGTGGTGCCGGTCATCGTCGGGCTGATACTGGCGATCCCCACCGGCTGGGCGATTCATCATCTGCCCCGCCTTAAGAGCGCGATCCTCAGCCTGTTCGGGTTGCTGTACACCATCCCGTCTCTGGCGCTGTTCGTCCTGCTGCCCGGCATCCTTGGCACCAGAATTCTCGATACGCTCAACGTGCTGGTGGCGCTGACCATTTACGCCTTCGCGCTGCTGGTGCGTACGGTATGCGACGGGCTCGACTCGGTGTCGGAGGATGTGCGTCAGGCGGCGGCGGGGCTGGGCTACAGGCCGCTGTCGCGCTTTTTGACCGTCGAGCTGCCGGTGGCGTTGCCGGTGATCGCCGCCGGACTGCGGGTGGTGGTGGTGTCCAACGTCAGCATTGTCTCGATCGCCGCGCTGGTCGGCATGCCGCAGCTCGGCACGCTGTTCACCCAGGGATTTCAGCTCCATTTCCTCACCCCGATTATCGCCGGCATCGTGCTGTGCATCCTGCTGGCGCTGATACTCGATAATCTGGTGCTGTTGTTAACGCGCAGGATGACCTGCTGGATACCGCCGCGGGGGCTACGATGATTGACTGGTTTTTAGATAGCGCCCACTGGCTGGGCGACGAAGGCATGCTGCAACTGATTTATCAGCATCTGCTGTACAGCCTCGCGGCGTTGGCGATTGCGCTGGCGTTGGCGTTTCCCGTCGGCTGTTACGTCGGCCATACCGGTAAAGGCGGCGTGATGCTGATCGGCTGGGCCAATGCGCTGCGCGCGCTGCCGTCGTTCGGCTTGATTATCCTGCTGGTGATTCTGTTCGGCCCGGTATTCGAGTCCGATATGGCCTTTATCGTGCCCTGTCTGATCGTCCTGATCATTCTGGCGCTGCCGCCGATTATGCTGGGAATTTATTCCGGCATCGCCGCGATCGATTCCGCGGTGATTGATGCCGCCGCCGGAATGGGCTACTCCCCGTTGCGGATATTATTCACGGTGGAGCTGCCTTGCGCGCTGGCGCTGATCCTGTCCGGTATTCGCAGCGCGGCCCTGCAAATCATCTCCACCGCCACCATCGCCGCCTATGTGTCGCTGGGCGGGCTGGGCCGTCTGATTATCGACGGCCGGGCGCAGAATGATTATCAGCAGATGGCGGCGGGCGCCATTCTGGTGGCGTTGCTGGCGCTGCTGACGGATTGCCTGTTTTCCCTGCTTACGCGTTTGTGTGTTTCGCCCGGTATTCTGCGGCGCGAATCTCGTCTTAAAAAGCACGTTTCAACGTCCTCTTCTCTCGATCGGAGCCTGGTAAAATGAAATTCACTCAACTGCTTGCCGTCTCGCTGTTTTCCACCGTGCTGTTTCAGTCCGCGCACGCCGAATCCAATAACGCCGCCGCCAAGGATGTCGGCACCGTGATCGTCGGCTCGGCCGATTTCCCGGAAAGCCAGCTGCTGGCGACCATTTATGCCGGCGCGCTTACGGCAAATAACATCAAGGTGGAGAAGAAATTAAATATCGGCAGTCGCGAGGTTTACCTGCCGGCGCTGCTGGACGGCTCGATCCACCTGCTCCCGGAGTACAGCGGCGCCACGCTGAGCTATCTGGATCACGCCACTCAGGCGCACAGTTCCGCAGAGGTGGAGAAAGCGCTGGCCGCCGCGCTGCCGCCGGGCATCAGAATGCTGGAAATCTCCTCCGCCCAGAACAGCGACGTGCTGGCCGTGACGGAGAAAACCGCCAGGCAGTACAATCTGAAAACCATTGACGATCTGGCGCCGATAGCCGGACAGCTGGTGCTGGGCGGCCCTGCCGAGTGGAAAAGCCGCCGTGAAGGGGTTAAGGGATTACAGGACGTGTACGGCCTGACCTTTAAATCCTTCAAGGTGCTGGACGTCGCCGGTCCGTTAACGTTGTCCGCCCTGAGGAACAATCAGATTCAGGTGGCGGATCTGACCTCTACGACGCCGGAACTGAAGAAAAATCATCTGGTGGCGCTGTCCGATCCCCGCAACCTGTTTTTGGCGCAGAACATCGTGCCGCTGATCGCGGAAGATAAATTGAACGGCACTATCGAGACGGTGCTGAATAAGGTGTCGGCCCGGCTTACCACCGAAGATTTGATCGCCATGAATGAAAAACTGGGCAATTTTGAAAGTATTGACGATGTGGCCGACGCATGGCTGGTTCAGCACGGTATCAAACAATAAGGCGGGCGCAAGCGGATGAACACAACACGGGATGAACGGCGCGCGGGCGATCAGGATTGCGTGGTGCTGGGCAGGGCGGCCTCATCGCCGGCGGACATCGTCGGCATCGCCGATGGGGCGCGGGTGGCGCTGGAAGCGACGGCCCTTGAGGGGATGCTGACGGTAAACCGGCGCATCCATCAGGCTATCGCCGAGGGGCGGGTTATTTACGGGCTGACCACCGGCGTCGGCGATCTGGTCACGCAGCGTTTGTCCGCGGACGATATCGCCGATGTTCAGCTGAATATGCTGCGCAGCCACGCCTGCGGCGTGGGCGCGCCCCTGGCGGAGCGCGAGGTGCGCGCCATGATGGCGGTGATGCTCAAATCGCTGCTGCAGGGCTACAGCGGGGTCAGTCCGGCGCTGGCGGCGGCGATGGCCGAGATGCTGAACAAGGGGGTCACGCCCTGGTCGCCGGCCAAAGGGTCGGTCGGCTATTTGATCGCCACCGCGCATATCGGGCTGGCGGTCTTCGGCATCGGCAAATGCTGGTATCAAGGGGCGTTGCTGCCGGCGAAAGAGGCGCTCGAACGGGCGGGTATTGAACTGCGCACGCCCGGCCCGCGCGAAGGGCACGCGCTGGTCAGCGGCACTTATGAAATCACCGCGCTGGGTTGCCTGGCGGTGGAAGCGTTTCAGGCGCTGCTGCCGGTGGCGGACGCCGCCGGCGCCATGAGTCTTGAGGCGCTGAAGGGCAATACCCGCGGTTATGACGCCCGCCTGCACGCGCTGCGGCCGTTTCACGGTCAGCAGGAGACCGCGCGTATTTTGCGCAGCCTGCTGACGGACAGCGAAATTCTGGATAAGTACCGCGACTTTCGGGTACAGGATGCCCTCAGCCTGCGCTGTATTCCGCAGATCCACGGCGCGGTGCGCGATCAGCTGGCCCATTGTCGGCAGATGGTGACCACCGAACTGAATTCGGTAACCGATAATCCGGTGTTTTTGCTCGAACAGGATGAACTGGTGGTGCTGCCGGGCGGCAACGGTCATGGCGCGCCGCTGGCGCTGAGCCTGGATGCGCTGGCGATTGCCGTCGCGCAGCTCAGCACCGCGTCTCAGGCGCGCTCGGACCGGCTGACCAATAGCCATCTTAGCGGCCTGCCCGCTTTCCTGATTGCCCAGGGCGGGGCGAACTCCGGCATGATGATCCCGCCTTACGTCGCCGCGGCCCTGGCCGGCGAGAACCGCGCTCTGGCGGCGCCGGCCAGCGTGCACACGGTGTCCACCTGCGCCGGCCAGGAGGATCACGTCAGCATGGGGGTAAGCGCGGCGCGCAAGGCGCTGGAGGGGATTGAAAACGCCGTCGATATCGTGGCCATCGAATTGCTGTGCGCCACCCAGGCGCTGGAGTTTCACCGTCCGCTGCGCGCGTCGCGCGGCAGTGAAACGGTGCTGGCGGCGGTGCGCCGTCAGGTGCCTTTTCGCCAGCGGGACCGCGAAATGGCGCCTGATATGCGGGCCGTTCGCGATCTGATTAGCGGCGGCGAGCTGTTGCGGCGTCTGACGCCCATCGTTTATCCCGTTGCAAATGAGGACGCCGACCGATAAGCGTCAGGCATTCGCGCGGGCGGCTTAAACCATCGCCTCCGCTTCCTTTCAGCTCTCATTTCTCCTTAATTTCCCCGGAGCCAGGTTTCGCTCCGGGGAACGCGGTTATTTCACCATCGGCAGAGTGAGCCGGTATTTTTTGGCGGTGTCGATCGCCAGATCGTAACCGGCGTCCGCATGGCGCATCACCCCGGTCGCCGGGTCGTTCCACAGCACGCGCGCTAAACGGATATCGGCTTCCGGGCTGCCGTCGCAGACAATCACCATGCCGGCGTGCTGCGAGAATCCCATGCCGACGCCGCCGCCGTGATGCAGGCTGACCCAGGTGGCGCCGCCGGCGGTGCTGAGCAGCGCGTTAAGCAGCGGCCAGTCGGATACCGCATCGGAACCATCCCGCATCGATTCCGTTTCGCGGTTGGGAGAGGCCACCGATCCGCAGTCAAGGTGGTCGCGGCCAATAACGATCGGCGCTTTCAGCTCGCCGTTGCGCACCATTTCATTAAACGCCAGGCCGGCAAGATGGCGCTCGCCCAGACCCAGCCAGCAGATGCGCGACGGCAGTCCCTGGAAGGCGATGCGCTCCCGCGCCATATCCAGCCAGCGGATCAGGTTTTTATTGTCCGGGAACAGCTCCTTCAGCTTCGCGTCCGTTTTGTAGATATCCTCGGGATCGCCGGACAGCGCCACCCAGCGGAAAGGGCCTTTGCCTTCGCAGAACAGCGGACGGATATAGGCGGGCACAAAGCCGGGGAAATCAAACGCGTTCTCCACGCCTTCCTCCAACGCCACCTGACGGATATTGTTGCCGTAATCCACGGTGGGGATGCCCATATGGCAGAAGTCGAGCATTGCCTGCACGTGCACCGCCATTGACGCGCGGGCGGCTTTTTCCACCGTTTTCGGATTGGCCTTGCGTTCCTGTTCCCAGCGTTCAACGCTCCAGCCCGCCGGCAGGTAACCGTTGATCGGATCGTGGGCGGAGGTTTGATCGGTCACGATGTCCGGCTTGATGCCGCCATTTCCGGCGCGTTTGACCAGCTCAGGCAGGATCTCCGCCGCGTTGCCCAGCAGGCCGACGGAAATCGCCCGTTTTTCCCGGCCGGCCCGTTCGATTATCGCCAGCGCTTCGTCCAGGCTATAGGCTTTATAGTCAAGGTAACGGGTGCGCAGGCGGAAGTCGATGCGTGACTCCTGGCACTCCACCGCCAGTACGGAGGCGCCCGCCAGCACGCCCGCCAGCGGCTGCGCGCCGCCCATGCCGCCTAATCCGGCGGTCAGGATCCATTTACCGCTCAGGTCGTTGTGGTAATGCTGGCGTCCGGCTTCGACGAATGTTTCATAGGTGCCCTGAACGATGCCCTGCGCGCCGATGTAGATCCACGAGCCGGCGGTCATCTGGCCGTACATCATCAGGCCGGCCTTATCCAGCTCATGGAAATGATCCCAGTTCGCCCAGTGCGGCACCAGATTGGAGTTGGCGATCAGCACGCGCGGCGCGTCGGCGTGGGTACGGAATACGGCGACCGGCTTGCCGGATTGCACCAGCAGCGTCTCTTCCGGCTGCAGCGCCCGCAGCGAGCGCAGGATCTGTTCAAAACAGGCGTGGTTGCGGGCGGCTTTACCGATGCCGCCGTAGACGACGAGATCTTCCGGGCGTTCAGCGACGTCGGGATCCAGGTTATTCTGGATCATGCGGTAGGCGGCCTCGATCAACCAGTTGGCGCAATGAAGCGTATTGCCTCTGGGCGCGCGGATTTCACGTGCTACGGCCTGACTTACTGATTCACTCATTAGCTTTTTCCTTCTGCAAACAACCGGGTTCCCGGTACTCAATTGGGGGAACTTTATTGTATAAGCTTGTATATACAAGTATATTTAAGCAATGTTTGTGCCAGATAGATAAAATTTATTTATATCAATAGATTATGCGAAGCGTTTCAACGCCCGGATCAGGATAAACGCCGTTTCTGCACCATACAGGCACCTTTTATCCGTTTGAGCGCGCAGCGTCGGGGCAAACATGCTGCCGGGGGCTGATGCGGGTAAAGAGCATCCGCGCGTCGCTGGAGTGCGGGACGATCGCCTCGCCGTTGCGCAGCCACCAGACGCCTTGTCCGGCGGTCAACCGCTTCCCGGCGGCGCGCCATTGGCCGGCGATAATCCAGGCCACGCCGCTCTCCGCCCGTTGCGCCCGATCGGTGACGCAGACGTCGGCGTTGAAACGATCGCGCGCGGTCATGATGTTAAAGTCCAGACTGGGCGCGCCGGATAGCCGGGCATAAACGGACTCTTCGCCGGCAAAGCGCAAAGGTCGGTTCACCCGCAGAGCGTGAGGCGGCTTGCCGGCAAACTCCAGTTCGACGCCGTCGCCCTGCAACAGGGTGATCACCCTGTCGGCGCCGGGAAAGGATGAGAAGGGGCCGCTGGCCGCGATGGTGGCGATACTGGCCCGCCAGCCGAAGGCATCTTCTCCGCCAGGAAAGCGGACGATTTCCCGCGTTTCGCCGCCGCCGTTACGCCAGCGGCAGACCGGCAGGTCGTGCAGTTGGTAAAGATGCATCATAACAGGGCCTGCATAACGGCACGGAAACGGGCGTCGCTTTCCTCCTGTCGGGCATGCCGTCCCTGACGAATAACCTGCCGGCCGGCGACCCACACATCGCGGATCTGGCCGCGGTGGCCGCCAAACAGCCAGCGATTCATTCTATGCCGGTCGTCGTCCAGCGCCAGAAAGGCGTCGTCCTCCAGTACCAGCCAGTCCGCGCGGCAGCCCGGCGCCAGCCTGCCGGCGTTGATCCGGCAGGCCTGCGCGCCGCCCTGCGCCGCCTGCCGATATAGCAGATCGCCCACCGAGGTTTCGCCGTCCGTTACGATACGGTTGCGGCGTCGGTCGCGCAGGCGCTGGCCGTATTCCAGCCAACGTAATTCCTCCACCACGTCCAGCGAGACGTGGCTGTCGGAACCGATGCCCCAGCGTCCGCCCAGCGCGATATATTCCGTTGCCGGAAAGATCCCGTCGCCCAGATTGGCTTCGGTGGTCGGACACAGCCCGGCCACCGAACCGCTGGCGGCCAGACGGCGGATTTCTGCGTCATCAAGGTGCGTGGCGTGCACCAGACACCAGCGATCGTCGACCTCAAAGCGATCCAATAGCCAGTTCACCGGCCGTTCTCCGCTCCAGGCCAGGCAGTCATCGACCTCTTTTTCCTGCTCGGCGATATGAATATGCACCGCAAGCCGCTCGCCGAGGGAGGAGAGCACGTCGTGCATCTGTTCGCCGGTGACGGCGCGCAGCGAATGGAAACAGATCCCCTGATTGTGCAAGGGCTTATCGGCCAGCAGGCGGCGTAAATGCGCCTGCTGGCGCAGGTAGCGGTCGGCATCCTGAATAAAGCGCCGCTGTCCGGCCTGCGGCGGCTGCGCGCCAAAACCGGAATAGCTATAAAGCACCGGCAGCAGCGTCTGGCCGATGCCCGCCTGTTCGGCGGCGTGAATCAACCGCGGCAGCATGGCGTCGTCGGCGTAAGGCCGACCCTGTTCATCGTGATGCAGATAGTGGAATTCCGCCACCTGCGTGTAGCCGCCTTTCAGCATATCGATATACAGCCGGGTGGCGATGTCTCCGACCTGCTCCGGCGTTAACTGTTGCACCATGCGATACATCAGCTCTCGCCACGTCCAGAAACTGTCCTGCGGATTTCCCGCCACCTCCGTCAGTCCCGCCATGGCGCGCTGAAAGGCATGCGAATGCAGGTTGGTCATACCCGGGATCACCGCCCCGGCGAGGCGGATTGCGTCGTCCGCCCGACTATTGGCGGTGACGGCGGCGATCTCCCCCTGCGCGTTGACATCAATGCGTACGGACGACTTCCAGCCTTCCGCCAGCAGCGCATGCGGCGCGAAATAACTCGTCATGCTTGCGTTCCCCGGATGTTATTGTATCAATCGACAATCTTGTATATACATGTTTATATTATTACGCTAAATAATGCAATATGTGCCGGGGGAGAGAACGATGGCGGTTGAATTTGACTGTGACAGCCTGTGGTATGGCGCGGATGTCGTCACCATGCGCGACGGGCGCTATAACCTGATTGAAGACGGAGCGATTGCGGTAAAAAACGACCGCATCGTCTGGGTTGGCCCGCGGAAAGCGGCGCTGGCGGCGCGCGCCGGGCGGCGAATCGATTTTGGCGGCGGCATCGTCACCCCCGGTCTGATCGATTGCCACACGCATCTGGTGTTTGGCGGCGATCGCAGCGCGGAGTTTGAACAACGGCTCAATGGCGCCAGCTATGCGCAGATTGCCGCGGGCGGCGGCGGTATTTTGTCCACGGTACGCGCGACGCGCGCCGCCAGCGCCGAAGAACTGGCGCAGAGCGCGCGGCGGCGTATCGCCTGTCTGTTGGCGGAGGGGGTGACGACGCTGGAGATCAAATCCGGCTATGGTCTGGATGAAGAGAGCGAACTGCGTATGTTGCAGGTGATCCGCACGTTGGCGCGCGAGTTGCCGGTGGAGATTCACGCCACCTGTCTGGCGGCGCATGCCGTACCGCCGGAATACCGCGACGATCCCGATGGCTGGATAGACGTCATCTGCCAACGGCTGCTGCCGCAGGTAAAAGCGCAGGGGCTGGCCGATTCGGTGGACGCCTTTTGCGAACATCTGGCTTTTTCCGCCGCCCAGGTCGAACGCGTGTTCGCCTGCGCCCGGCAGCACGCGTTGCCGGTGCGGCTGCATGCGGCGCAGCTGTCGTTTTCGGAAGGATGCCAGCTGGCCGCCCGTTTCCAGGCGCTATCGGCCGACCATCTGGAGTACGCCACCGAGCGCGATGCGCAGGCGATGGCCGCTCAGGGCACCGTGGCGGTGCTGCTGCCCGGCGCATTCTATCTGCTGCGGGAAACGCAGCTGCCGCCGGTTGACGCCTTTCGCCGTCACGGCGTTCCCATGGCGCTGGCCAGCGACGCCAATCCCGGCACCTCGCCCGCGCTCTCCTTACGGCTGATGCTCAATATGGGCTGCACGCTCTTCGGCATGACGCCGGAAGAGGCGCTGGCCGGGGTGACGCTGCACGCCGCCGGCGCGCTGGGCATGACGGCAACGCACGGTTCGCTGGAAGCGGGGAAAGTGGCGAATTTCGTGCATTGGCCGCTGTCTCGTCCGGCGGAGCTGACCTATTGGCTGGGAGGGCAGTTGCCTTGCCGGGTTATCTATCATGGAGAAATGCGATGACACCTTTTGATTTTAGCGCCGGCGCCTTGCCGCTGCTGGTCAGTATTCCTCACGCCGGCACCGCGTTGACGCCGGAAGTGGACGCGGGGCTGAGCGAGGCGGCGCGTCCGTTGTCGGATACCGACTGGCATATTCCCCTGCTGTATGATTTCGCGCGTTCAATGGGCGCCAGCGTGCTGGTCGGCAACTATTCGCGTTTGGTGGTCGATCTCAACCGGCCGGCCGACGATCGGCCGCTTTATAGCACGGCGACAACCGGCCTGTTTCCGGATACGTTGTTTGATGGCACGCCCGCGTTCAGGGACGGCATGACGCCGACGGCGCAACAGCGTCAGGGCTATCTTGAGCATATCTGGCAACCTTATCATCACCAGCTACAGCGGGAGCTGGCGCGGCTGAAGCAGCAGTTTGGCTACGCGCTGCTGTTTGACGCCCATTCGATAGCCTCGACGATCCCGCGTCTGTTTGCGGGGCGTCTGCCTGACCTGAACCTGGGCACCAATGATGGAAAAAGTTGCGGCGAGGCGATCGCTCAGGCGCTGAGCGCGCGTTGTCAGGCGCAATCGCATTTCAGCTGGGTTCTCAACGGTCGTTTTAAAGGCGGATATATTACCCGCGCTTACGGCCGGCCGGCGGAGCGACAGCATGCGGTGCAGCTGGAGTTGGCGCAGTGTAATTATATGGATGAGCATCCGCCTTTCCGCTGGCAGGAGCAAAAGGCGGCAACGCTGCGGCCGCTGCTGCAATCGTTAGTGGAGACGCTGTTGCAGCAAGGGCGGGACGCCTGAGGCTAAATCCATCCCGGTTAAGGGAATATCAACCGTTCTGCTGAAAGCGGCCGAACATTTTATAGCGGGCGCCGGGATAGAGCAGTCGGGCGCAGGTGACGACGCTATCCCGGTGCCAGGTACGGCGCTGAATTTGCAGGCAGGGTTCGTGGGAGGCGATATGCAGGAGTTTTTGCTCTTCCGGGCTGCCGCTCACGGCTTCCACCGTGTGTTCCGCGGCGGTCAGCGGCGCGACCTGGCTCAGGTAAACGAACGGGGTATTTTGGGTAAAATCCTGCCGCAAGTATTCCGGGGCGATCTGCGGATTGACCAGGCGATCTTCCAGCTGAACCGGGATGCCGTCTTCAAAGTGCACAATGCGCGAGTGATAGAGCGGGGCGCCGACGGTCAGTTCGAATTTCAAAGCGTCTGATTCGCTGGAGGGCTCTTGCTGCAAAAACAGCACCTGACTGGTGTGACGATGGCCGCGGCTTTTAATCTCATCTGAAATATTATGCACTTCCAACATCGGGGTAAACGCTTTCCGCTCCGCCACAAAGGTGCCCACGCCCTGTAAACGCATTAAATAGCCTTCATGCGTCAATTCTCGCAGCGCGCGGTTGATGGTCATCCGGCTAACGTTCAGTTCATTCACCAGTTCGCTTTCGGAAGGCACGCGCTGACGCGGCTGCCAGTGGCCGTTATCGATCTGGTTAACGATAACTTGCTTAATCTGCTGATAGAGCGGGGCGGGCCGGTCGTTGGCGCCGGCTATCATCTCCGCTAATGTTTTATTTTGGGTCATGATTTTAACCTTTTATCCCGCCGGGCTCACTTTATAACAGATAATGTATCTGTATATACAACAGTTTTTCTCTTTCCGCTCTTTGCGGCGGCCGGAGGGGGATTTAGCACAGATAATCTGCTTTTCCTGTTCTAATATTTATCATTCTTTGGTTCAAAAGTCGGTTTCTGCCCATCAAAAAGAGTTGATTAAGTAAGGAATATTCCTTACATTGAAGGTGATTATTTATTCAGAGAGAGCATGCCATGCCTATCATTCACGAACTTGCCACGATCACATCAAAGGGCCAGATCACGCTGCCCAAACCGATCCGCCAAGCGCTGGGTGTCGATGCTGGCGGCAAGGTGGCGTTTGATCTGCAGGAAGATGGGCACATCGTCGTCAGCCGCGTAGATGCTGAGCACGAGGATCCTGCTATCGGCGCGTTTTTGAGCCTACTGGTTCGCGACATCGAAGCTGGCCGGCATGTGCGCGGGTTGCCGGAGGATCTGGCTCGCTCGATGTTGGCGAATGTCGGACATGGCGCGAGGATGGATGAGGATATTGACGGCGAAGTGGCGCTCTGATGCAGCGGCACGGTTGGACTTTGTTGTTCCATGACTGTGTGATCGAACAGTTGCAGAAACTGCACGCCGCCGCGCAGCGCGCGGAGCAGAATGACCCCGCAGGATTCGCGTCCAATGCCAACGTAAAACTGTTCCGCGCCCTAAGCCAACTGATGCTTGAAGTTGTTCCGGGCGATCCGGCGCGCGACGAGTACCGTCAAGGCAATACCTTGGGGCCGGATTATCGTCATTGGCGGCGGGCCAAGATTGGGAGGCGGTTCCGGCTGTTCTTCCGCTACGACTCCAAGGCAAAGGTGATTGTCTACGCCTGGGTCAACGATGAGCAGACGCTATGATCGTCGGGCAGCAAATCCGATCCGTATGCGGTGTTTGAGAAGATGCTCGGGCGCGGAAATCCGCCGGACGACTGGAGTGTATTGGTGACTGCCAGCCGGCAGGATTGGAACAAACTCGAGTAACCGTTCAATCCACGTAGTAGGACGAATCTTCTTCAATAAACATTCGATGTTTCTGTGGAGCCGTATGCGGATTTTTTCATCGTTATCTTGGGTCGCACTGATGTTGAAGCGGTACAGAGCTTCCGCCTATCGCCAAGTAAGGTATTACTTATCGATTCGATAACGACAACAGATTGGTGATGACCGTCACAATTATGTACTTTACTCCCATACCAACACACATGAGGATACAGTGATGTCAGTAATCAATACCAAAGTTAAACCATTCAAAAACACGGCCTTCAAAGATGGTGAATTCATTGAAGTCACTGAGAAAGATATCGAAGGCAAATGGAGCGTGTTCTTCTTCTATCCGGCTGACTTTACTTTCGTCTGCCCGACCGAACTGGGCGACGTTGCCGATTACTACGATGAATTCCAGCAGCGCGGCGTTGAAATCTACTCGGTGTCCACCGATACCCATTTTACGCACAAAGCCTGGCACAGCACCTCTGAAACCATCGGCAAAATCAAATACACCATGATCGGCGACCCGACCGGGCAGCTGACCCGCAACTTTGAAAACCTGCGTGAAACGGAAGGCCTGGCCGATCGCGGTACCTTTATCGTTGACCCGCAGGGCATCATTCAGGCGGTGGAAATCACTGCTGAAGGCATCGGTCGTGACGCTTCCGACCTGCTGCGCAAAGTGAAAGCCGCTCAGTATGTGGCGTCCCACCCGGGTGAAGTCTGCCCAGCCAAATGGAAAGAGGGTGAAGCGACGCTGGCGCCGTCTCTGGACCTGGTCGGTAAAATCTAACCCGGACCCCGCAGAGATAGTGATGTTTTTATCGGGTGCTCGGCACCCGATTTTTTGCACTGAGGATAATCGATGCTCGACAATACAATGAAAGTCCAGTTAAAAGCTTACCTGGAAAAATTAACCAAACCTGTTGAGTTAATTGCGACTCTGGATGACTCGGCCAAATCTCTGGAGGTCAGGGAATTACTGACGGAAATCGCAGGATTATCTGAACAGGTTAGTTTCTCTGAACAGAATGACCTGGCAGTGCGTAAACCCTCCTTTCTGATTACCAACCCAGGTTCACAGAGCGGCCCGCGTTTTGCCGGCGCCCCGATGGGCCATGAGTTCACCTCGCTGATTCTGGCGCTGTTGCAGGTGGGCGGTCATCCGTCGAAAGAAGCGCAGGAGTTGCTCGACCAGATCCGCAATCTTGACGGATCGTTCCATTTCGAAACCTATTATTCGCTCTCCTGTCACAACTGTCCGGACGTGGTGCAGGCGCTGAATTTGATGGCGGTGCTGAATCCCAATATTACCCATACCGCCATCGACGGCGGCGTGTTTCAGGATGAGATCCAGAGCCGCAACGTGATGGGCGTGCCGACCGTGTTCCTCAACGGCGAGCACTTCAGCCAGGGGCGCATGAGCCTCGGCGAAATCGTGACCAAAATCGATACCGGCGCGGGCGCTAAGCAGGTTGAAAAACTGAATCAGCGCCCGGTGTACGACGTGCTGATCGTCGGCAGCGGCCCGGCAGGCGCGGCGGCGGCGGTCTATGCCGCCCGTAAAGGCATCCGTACCGGCCTGATCGGCGAACGTTTCGGCGGCCAGATATTGGATACCGTGGACATTGAAAACTACATTTCCGTACCGAAAACGGAAGGGGCCAAGCTGGCGACCGCGCTGAAAAGCCACGTTGATGACTACGATGTGGATGTGATTGACGCGCAGAGCGTTGAAGCCTTGATCCCCGGCGGCCAAGCGGGGGCGGCGCATCAGGTGGTGACCGTGTCCGGCGCGGTACTGAAGTCCCGCAGCGTCATCATTGCCACCGGCGCCCGCTGGAGAAACATGAACGTGCCTGGCGAAGATCGGTACCGTACCCGCGGGGTGACGTACTGTCCGCACTGCGACGGCCCGCTGTTTAAAGGCAAGCACGTGGCGGTGATCGGCGGCGGCAACTCCGGCGTGGAAGCGGCGATCGATCTGGCCGGGGTGGTGAAGCACGTTACCCTGCTGGAGTTCGCGCCGGAGCTGAAGGCGGACTCCGTATTGCAGGACAAATTGCGCAGCCTGCCGAACGTCGACATTATCGTTAACGCGCAGACCACGGAAGTGCAAGGCGACGGACAGAAAGTCACCGGGCTGGCCTATAAGGATCGCGTCAGCGATACGCAGCACCAACTGCCGCTGGAAGGGATCTTCGTGCAGATCGGCCTGCTGCCCAACACCAACTGGCTGGAAGGTACGGTCGCCCGTAACCGGATCGGTGAAATTGAAATCGACGCCAAGTGCGAAACCAGCGTCAAAGGCGTATTTGCCGCCGGCGACTGCACCACCGTGCCGTACAAACAGATCATCATCGCCACCGGCGAAGGGGCGAAAGCCTCGCTAAGCGCGTTTGATTATCTGATCAGAACGCAGCCCGCCGAGTGATTGACCACGCCGGCATAGCCTGCCGGCGGGTTTATTATCACAATCCCCTTGGTGTTTACCCTGTCTGGCCCATTCCGCATCGCGCAATGGGTTTTTTGGCGTTTCCCGTTGGAAAAAATAAGCCGTGGGGGCTTGCCAAGGAGCGATAACAACTCCATAATGCCGTCCACTTTTCGCGTGGATGCGGATAAGTCGGCGCAGTTGAAGCGTTAAGGTTTATTGGCTTCCCGCCAGCCTGTTTTTCCGGCTCGTTACTATTCTCTTGTTATTAATCCACATAAAAAATCATAATGTTTTGAACAGACTTATCCACAGGTCGTCTGTGGACGTTCTCCCCGCACTCTTATCTCGTTATCAGCGCTCTGTTTTTTATTTTATTGATATCTATAGATAAAAATTACTTATAAAACGTTATCAGGATCACTTGTACTTTTTGTGACAGTTGATTGTCAAAGAGTTTTTATATTTATCCACAGCTGGTGCGACAAATTGATGACAGCGGATCGCCACGGCTCAGGCGTCACGCGGCAAGCCTTTCTCCACCGCGCGAATCAGCCTCTTTTTGCGCGCGGATTGCACCTCGATCCCCTGTGATGCGCGGCCTATCCTTTGTTGTTCAATGGCCCAGTGGATATGTTCGTCCAGCAGATCGTTTTCCCCCAGCCGGGTTTGCAGCGTCAGCACGATGCGGTCCTGATAAGGGGCGTTTCCCAGCGCCACCGCGATATTGCGCAGCCAGCGCAGATGGCCGATGCGGCGAATGGCGGACCCCTCGGTAATTCGCAGAAATTTTTCTTCGCTCCACTGGAATAGCTCCAGCAGTTCCGGGGCATGGAGCGCCGCCCGCGGGCTGAAGTCCGTTTCGTCGGTCAACTGTGAGAAACGGTTCCACGGGCAAATCAGCTGGCAGTCATCACAGCCGTAGATGCGATTCCCTATTAACGGACGGAACGCTTCAGGGATCGGGCCTTCAAGCTCTATCGTCAGATAGGAAATACAGCGCCGGGCGTCAACCGTATAAGGTTCAACAATCGCGCCGGTAGGGCAGGTGGTGATACAGGCGACGCAGCGGCCGCACTGCTCTTGCTGCGGCTGGTCGACGGGCAGCGGCAAATCGATCAGCAGCTCGCCGAGAAAGAACCAGGAGCCTGACTCCCGGTTTAATAGAAGTGAGTGTTTACCAACCCATCCAAGGCCGGCTTTGGCCGCCAGCGGGCGTTCCATTATCGGCGCTGAGTCAACGAAGGGACGAAAATTCAGTTCGCCGCAGTAGTCCTGAATCCGCTCGCCGAGTTTTTTCAGGCGCTGGCGCAGCAGCTTGTGATAATCGCGTCCCAGGGCATAGCGGCTGACGTACCCCAGTTGCGGGTTTTTCAGCGTGCTGGCGAATGCCGCTTTGGCGGGCAGATAATTCATGCGCACGCTGATAACCCGCAGCGTGCCGGGCAACAGTTCATGCGGGCGGGCGCGCAACATGCCGTGACGCGCCATCCAGGCCATTTCACCGTGATACTGCTTGTCCAGCCAGGCCTGTAGCCTGGGTTCCTCGGCGGATAAATCCGTGTCGCAGATACCGACCTGCTGGAAGCCCAGCGATAGCCCCCATTGCTTGATAAGTTGTGCCAATTCACCGAGATCGTAGGGGTATGCCATGACCAGCCGTAAAAGGAATAAAGAGCGGGCTATTTTACCACATTCCTCTTTAGTGGCCGAATGCGCGGTAAATGGAGCGAACTCTGGCGGTTACCGCTATAGCTTGCTAAGTTGGGAGCATTCGGGAAACCATAAGGGGGCGTGATGGCTGACGGCAAAACGCGGGGATATGACTTTTCTCTTCCACATTCGGTATTCCGGGCGGAGTGGGTACGCCGTGAAGAGGTAAACGCCGCCCGCGAGCTCGGGGTTTCATTACATGAACTGATGCTGCGCGCGGGCGAGGCCGCTTTTCAGGTCGCGCGCCGCTATTATCCGTCCGCCCGGCGTTGGCTGATACTGGCGGGCCATGGCAACAACGGCGGCGATGGCTATGTGGTCGCCAGTCAGGCGCTGGCGGCGGGCATCACCCCTTATGTTATCGCCTGTCAGGGAAGCCGCGCGTTGCCGGAGGAGGCTTCCGCCGCCCGCCGGTCCTGGCTGGAGCAGGGGGGCGCGATTCTGGATGCCGACGCGCCCTGGCCTGATGACGTCGATCTGATCGTTGACGGACTGCTGGGCACCGGTCTGGCCAGCGCGCCGCGTCCGCCCTATGACGCGCTGATTGCCCGGGCCAACGCGCATTCCGCCCCGGTGGTATCCATTGATGTTCCCTCCGGCTTAAATGCTGAAACCGGGCAATGTGCCGGCAACGCCGTTTATGCGGCGCACACGGTGACCTTTATCGCGCTGAAGCCGGGGCTGTTAACCGGAAGCGCACGCGATTTCGTGGGGCGGTTACACTATAGCGCCCTGGGGGTGACTGACTGGCTGGCCGGACAGGAGGCGCCCATACGGCGGCTGTCCGCGGCGTTGCTTACCGAATGGCTAAAACCGCGGCGTCCCGGCGCGCACAAAGGCGATAACGGCCGCTTGCTGATCGTGGGCGGCGATTACGGCACCGGCGGCGCGGTGTTTATGGCGGGGGAAGCCGCCTTGCGCAGCGGCGCCGGTTTAGTGCGAGTGCTTACTCACAAACTCTATCTGGCGGCATTGCTGACGCATCGTCCCGAACTGATGGTGCAGGAACTGAGCGCGGATACCCTGAAACAGGGGCTGGAATGGGCGGATGTGGTGGTGATCGGTCCCGGTCTGGGGCAGGGCGAGTGGGGGAAAAACGCGCTGCGGCTGGCGGAAAATTGTAACAAACCCATGTTATGGGATGCGGACGCGCTTAACCTGCTGGCAATCAATCCGCATAAACGGCAGAATCGCGTGTTGACGCCGCATCCTGGCGAGGCGGCTCGTTTATTGCATTGCCGGGTGTCTGATATTGAAAGCGATCGCTTACTTGCGGCGCAAAAACTGGTAAAACGCTATGGCGGCGTCGTGGTTTTAAAAGGCGCGGGCACGGTGGTCGCCGGCGAGCAGGACCAACTGGCCATTGCCGATGTGGGAAACCCCGGTATGGCGACAGGGGGCATGGGCGACGTGCTGTCCGGCATTATCGGCGCTTTGCTGGCGCAAAAGCTATCGCCGTATGATGCCGCCTGCGCGGGATGCGTGGCGCACGGCGCGGCGGCGGACGAACTGGCCGCGCAGCGAGGAACTCGTGGTATGCTGGCAACCGATCTGCTGCCGGCGTTGTCTCAATATGTCAATCCCGAACGGATACCCTTAGAAAAGACAGAATGAAAAAAATCGTGTTACCCCTGCCGGACGAGGCAGCAACCATCGCGTTGGGCGCGGCGCTGGCTAAGGCCTGTGAAAGCGCCTGCGTCGTGCATTTATATGGCGAGCTCGGAGCGGGAAAAACCACATTCAGCCGCGGCTTTGTGCAGGCGTTGGGGCATCAGGGAAACGTCAAGAGCCCGACCTATACCCTGGTCGAGCCTTATGCGTTATCGCCGCTGGCGGTATACCATTTCGATCTTTATCGGCTTGCCGACCCTGAAGAACTGGAATTTATGGGCATTCGCGATTATCTGGTTCAGGATGCCATCTGTCTGATTGAATGGCCGCAGCAGGGCGCCGGCGTATTACCCTCCGCCGATCTTGAACTGCATTTGCATTATCAGCAAGCGGGCAGACAAGCCGAACTCTCGGCGCTCTCCGCGCAGGGAGAGGCGATCCTGCGGCGCTTGGCCGGTCAGCTGGGGATAGAAGCACCATGATAAGTCGGATGATCAAACTGTTGGTATGCGCGTGGCTGATAGCGGCGGGGCCAGGCTGGGCCGCCAACCTGTCGGATATTCAGGTGAGTAACGGTTCCGGCCAGGCAACGGTAAGCCTGAGCTTTAGCGGTCAGCCTATTTATGCTTTCTTTCCGCTCAATAATCCTGAGCGAGTGGTGATTGATATTCGCCAGACGGCGCTGATCCAGGGATTGCCGCTGGATTTCAGCGGGCAAAATCTGATCAAACGCATTCGCACCAGCAACGCGCAGGATGCGCAAAGCATCCGTTTGGTGCTCGACCTGACGCAGCCCGCCAGAACCAAGGCGGTCACGCGGCAAGACGGCTCCGGCCATAAGGTGGTCTTTACGGTTACGGGCGACAAGCCCAGAGCGGCGGCGCAGAAAAGCACGCCGACCGCGCCCGGCCAGTCGCGTCCGGTAAAATCCGAACCGGTGAAAAACCCGTTCAATAATAAACCGACTGTGGTGGTGAACAGCAATGCCTCGGCCAGAGCGCCGGCGCGCGCCGCCGCCGCCGCCGGCAACGAGCGGGTGGTGGTGGCCATTGACGCCGGACATGGCGGACAGGATCCCGGCGCCATCGGTCAGAACGGGCTGCGCGAAAAGAACGTCACCATCGCCATTGCGCGTAAGCTGCAAACCTTGCTGAACGCCGATCCCGCTTTCAAGCCGGTGCTGACCCGCGACGGGGATTATTTTGTCTCGGTGATGGGGCGCTCGGACGTCGCGCGTAAACACGGCGCCAATATTCTGGTCTCCATCCATGCGGATGCCGCGCCGAATCGCAGCGCTACCGGAGCTTCGGTGTGGGTGCTGTCCAATCGCCGGGCGAACAGCGAAATGGCGAACTGGCTGGAACAACATGAGAAGCAGTCCGAGCTGCTGGGCGGCGCCGGCGATTTGCTGGCCAACAGCAATGCCGACCCCTATTTAAGCCAGGCGGTGCTGGATCTGCAGTTCGGACACTCGCAGCGCGTCGGCTATGACGTCGCGACCAAAGTATTGGGCGAACTGCAGCGCGTCGGCGGATTACATAAACGCCGTCCGGAACACGCCAGTCTGGGCGTGCTGCGCTCGCCGGATATCCCTTCGCTGCTGGTGGAAACCGGGTTTATCAGCAACGCGGGGGAAGAACGCCTGTTGGGAAGCAGCGCCTATCAGCAAAAAATCGCCACCGCGATTTATCAGGGATTGCGCAATTATTTCCTGACGCATCCGTTGCAAGCCGCCCCAAAGCAGGAAGGCCGCCCGGCGCTGGCGGCGACAAATAGCGCTGCCGCGACCGGTTCCTCCAACGCTGCGACCGGCAAGAACAGCGGCGGCAGTATCCGCCATACGGTGGCGCGAGGCGAAACGCTGTCGGCCATTGCGACGCGCTATGGCGTCAGCATGGCGGCGATCCGCAGCATTAATAAGCTGAACAAAGATATCGTCTGGGTCGGACAGCGTCTGAACATCCCGGCAACGGCAAGCAAAGCGACGACCGCGGTCGCCGATACGAAAAAAGCGGCGCCCGTCAGGCATAAAGTTGTGCGGGGTGATAGCCTGAGCGCCATCGCCGCCCGTTATGGCGTCAGCATGAAAGAGATTCAGCGGGCGAACGATATGAACTCGGGCAACGTACAGCTGGGCCAGACGTTGATTATTCCTTCCGCCTGAGCGGGCTGATTTTTCCGGGCGCGTTTTTTATTATTATCGTGCTGTTTATTGTGATGCTGTAAGAGGGATAGACCATGCCGATTCAGGTTCTGCCGCCGCAACTGGCTAATCAGATCGCCGCCGGAGAAGTGGTGGAACGGCCTGCGTCGGTGGTGAAGGAACTGGTGGAAAACAGCCTGGACGCCGGCGCGACCCGCATTGATATTGAGATAGAGCGCGGCGGCGCCAAGTTGATCCGTATCCGCGACAACGGCGCGGGTATCGGCAAGGACGAACTGACGCTGGCGCTGGCGCGTCATGCGACCAGTAAAATCGCCACGCTCGACGATCTGGAGGCCATTGTCAGCCTGGGGTTTCGCGGCGAAGCGCTGGCCAGTATCAGTTCCGTCTCGCGTCTGACGCTGACGTCGCGTACCGCGCAGCAGTCCGAAGCGTGGCAGGCCTATGCCGAAGGGCGCGATATGTCGGTCACGGTCAAACCTGCCGCACACCCCGTCGGCACCACGCTGGAAGTGCTGGATCTGTTTTATAATACGCCGGCGCGGCGAAAGTTTATGCGCACGGAGAAAACCGAGTTCGCGCATATCGATGAAGTGGTGCGGCGCATCGCCCTGGCGCGTTTCGATGTCGCCATTACGCTGCGCCACAACGGTAAGCTGATCCGCCAATACCGGCCCGCGCCGGAACCTTCGCAGCATGAACGTCGCCTGGGCAGTATCTGCGGCAGCGCCTTTTTACAGCATGCGCTGACGGTGTCATGGCAGCATGACGACCTGACCATTCACGGCTGGGTGGCCGATCCTTCCGGGGCGAAGCAACTGCCCGAAATGCAATATTGTTACGTTAACCAACGCATGATGCGCGATCGATTGATCAACCATGCGATACGCCAGGCCTATCAGGATCGGCTCAAAGACGAGCAGCAACCGGCTTACGTCCTCTATCTGGAGGTCGATCCGCATCAGGTTGACGTCAATGTGCATCCCGCCAAGCATGAAGTGCGTTTTCATCAGGCGCGCCTGGTGCATGATTTTATTTATCAGGCGGTGATGACGGTATTGCAGCAGGTATCCGCGCCAAGGCTGTTGATGCCCGAGCCGGGAAGCGAACAGCCCATGCAGTGGCAGCAGGAAAACCGTACCGCCGCCGGTGAAAATCATTTTGCCCAGCCTGCCATCTCCCCGCCGGCTAAACGCCCCCAGGGTTCCGGCCGCGCCAGTGAGACGCCGCATCCGGCTTATCCCGCCGGACAGGGCTATCAGAAGAAACAGGGCGAGCTATACCAGAAGCTGTTGCGACCGGTTGATCTGAATGAAGAGGGATCCCGGCGCGGCGCGGCGGAGAGCGGCGCTATCCCTGCGCCGGCTGAACCCGCGGCCGGGCGGCGGAGTGCGCCGGCGGCGCAGCCAGAAACATCGCCGGCCGTTGCGGAATCGCCGCTGGAGAGCAATGCGACCGGGTTCGGCCGCGTTTTAACCGTCTATCCGCCTTGCTATGCCCTGCTTGAATATCGCAAAGGGCTGGCGCTGCTCTCTTTATCCGTGGCGGAGCGCTGCCTGAAACAGGTGCAGCTGACGCCGCCGGAAAGCGGGCTGCGTCCGCAGCCGTTATTGATTCCCCAGCGCCTGACGCTGAATAAATCCGAACTGGCGGTGCTGGCGAAACACCGGCCCCTGTTGACGACTTTTGGCATCGATATTCTGGTCGAATCGCAGCGCGCCACCTTACGGGCGGTACCTTTACCATTACGCCAACAAAATTTACAAAACTTGATCTCTGAACTGTTAGGCTATCTGGCCGATTATAAAATGATAGAGCCGCAGGTTCTGGCGGCATGGTTGGCCGCCCGGTTGAACAGCGAACAGCAAAACTGGAGCCATTCCCAGGCGATACAATTATTAACGGATGTGGAGCGGCTTTGTCCGCGGTTGGTAAAAGACCCTCCGGCTGAACTTTTATATCCGATGGACGTCAATACAGCCATCAGGGCTTTGCAGCATGAGTGATTTTGCAACGGCGTCCTATCCGCCGGCTATTTTTATCATGGGGCCGACGGCATCCGGAAAAACGGCGCTGGCGATGGCATTGCGTCAATATTTGCCGGTGGAGTTGATTAGCGTTGATTCAGCCCTCATCTATAAGGGCATGGATATCGGTACCGCCAAACCGAGCGCGCAAGAACTGGCTCTGGCGCCGCATCGGCTGATCGATATTCTCGACCCGGCGCAGGCCTATTCCGCGGCGGATTTTCGCCGGGACGCGCTGCGGGAAATGGCGCAAATCAGCGCCGCCGGGCGCATTCCCCTGTTGGTGGGGGGGACGATGCTCTATTTCAAGGCGTTGCTGGAAGGATTATCCCCGCTGCCCCCGGCCGACGCCGCGGTTCGGCAACGCATCGAAGAGCAGGCGGAGGCCGTTGGCTGGGAGGCGATGCATCGCCGGTTATGTGAGATAGATCCGGTTGCCGCGGCTCGGATTCATCCAAATGATCCGCAGAGACTCTCGCGGGCACTGGAAGTTTTTTTCGTTTCAGGTAACACTTTAACTGAACTGACAAAAACGGCTGGAGAAACGCTGCCTTATCGCGTTCATCAGTTCGCTATTGCTCCGGCGACGCGCGAATTGCTGCATCAGCGCATCGAGCTGCGTTTCCACCAGATGTTGGCGGCGGGTTTTGAGGCGGAGGCCCGGGTTCTTTTTGCCCGAAATGATTTGCATAGGGATTTGCCTTCCATTCGTTGTGTCGGTTACCGCCAGATGTGGTCATATTTATCCGGTGAAATTGATTATGATGAAATGGTTTATCGGGGAGTTTGTGCGACGCGTCAGCTTGCCAAGCGACAAATGACCTGGTTGCGCGGTTGGGACGATGTCCATTGGCTGGACAGCGAAAAGCCGCAGGAAGCGTTAGACAAGGTAATACAGGTTGTTAGTGCATAGGTTGAGTGATTGTGTACAATTGGCTAGGTCTCAGCGTACAAATTTTTCACATCGGTATTTTAGAACCCTGTGGGTTCTTTGTTACAAACAACATACAAATAAGGAAAATATAGAATGGCTAAGGGGCAATCTTTGCAAGATCCGTTCCTGAACGCATTGCGTCGTGAACGTGTTCCGGTTTCGATTTATTTGGTGAATGGTATTAAGCTGCAGGGTCAGATTGAGTCCTTCGATCAGTTTGTCATTTTGTTAAAAAATACGGTTAGCCAGATGGTGTACAAGCACGCCATTTCTACAGTGGTTCCATCCCGTCCGGTGTCTCATCACAGTAATAATCCAGGCGCCAGCAATTACCATGGTAGTAATCCGGCGGGTCAGCAACAGCCGCAGGAAAGTGATGACGCTGAATAAAGCGTATCGTCAATTCACCGCGGCGGGGGTGAAGAACGCATTGCTCATCCCCTCCGCCGCGGTGTTTTTTGTTAGTTTGAGAGGTTACTCGCTTGTTTGACCGTTATGAAGCCGGTGAACGGGCCATACTTGTTCATATTTACTTCTCGCAAGATAAAGATACCGAAGACCTGCTGGAGTTTGAGTCTCTGGTTTCCTCTGCCGGTATTGAGTCGTTGCAGGTGATTACCGGCAGCCGTAAAGCACCTCATCCCAAGTATTTTGTTGGCGAAGGCAAAGCCGAAGAAATTGCCCAGGCAGTAAAAGAAACCGACGCTTTTGTGGTGCTGTTCGATCACGCGTTGACGCCCGCCCAGGAACGTAATCTGGAACGTTTATGCGAGTGCCGGGTGATTGACCGCACCGGGTTGATCCTGGATATTTTCGCCCAGCGCGCGCGAACCCACGAAGGCAAATTACAGGTAGAGCTGGCGCAGTTGCGCCATCTCGCCACCCGGTTGGTTCGCGGCTGGACGCACCTTGAGCGGCAAAAAGGGGGCATCGGTCTGCGTGGCCCGGGGGAAACCCAGCTTGAAACCGACCGCCGGCTGCTGCGTAATCGCATCAGCCAGATTTTATCCCGTCTCGAACGGGTGGAGAAACAGCGCGAACAGGGGCGCAGGGCGCGAGTACGCGCCGATGTGCCGACGGTTTCGCTGGTGGGCTATACCAACGCCGGTAAATCCACGCTGTTTAACAAGATAACATCGGCCGGCGTATATGCGGCCGATCAGTTATTTGCCACGCTGGATCCGACATTGCGCCGTATTGAGGTGGATGATGTCGGTGACACGGTGCTGGCGGATACCGTAGGTTTTATCCGGCAGTTGCCGCACGATTTGGTGGCTGCGTTTAAGGCTACGTTACAGGAGACGCGTCAGGCCTCTCTGCTGTTGCACGTTGTGGACGCCGCCGATCCTCGTCTTGACGAGAACATCGACGCGGTGAATACGGTGCTGGCGGAGATTGAGGCGGATGAAATTCCTGCGCTGTTGGTAATGAACAAGATTGATATGCTGGAAGATTTCGTGCCGCGTATCGATCGCAACGAAGAAAATTTACCGGTCAGAGTGTGGCTTTCAGCTCAGAGCGGTGAAGGTATTCCGTTGCTATTTCAAGCGTTGACCGAACGGCTATCCGGGGAAATTGCGCAATATTCATTGAGCCTTCCCCCTCAGGCCGGACGTTTGCGCAGCCGCTTTTATCAGCTTCAGGCAATAGAAAAAGAATGGATTGAAGAGGACGGGCATATCGGTTTAGCCATTCGTATGCCGATTGCCGACTGGCGCCGCCTCTGTAAACAAGAGCAGGAACTGACGGATTATGTTGTCTGACTGGCAGAAACGGTCTGAACGGCGAAATAGTCTGACGGACTCTGGGATATTGAACCTGAAGAACATCTATCATAAAGAATGGAGCTAAAACATGGCGTGGAATCAGCCCGGTAATAACGGACAGGACCGCGACCCGTGGGGGAGCAGCAATAACAATAGCGGCAACTCTGGCGGAAATAATAATAAAGGCGGTCGGGAGCAAGGGCCGCCGGATCTGGACGATATCTTCCGCAAGCTGAGTAAAAAACTCAGCGAACTGGGAGGAGGAAAAGGTACGGGCTCCGGCAACGGCGGGACTTCCGGCGGCTCCGGCCTGGGCGGTCGGGTTGTCGGCATCGTCGCGGTCGCGGCGGTTGTCATCTGGGCGGCCAGCGGCTTCTATACCATCAAAGAAGCGGAACGCGGCGTGGTGACGCGCTTTGGTAAATTCAGCCATCAGGTCGAACCCGGTCTGAACTGGAAGCCGACGTTCATTGACTCCGTCAGGGCCGTTAACGTGGAATCGGTACGTGAACTGGCGACGTCGGGCGTGATGCTGACCTCGGACGAAAACGTGGTGCGCGTCGAAATGAACGTGCAGTATCGCGTAACCGAACCGGAACGCTACCTGTTCAGCGTAACCAACGCCGATGACAGCCTGCGTCAGGCGACGGACAGCGCATTGCGCGGCGTGATCGGCAAGTACACCATGGATAAGATCCTGACCGAGGGCCGAACCATCGTGCGTACCGATACCCAGCGCGTGCTGGAGGAAACGGTGCGTCCTTACAATATGGGCATCACCCTGCTGGACGTCAACTTCCAGGCGGCGCGTCCGCCGGAAGAGGTCAAGGCCGCGTTTGACGACGCCATTGCCGCCCGTGAAAACGAGCAGCAATATATTCGTGAAGCGGAAGCCTATGCCAACGAGGTTCAGCCGCGCGCCAACGGTCAGGCGCAGCGTATTCTGGAAGAGGCTCGCGCTTACAAAACCCGTACCGTTCTGGAAGCGCAGGGTGAAGTGGCCCGTTTCGCCAGGGTGTTGCCGGAATACAAGGCCGCGCCCGAGATTACGCGCGAACGTCTGTATATCGAAACCATGGAGCGCGTACTGAGCCATACCCGTAAAGTGCTGGTCAATGACAAAGGCGGCAACCTGATGGTGCTGCCGCTGGATCAGATGCTGCGCGGCGGTTCATCCGCCAGCGGCGAGAATACGCCGTCAGGCAACAGCGGCGCCAACCCGCTGCGTTTGCCCGCCACGTCCGGCAACAGCGGGGCGAGCACTGGCCAGACGCGTAGCAGCAACAATGGAAATATCATGGATCAGCGCAGAGCGAATGCGCAACGTGATGACCTCACTCGAGTAGGGAGAGAATAATTAATGCGTAAGCCCTTACTATTTATCCTGATCCTGGTACTGGTGGTGGTCTATGCGTCACTGTTTGTGGTGCAGGAAGGCCAGCGTGGCATCGTGATGCGTTTTGGCAAAGTGTTGCGCGATGATGAAAACAAACCGCTGATCTATGCCCCGGGATTACAGTTCAAGATCCCGTTCATTGACTCGGTGAAGATGCTGGATGCCCGTATTCAGACCATGGAAAATCAGGCCGACCGCTTTATTACCAAAGAGCAGAAAGACCTGATTATCGATTCCTATATCAAATGGCGCATCAGCGATTTCAGTCGTTACTATCTGGCGACCGGCGGCGGCGATGTTTCTCAGGCGGAAGTGCTGTTGAAACGTAAATTCAGCGACCGTCTGCGTTCCGAGATCGGCCGTCTGGATTTAAAAGGCATCGTTACCGATTCGCGCGGCCAACTGATGACCGATGTGCGTGACGCCTTGAACACCGGTACCGGCGAGACCACGGAAGCCGATAACGCCATTGCTTCGGCCGCGGCCCGCGTTGCGGAGGAAACCACCGGCGCTCAGCCGCACGTTAACCCGAACAGTATGGCGGCGCTGGGTATCGAAGTCATCGACGTGCGCATCAAGCAGATTAACCTGCCGACCGAAGTGTCCGACGCCATCTACCAACGTATGCGTGCGGAACGTGAAGCGGTAGCGCGTCGCCACCGTTCGCAGGGTCAGGAAGAGGCCGAGAAGTTAAAAGCGACGGCCGACTACGAGGTAACCCGTACGCTGGCGGAAGCCGAGCGCCAGGGGCGTATTTCCCGTGGTGAAGGCGATGCGGAAGCGGCGAAACTGTTTGCCCAGGCCTTCAGCGAAGATCCTGATTTCTACTCTTTCATTCGTAGCCTGCGCGCCTATGAAAGCAGCTTCAGTTCTAATCAGGACGTGATGGTGCTGAGCCCGGACAGCGATTTCTTCCGCTATATGAAATCGCCGGAAACGACGCTCCGTCATTAATCGCTGACTGAAGCAAATTTGCCTAAAGCCCGTAAGTACGGGCTTTTTTTATGACGGGCTTCCTGCCCGTCCCCCTTCGGGCCGTCGTAAGCGACGTTTACAATCGCTCCCGGCGATTTTTTATGGAGTTTTTATGAACGCAACCGTGTGGATGGCGCTGGGGCTGGTGCTGATTATCGAAGGGCTGGGTCCCTTGCTGTTTCCCCGGATCTGGCGGCGGATGATTTTGGCGATGGCGCAGTTGCCTGATAACACGTTACGACGTTTTGGCGGCGGAATAGTGGTTGCCGGATGTGTTGTCTACTATATGTTGCGTAGCCGCATGGGCGGTTAAAATAGCGCGGAAAAATGTGCGCAAACCGGTGCTAAAAGTACTGAAAACGAGCAAATGAGATGTTAGAATCCTTTTTTAAGCAACCTGGTGATTCTTGAGATGGGAAAGAACGTCGTCGTACTGGGCACCCAATGGGGTGACGAAGGTAAAGGTAAGGTCGTTGACCTGCTGACTGAACGGGCTAAATATGTCGTGCGCTACCAAGGTGGCCACAATGCTGGCCATACTCTGGTTATCAACGGTGAAAAAACCGTTCTTCATTTAATTCCCTCGGGCATTCTGCGTGAAAACGTTGTTAGCATCATCGCTAACGGCGTGGTGCTGGCGCCTGACGCATTGTTGAAAGAAATGACGGATCTTGAAGCGCGCGGCGTCCCGGTACGCGAGCGTTTGCTGCTTTCCGAAGCTTGCCCGTTGATTCTTCCTTATCATGTGGCGTTGGATAACGCGCGTGAAAAAGCGCGCGGCGCGAAGGCCATCGGCACGACGGGGCGCGGCATCGGTCCGGCTTATGAAGATAAAGTCGCCCGCCGCGGGCTGCGCGTCGGCGATCTGTTTGATAAACAAACTTTTGCCGTCAAGCTCAAAGAGATCGTCGAATACCATAACTTCCAGCTGGTTAACTATTACAAAGTCGAAGCGGTCGACTATCAGAAAGTGCTGGATGACGTGCTGGCGATCGCCGACATCCTGACCGGCATGGTGGTTGATGTGTCCGACCTGCTGTACAAGGCGCATCAGCGCGGCGAATTTGTGATGTTTGAAGGGGCGCAGGGCACGCTGCTGGATATCGACCACGGCACCTATCCGTATGTGACCTCTTCGAATACCACCGCCGGCGGCGTGGCGACAGGTTCCGGCCTGGGCCCGCGTTACGTTGATTACGTGCTGGGTATCGTCAAAGCCTATTCCACCCGCGTCGGCGCCGGTCCGTTCCCGACCGAGCTGTTTGATGACGTCGGCGACTACCTTACCGAGAAAGGCAACGAATTCGGCGCCACCACCGGCCGCCGCCGCCGTACCGGCTGGCTGGACACGGTTGCCGTTCGCCGGGCGGTACAGATCAACTCGCTGTCCGGGTTCTGTATGACCAAGCTGGACGTGCTGGACGGCTTGAAAGAAGTCAAACTCTGCGTCGGCTACCGTATGCCGGACGGCAGCGAAGTGGATACCACCCCGCTGGCCGCCGACGGCTGGGATGGCATCGAGCCGATCTATGAAACCTTGCCTGGCTGGTCCGAAAGCACGTTCGGCGTGCAGCAGCGCGATAAATTGCCGCAGGCGGCGCTGAACTATATCAAACGCGTAGAAGAACTGACCGGCGTTCCGGTGGATATTATCTCTACCGGTCCGGATCGCAGCGAAACGATTATCCTGCGCGATCCGTTTGATGCCTGATTAGTTGCAAAGGGCGGGTAACCCCGTCCTTTTTACCGCCCCTCTATTTAACCGCGGCGATTTCCGCCAGCGCTTTATTCTTCAATGCGTCCAGCAGTTTATTATGGATGTTGCCGAAGCCCCCGTTGCTCATGACCAGAATGTGATCGCCCGGCTGTGCGGTCTTCACAATCATCTCCACCAGCGTATCGACGTCGGCGCTGCAGTGCGCGGGCTGCACGCAGGCTTCCGCCACCTCGGCGACCTGCCAGGGAATATGCTGCGGCTGGAACAAAAAGACCTCGTCGGCGCGGCCCAGCGACGGCGCGAGTTCGTTTTTGCACATCCCCATCTTCATGGTGTTGGAGCGCGGTTCAAGCACCGCCAGAATGCGCGCCGTCCCGCCGACTTTGCTGCGCAGCGCGGCCAGCGTCGCCAGTATGGCGGTAGGGTGGTGGGCGAAATCATCATAAACGCTAACGCCATGCTCGGTGCCGCGTAATTCGAGGCGGCGGCGGGCGTTGACGAATCCCCCCAGGGCGCGGCAGGCATCGGCAGGCAGTACGCCCACGTGGTGCGCCGCGGCAATCGCCATCAGCCCGTTGTGCATATTGTGTTCGCCGACCAGATCCCAATGCACTTCGCCAACCTGTTCGCCGTTCAGGTAAACCTGGTATTCGCTGGCGTCGGTAGTCGCTTTTTTCGCATTCCACACGCCGTCTTCACCGACCAGCTCCTGCTCGCTCCAGCATCCCATCGCCATCACCTGCTTTAGATGAACATCGTTGGCCGGCAGGATGATTTTCCCGCTGCCGGGAACCAGACGCACCAGGTGGTGGAACTGTTTCTGGATGGCTTTCAGGTCGTCGAAAATATCGGCGTGGTCGAATTCCAGATTATTCAGAATAAGGGTGCGGGGGCTGTAGTGAACGAACTTGGAACGCTTATCAAAGAAGGCGCAGTCATATTCGTCGGCCTCGACCACCATAAACGGGCTGGCGCCCAGACGCGCCGAGACGGTAAAGTTTCCCGGCACGCCGCCAATCACGAACCCCGGCTGGTAGCCGCAATCTTCCAGGATCCAGGTAACCATGCCCGCCGTGGTGGTCTTGCCGTGCGTACCGGCGACCGCAATCACCCAGCGATGGCGCAGGACGTCATCGTGCAGCCATTGCGGGCCGGAGACATAAGGCAGCCCCTGTTCCAGCATGGCTTCGACGCAGGGGTTCCCGCGCGTCATCGCATTGCCCACGATAACCAGGTCGGGCGCGGGATCGAGTTGAGCCGGGTCGTAACCCTGAATCAGCGTGATTCCCTGTTCTTCCAGTAAGGTACTCATGGGAGGATAAACGTTCGCATCTGAGCCTGTTACGTGATGTCCTAATGAACGGGCCAGCAGCGCCAGGCCGCCCATAAAGGTGCCGCAGATACCTAAAATATGAATACGCATACAGTTTCCATTTATACAATGTGATTGCGCACATTCTAACGCTATGAATCCGCCATAAGAAATGGATTTGACTAGGTACTCACTTTCTCTTTGGGCTACACTGCATGCGCAAACGTTGGCGGTATACCAATGAACCGCTTTTCATCCGCAGACTCTGGAATAGTGTTATGAAAACGTTAGGCGAATTTATCGTCGAAAAACAGCACGATTTCTCTCATGCCACCGGTGAGCTTACCGCGCTGTTGTCAGCGATTAAACTGGGCGCCAAAATTATCCACCGCGATATCAACAAAGCGGGTCTGGTTGATATTTTAGGCGCCAGCGGCATTTCCAATATTCAGGGCGAAGTACAGATGAAGCTTGATCTGTACGCCAATGAGAAGTTGAAAGCGGCGTTAAAAGCGCGGGGCGAGGTCGCCGGCATCGCCTCTGAAGAAGAGGACGAGATTGTCATTTTTGAAGGCGATCGGGCTGAAAACGCCAAATACGTGGTGTTGATGGACCCGCTGGACGGCTCTTCCAACATTGATGTCAACGTATCCGTTGGCACCATCTTCTCCATTTACCGACGTACCACCCCTTTGGGCGTCTCGGTAACGGAAGAAGACTTCCTGCAGCCGGGCAATAAGCAGGTCGCGGCGGGCTACATTGTGTACGGATCTTCCACCATGCTGGTGTATACCACCGGTCACGGCGTGCATGCCTTTACCTACGATCCGTCTCTGGGCGTATTCTGCCTGTCCCATGAAAAGGTTCATTTCCCGGAAAAAGGGAATATGTACTCCATCAACGAAGGGAATTACATTAAATTTCCTCTGGGGGTGAAGAAATACATTAAGTACTGCCAGGAGCAGGACGAAGCGACGCTGCGCCCTTATACCTCGCGCTATATCGGTTCACTGGTCGCCGACTTCCATCGCAACCTGTTGAAGGGCGGGATTTATCTCTATCCGAGCACCGCGAGCTACCCGCAAGGCAAACTGCGTCTGCTGTACGAATGCAATCCGATGGCGTTTCTGGCGGAGCAGGCGGGCGGTAAAGCCAGCGACGGCGAAAACCGTATTCTGGATATTATCCCGGATAAGCTGCACCAGCGTTCGCCTTTCTTTGTGGGAACGGAATCGATGGTGAGTGACGTTGAGCGTTTTATCCGTGAGTACCCGGATGAGTAAGCTCTCTTTCGCCTGAGTGGCGGCGTTTTTTTGTGGCGTGCCATTCCATGGCCGCCACCTTTCGGGCCGTCGCTAACGCGACGTCAAAAACTTACGGAGGGCGCCCTGACGGGCCGCCGCAAGCGGCGTTAAAAAACGCTCCAGGCGTTTTTTCTCCCGGAAGTTTTTTGTTTCAGTGTGCCTGCGCCGACAGGCACACCGTATGAATTCCCGCCGTCCGCCGGCCCCTATTGCTAGGGGTTTTGCGCCTCAAACCAGCTTTCCAGAATAATAACCGCCGATGCGGCATCCACGCTGCCTTTATCCAGCGCCCGGAAACCGCCGTGTGCGAACAGATCGGCGCGCGCTTCCACCGTGCTCAGCCGCTCATCATGCAGCTCGATCCGCACGCCGAAACGGCCGTGCAGGCGATTGGCGAATTTTCGCGCTCTGGCGGTCAGCGGCTGCTCGGTGCCGTCCATATTGAGCGGCAGCCCGACGACGACCAGCGCCGGTTGCCATTCGGACAACAGCTTTTCCACTTTTTGCCAGTCGGGTACGCCGTCCTGCGCTTTGAACGACGTCAGCGGACGGGCGGTGCGCGTTATTTCCTGACCGATAGCCACGCCGATGCTTTTGGTGCCGAAATCAAAGGCGAGAATGGTGCGGCTCGCCATCAGGCGTGTCCTGCTTCGGCGGCGATATTGTGGATATCCACCCCGAGCTTTTTCGCCGCCGCGCGCCAGCGTTCGGCAATCGGGGTGTGAAACAGAATCTCTTTATCCGCCGGCGTGGTCAGCCAGGCGTTGTCCAGCAGTTCGCTTTCCAACTGGCCTTGATCCCAGGCGGAATAGCCCAGCGCCACCAGGGTGTTTTCCGGCTGCTGCGCGGTTCCCAACGTCTTCAGCACGTCTTGCGACGTGGTGATCATGGTCTCCGCTGAAATACCGATGCTGGAGGCGAAACCGGAACGGGGCGTATGCAGGATAAATCCACGATCGTCCGCCAGGGGGCCGCCGGCAAAAACGGGCTTGTCCAGGCGGATCGACGGATCGCGCGGCGTTGGCGCTATCTTCAGCTTTTTCAGCACATTTTCCACCGTGAACTGTTCCATGGGCTTGTTGACGATCAGCCCCATGGCCCCGTCTTCATTATGCTCGCAGATATAGACCACCGAACGTTTGAATACCGGGTCCTGGAGCGCGGGCATGGCAATGAGAAAGTGATGCTGTAAATTCATTATGTGTTTTTATCGATCTCTGTCGGCGTTTGATAATCGGCCCGTCGACCAAAGACGAGCCGGACGTTTATGCGTTCCGGCTGAAGCTGGCGCCGGCACGCATCAGCTGTTGCGCGCAGCCAGACGTTTTTCAATCGCATCCATCAGCATACCGGTGATGGAAACATCCGGGTAGGCCGCTTCGATCTCGCGTACGCAGGTCGGACTGGTGACGTTGATTTCCGTCAGACGATCGCCAATGATATCCAGACCAACAAAAATCAGGCCTTTCCGCTTCAGCGTCGGCGCCACGTCACGGGCGATTTGCCAGTCGCTTTCGCTCAGCGGACGAGCTTCTCCCCGCCCTCCGGCGGCCAGGTTGCCGCGCGTCTCCCCGCTTTTGGGAATACGGGCCAGACAGTAAGGTACCGGTTCTCCGTCCACCACCAGCACGCGCTTGTCGCCCTCTTTAATCGCCGGCAGATAATTTTGCGCCATGCAGTAGCGGCTGCCATGCTCGGTCAGCGTTTCAATGATGACGGAAACGTTGGCGTCATCCTGCTTGAGGCGGAAAATCGAGGCGCCCCCCATGCCGTCCAGCGGCTTGAGGATCACGTCGCCGTGTTTCTGGTGGAACTGGCGCAGCTTATCCGCGCTGCGGGTCACCAGGGTATCGGGCGTCAGATGCGGGAACCAGGCGGTGAACAGCTTTTCGTTGCAGTCGCGCAGGCTCTGCGGTTTATTGACAATCAGCGTGCCTTGCTCTTCCGCGCGCTCCAGGATATAGGTGGCGTAAATAAATTCCGTATCGAATGGCGGATCTTTACGCATCAGAATCACATCCAGCTCCTCCAGCGCGATGTCCTGATCGCCGGAGAAATCATACCAGCCGTCATAGTCGTACTGAACGTTCAGACGGCGGGTGGCGGCGCGGGCCACGCCGGCATGCAGATAGAGATCGTTCATCTCCATATAATGCAGTTCCCAGCCGCGGCGCTGCGCTTCCAGCAGCATGGCGAAGCTGGTGTCTTTCTTGATATTGATGGCGTCGATAGGATCCATCACGATACCGAGTTTGATCATTATGTTCTCCTGTTACCCCAGATCGCCGAAACGTACCTGTAAGGCGGTAATGGCGGTGAGCGCGGTAGTTTCTGTGCGCAATACGCGCGGCCCCAAAAGGATATCGGTAAATCCGTACTCTGAGGTCATCGAAATTTCACTGGCGGAAAGCCCTCCCTCCGGGCCGATCAGCAGCCGAATCTGATTTACCGGCAACGGTAAGGTATTAATGCTCTGCGTCGCCCGCGGGTGCAGGTTGAGTTTTAACGCCGCATCCTGCTCGGCGCACCAGGCTTCCAGCGTCATGGCGGGGCGCACTTGCGGCAGGCGGTTGCGGCCGCATTGTTCACAGGCGGCGATGGCGATTTTTCGCCACTGGACGAGTTTTTTTTCCAGACGGTCCCCGTCCAATTTTACCCCGCAGCGTTCGGAAAGCAGGGGAGTAATCACGTTCACGCCCAGCTCAATGGATTTCTGAATGGTGAACTCCATTTTTTCGCCGCGGGAGATGACCTGGCCAAGATGCAGGCGTAACGGCGACTCTTTATCTTCCAACTTACCTTCAGCGACGCGGACGCGCACATTTTTTTTATCCGCCAGCACGATTTCAGCATCAAAGATGTGATTACTGCCGTCGAATAATTGCAACGGTTGGCCGCTGCTCATACGCAGAACGCGCCCAACGTGGTTGGCGGCATCTTCGCTCAGTGCCACTTCGCCGCCCGCGAGCGGCAGCGTTTCGGGATGAAAAATGCGCGGGATTCGCATACTGATGTTGTGACCTTTATCATGTAGTAATCCGCATCGGACCGGCCGGGGCCAATAGCGGCAAACCACCGCGCACAGGCAGTGGTTTTACGGACGAATAGCTATAGTAGGTAGACAGGCTATCGCTGGCAAGCCTGTTGAACGTAAGGGTTGTGATTCCTCTGTTTCGCGGCGATGCGCCGGTCGCGGGTGCACTCCCACTGCGTTACCGGGAATTGCTTGTCCCAGACCTCAAACAATCGGGTTTGCTGGCTGGATAAACGCAGCTGGTAGCGATCCCGCATATAAAAATAGGTACGGGCGATGGCGCCGCGGGCGCGGGCCGGCGGTTCCGCCAGCTTGTTTTTGAAATCGATTTTCATCTCGCACTGGCCGTACTGCGCTTCTCCGCCGTTCCATTGACCATACATGAAATTACCGCGATCGCCGTTGACTTCGCCGATGGCGGGTTGCAGGTTATGCAGGTCGATTTCCATTTCACGGTATACCGGATCCCGGCTGCAGTTTTTCCTGCCGCCATTTTGCCAGCACTGGCGCTGGTGGCCGAACTGCCAGGCGGGAACCACGTGCTCCCACTCGATGCGGTTGGCGCGCAGTTCGCTTTTTCTTACCTGATAGCCGCAGGAGGCGAGATCCGGGGTGCCTTTTTTCCCCTGCCATTTGATGTCGCAACCGCAGTAAAACGAACCCGGCGCGCCCTGATTTATCTCTACCGCCGCCGCTTTTGCCTGCGAGAAATTATTAATGTTTTGACTAAAGGCGGTGGCGGAAATCAGGCCCAGCCCGACCGCGGCGATAATCAGTGTTTTGCGTAGCATATTCCAAATAATCCACAATCAACAAAGCAGGCAGACTACCGGATGAGCCTGCGGCAGGCAAATGCAAAAAGCAGTTTTTAAACTGAGAATTTTCTTTTAAATAGAATTTGTTACGATAAAACGTAATGTCCTGCCGCATTGCCGGCAGCGATATTCTGTTTCGCCGCGCAGCACGCGGTTATGGCGGCGCACGGTTAACTCATGTTGCCGGCAATCGCATTGGTAGGGGAAGGTTTTACCCTGCACGGATTGCACGGCAAAGCGATGCGTTCTTCTGGCGGGCGTCTGTAACACATTTTCCATCATCCAACGCCACTCTTTGCCGTGCGGCGCCACTTTGCCGAAGCGGGCGAATACCAGCAAATGCGCCAGTTCGTGCGGGACGACTTCATCAATAAAAGTTTGCTGGTTTTCCTGCAAGAGGACAGGATTGAGGCGGATTTCCCAGTGCTGTAGCCAGGCGGTGCCGGCGGTGGAACCGCGTTGCTGATAGTTGACCGCGGGTTCGGGATAATGGGTGTCCAAAGCCGTATTGGCTAGCTGGAGCTTATCGCGCAGGCAGCGCATTACCGCCTGGTGATGGGCAATGGGAATTCTCGGTGTGTTCATACGGAGAAGCATAAAACGGGGCGGGGCGAAGCGCAATGACCCGCTCCCAGTCTCCCCCTTGTCAGGGGGGAGGAGCGATGCGGTATTGCGCTTACAAACCGGCGGCTTCACGCAGCTGCGCGACCTTATCGGTTTTTTCCCACGGGAAATGTTCGCGCCCGAAGTGACCGTAAGCGGCGGTATCCTGATAGATCGGGTGCAGCAGATCCAGCATCTTGATAAGACCGTACGGACGCAGGTCGAAGAATTCACGCACCAGCAGGGTAAGCCGCTCGGTTGAAATCTTTTCCGTGCCGAAGGTTTCGATCATGATGGAGGTCGGTTCAGCCACGCCGATGGCGTAGGACACCTGGATCTCGCAGCGTTCGGCCAGACCGGCGGCGACGATGTTTTTCGCCACGTAGCGCGCGGCGTAAGCGGCGGAACGGTCGACTTTTGACGGATCCTTGCCGGAGAACGCGCCGCCGCCGTGACGCGCCGCGCCGCCGTAGGTATCGACAATGATTTTACGTCCGGTCAGACCGCAGTCGCCCATCGGGCCGCCGATAACGAAACGACCCGTCGGGTTGATGAAAAATTTGGTGCCGGCGGTAAGCCATTCGGCCGGAAGAACCGGTTTGATAATCTCTTCCATCACCGCTTCATGCAGATCATGCTGAGCGATATCTTCCGAGTGCTGGGTGGACAGCACCACGGCATCGATACCGGCAATTTTGCCGTCGTCATACAGGAAAGTGACCTGGCTTTTCGCGTCCGGGCGCAGCCACGGCAGCGTACCGTTTTTACGCACTTCGGACTGGCGCTGCACCAGACGGTGGGCGTAGGTGATCGGCGCCGGCATCAGCACATCGGTTTCGTTGGTCGCGTAGCCAAACATCAGGCCCTGATCGCCCGCCCCCTGCTCCAGCGGGTCGGTACGGTCAACGCCCTGGTTGATATCGGGAGATTGCTTGCCGATGGCGCTCAGCACGGCGCAGGAGTTGGCGTCAAAGCCCATTTCGGAATTAACGTAGCCAATATCGCGGATGGTGCGGCGCGTAATTTCTTCGATATCTACCCAGGCGCTGGTCGTGATTTCACCACCGACTAACACCATGCCGGTTTTTACGTAAGTCTCGCAAGCGACACGAGCCTTGGGATCTTGCTCCAGAATGGCGTCAAGGACCGCATCGGAAATCTGATCAGCAATTTTGTCAGGATGTCCTTCAGAGACGGACTCGGACGTAAAAAGGTGTTTAGCCATGAGTTTTCTTTACCTTCAAATCAAAGCCGTTAAGCCGTGTATCAGTGAATCGGTATAGATGGATTAACATCTGGATGGCTATTCTAGGTCACATTTTGGCCCCATTGCCAGCAGTTTTTAGTTTTAGCCGTCCATCGCCGTCAGCTTGCCGGTTGCTGGAGGTCGGCCGCCGGGATATTTTCATTTTGCTTTTCCATCGTCATCCCGGTATAAACGGCGAGCGGTTTGTTGGTCGTGATGTGATATACTGAACCGTTTGATTAAGGCTGACCGCATACCCGGACCTTGCGGCGCACGTGGAGGTGATAGGATTGATGATCCGTTGTTTACTGAGTGTGTTGCGCTCGCAACGCTTTTCTCTCGACGCTATGGCGTCAGCTGCTCAACCCTTCTTTTCGTTGGCCCGAAGTTGCCTGTCGCTGAATGCGACGCAGGACTCCAGGGCCGGCTAACCCGTCGTTTATTTCCTGAGCCAGACGCATGCGACGCTCCTCTGGCAATGATTTCCCGGTGATTTTTCACAACCAGTTTCACTGACCCGGACCACGGAGTCTGACAACGTGTTTTACACTAATAGAGGTTCGTTATGTCTGACGACATGATTCATCACGGCTCGTCAGCGACGGGTAAACATGAAAATTTGCGCTCCATGCAGGAGGTTGCCATGAATGACCGCAATGCCAGCGAAATGCTTCGTACCTATAATATTGCCTGGTGGGGCAATAATTATTACGACGTCAACGAGCTGGGGCATATCAGCGTCTGTCCGGATCCGGATGTGCCGGAAGCCCGCGTCGATCTGGCCATGCTGGTTAAAGATCTGCAGGAGGAGAACCATCAGCGCCTGCCCGCGCTGTTCTGTTTTCCGCAAATTCTTCAGCACCGTCTGCGCTCCATTAATGGGGCGTTTAAACGGGCGCGCGAAGCCTTTGGCTACCAGGGCGGCTACTTTCTGGTCTACCCCATCAAAGTCAATCAGCACCGCCGCGTGATCGAGTCGCTGGTCAATTCGGGCGAACCGATGGGGCTGGAGGCGGGCTCGAAGGCGGAGTTGATGGCGGTGCTGGGGCACGCGGGAATGACGCGTACGGTGATCGTCTGTAACGGTTATAAAGACCGCGAGTATATCCGTCTGGCGCTGATCGGCGAAAAGCTGGGGCACAAGGTTTACCTGGTCATTGAAAAAATGTCCGAGATTAAGCTGGTGCTGGAAGAGGCCGAGCGCCTGAACGTGGTGCCTCGTCTCGGCGTTCGTGCCCGCCTGGCTTCGCAAGGATCCGGCAAATGGCAGTCCAGCGGCGGCGAAAAATCCAAATTCGGTCTGGCGGCGGTTCAGGTGCTGCAATTGGTTGAAACGCTGCGCGCGGTGGGACGGTTGGATAGCCTGCAGCTGCTGCATTTCCACCTCGGCTCGCAGTTGGCCAATATTCGCGATATCGCCACCGGGGTGCGCGAGTCCGCCCGTTTCTACGTTGAGCTGCACAAGCTGGGAGTCAATATCCAGTGCTTCGACGTCGGCGGCGGTCTGGGGGTGGATTATGAAGGCACCCGTTCCCAATCGGACTGCTCGGTGAACTACGGTCTGAATGAATATGCCAACAATGTTATCTGGGGCATCGGCGACGCCTGCAATGAGCATGGCTTGCCCCACCCGACGGTTATCACCGAGTCGGGCCGCGCGGTGACGGCGCACCACACGGTATTGGTTTCCAATATTATCGGCGTGGAGCGCAATGAGTTCAGCGAACCTACGGCGCCGGATGCAGACGCTCCGCGCGCGCTGGAAAGCCTGTGGTCGACCTGGCAGGAAATCAAACAGCCGGGCAAGCGCCGTTCGCTGCGCGAGTGGCTGCATGACAGCCAGATGGACCTGCACGATGTGCATACCCAGTATACGCACGGCATGCTGGACTTAACCCAGCGGGCGAAAGCGGAACAGCTTTATCTGAGCATCTGTCAGGACATTCAGCGGCAGTTGGACCCCAGTAATCGCGCCCACCGGCCTATTATCGATGAGCTGCAGGAGCGCATGGCCGACAAGCTGTACGTCAATTTCTCGCTGTTCCAGTCGATGCCGGATGCGTGGGGCATCGATCAGCTGTTCCCGGTCATGCCGCTGGAAGGGCTGGATAAACCGCCCGAGCGCCGCGCCGTACTGCTGGACATTACCTGTGATTCGGACGGCTCCATCGATCATTACGTGGATGGCGACGGTATTGCGACGACGATGCCGATGCCGCCGTACGATCCCGATAATCCGCCGTTACTGGGTTTCTTTATGGTCGGCGCTTACCAGGAAATTCTGGGGAATATGCATAACCTGTTTGGCGACACCGCCACGGTCGACGTATTCGTTTTCCAGGATGGCTCGGTTGAGATTGAGGAGTCGGACGAAGGGAATACGGTTGCCGACATGTTGGAATATGTTCAGCTCGATCCGGAAGTCTTGATGGCCCGTTTCCGCGATCAGGTAAAAGCCACCGAACTGGATGCGGACCTTCAGGCGCAGTTCCTGGAAGAGTTTGAAACCGGTCTTTACGGCTATACCTATCTGGAAGACGAATAGCGGCTTGTCGGCAGGGGATGTGCTTATGCACATCCTTTTCACCTTAATGCCAGCGAACCCATAACGGTAATATTTGGTGTTGATTCAGGTAAGTAAGACGGCTGCTCCGCGATGCCGTCTCTGAAGAGAATTTTGGCGATAAGCAGTAACGAGTTCTTATCCTGCACGCCGTATTTATTCAGTAATCTTGATTTACTGTTCAATACCGATTTTTTATTTAGCCCGATAATTTCTGAAATTGATTCCGCGGTATAGCCGGAAGTCCAATATTGAAAAACAGCCTGCTCTGATTTGGAAAGTCTGACAGGATTGAGAAAATGCGGGTTCTGGGGCTGGATAAAGTCCAGCAGTTTATAAAAGAAATCTATCGGTGATGATTTAGAAATAAGCATGGTTTTTTCATCAATACACACCGGAGGATGATAAGGGGAGTTATTGATGATAATGAATAACGAGGCGGTCTTGTAAAAAGAGGTTCTTACTGACTCATAATATTCTTCGAACCCTTCGCTGCTGCCGTCAATGATAAAAATACCGCTCGTTCTTGCGTGAGGCAGGGTAAACCTATAAGCAGGCCTTACATATAGCATAGGGGAGCGGGATAGGACCTCTCGTAAGCCTACGATGGTAAAATGGCATTTGCTGAAAATTCTGACATCCATGATTTTTAGCACATAAGAGTTTATTTTTTAAGAAGAACATAAACCAACAGTGGTTATTGATGCTGCCCGTGTCACTCAACCGTAAAAAAAATGTTACTCTAAAGTGGTTTTAAATCTTTAATGCAATGAATAGCTTGAAAAACGTGGAATGGCAAAACGTTTGATTTATATCGTTATGATTATATTGGTAAAAGCCGATTATACCCATGAGCATATAGTATGCTTGATTTGTAAAATCATTGCTATCTTTAAAATACATCAATTTAGCCCGTTGAAAGCGAAGAGCTGAATAGATTAATTGATATTAATAACTATTGAATCAATTTATTTGATTGGTGTTTTCTATCAATTAATGTGCTATCGCCGCCGGCAATCCTGTGGCGAATTGACTACCCTGCTTTTCAGCAGGCTATATAACCGCATAGCATTAAAATAAGTATCAAGATTTTAATCTTAAGGAAAAGGCAAAAAATGCTGCCGCAGGGTAACAATAATTAACGGCGGCCGCTGAAAAAACGCTAATTTTGCCTGATTTCAGTTCCGCGGCTGGGAAACATGGACCGGATTTCATTAAGGCGCCTGAATGTGTCAGGCGCCGGACGAATAAATCGTTTTCAACGACTAATTATTAAAATTCGTAATCATTACTTTTCAGCGGCAATGCGTTCACGAATATGTTTGGCCCGCTCTTCCGACGGGGGATGTGAATCAAACATGCTGCTTTGATGTCCGGCATCCAGCTTGGCCAGTTTCTCAAAACTGGTCGCCAGCCCTTCGGTTTTGATGCCGCGTTTTTTCAACAGCTCAAAGGAATAGTCATCGGCCTGCTTTTCCTGTGACTGCGAGAATTGCGCATTGACCAGTTTTTCACCCAGATCGGCAAGCTGGGACTGTGACAACGAGGCGGCGACGCCGCCGGTTGAAGAGATAGCCGTACGCGCCGCCGTCGCCGCGTAAGCCAGCTGCATCGCCTTGCGGGAGTGGCCAAGCGCGACGTGCCCCATTTCATGGCCCAGAACGCCCTCGACTTCATTATCCGTCATCAAATCCATCAGGCCGCTGTATACGCGGATGCAGCCGTTAGCCATCGCCCAGGCGTTCACATCTTTTGTCTGGTAGACCTTGTAGTTGGCCGGGGTGCCGTCAATATCGTGGCCTAACGCATCGGCAATTTTATTCAGACGCTTGGTGTAGGTGCTGCCGGCGGGCGCGATTTGGGCTTCTTTGTCCATTTGCTCGCAGGATTGATTGCTGAGCGTTTTTACCTGTTCATCACTCAGGGTAGCCGCCTGAAAGGCCTGGGCGCCGGACTGCATTAACGTACTGGTGTCAAGGTTTTGGCAACCGCTCAGCGATGTGGCGATACAGAGCGCCAGCACGGAGGTACGAATATTCATAAAATCATCTCCCTACGATAGTCATTAAGTGAATTAGCGATGAGTAACGGCGAATCGTCGCGCGGATTATATGGCGTTAACGATAAGCGAGCATGAACATAACCGAAAACTGCGTTTATAAAAAGATCCGCGTTACGACGAGTATTCTCCACATGGCCGCTATGGCGCCCGATAACCGCCGTTATTGCCGGCTATCCGCCTGGTCGGAAAAATGAGATGAAATCCTCTTTTTTGCTCACGGTTCCAAGTGCATTCACCTTGATTTTAATGTACATTTATAGTCATCTTTTCTTTGTCTTTATTAGCTAACGTATTGATTAGTATACCATATGCCTGTCAAGGCATCTGTTCAATCCGATCTGGAGTAAAGCATGTCCTCTCGTAAAGAACTTGCCAATGCTATTCGTGCGCTGAGCATGGATGCGGTGCAAAAGGCCAAATCCGGTCATCCGGGCGCACCGATGGGTATGGCGGATATCGCCGAAGTCCTGTGGCGTGATTACCTTAACCATAACCCCGCCAACCCGCACTGGGCTAACCGCGACCGCTTCGTGCTGTCCAACGGCCATGCCTCCATGCTGATTTACAGCCTGCTGCACCTAACCGGTTACGATCTGCCCATCGACGAGTTGAAAAATTTCCGTCAGCTGCATTCCAAAACCCCCGGTCATCCGGAGTACGGCTACACCGCCGGGGTGGAAACCACCACCGGGCCGCTGGGGCAGGGCATCGCCAACGCGGTCGGCATGGCGATTGCCGAACGTACGCTGGCGGCGCAGTTTAACCGCCCCGGCCACGAGATTGTCGACCATCATACCTATGTCTTCCTGGGCGATGGCTGCATGATGGAAGGGATTTCCCACGAAGTCAGCTCGCTGGCGGGCAACATGAAACTGGGCAAACTGACCGCGTTTTATGATGACAACGGCATCTCTATCGACGGCCATGTCGAGGGCTGGTTTACCGACGACACCGCCGCGCGTTTTGAGTCTTACGGCTGGCATGTGGTACGCGGCGTGGACGGACACGATGCGGAGGCCGTCAAGCGCGCGATCAGCGAGGCCCGGCTGGTGACCGACAAGCCGTCGCTGCTGATGTGTAAAACCGTGATTGGTTTCGGTTCGCCGAACAAGGCCGGCACGCACGATTCCCACGGCGCGCCGCTGGGCGACGGCGAAGTCGCCGCGTCCCGCGAACAGCTGGGGTGGAAGTACCCGCCGTTTGACATTCCCGCGGAGATTTACGCCGAGTGGGATGCGAAAGCCGCCGGTCAGCGTAAAGAAGCCGCTTGGGATGAGCTCTTTGCCGCCTATGCCAGCGCTTACCCGGAGCTGGCCGCGGAATTCAAGCGCCGTACCGACGGCGCCCTGCCGGATAACTGGCAGGCCGACGCGCAGAAGTTCATTGAGCAGTTGCAGGCGACCCCGGCGAAGATCGCCAGCCGTAAAGCCTCGCAGAACGCGCTGGAAGCCTACGGTAAACTGCTGCCGGAATTCCTCGGCGGCTCCGCCGATCTGGCGCCGAGCAACCTGACCATCTGGTCCGGCTCCAAATCGCTGGATAAAGACCATGCCGGCAACTATATCCACTACGGCGTGCGTGAATTCGGCATGACGGCGATTGCCAACGGCATCGCGCTGCACGGCGGCTTTATTCCCTATACCGCCACGTTCCTGATGTTTGTGGAATACGCCCGTAACGCGGTGCGCATGGCGGCGCTGATGAAAATCCGCAGCATTTACGTCTATACCCATGACTCCATCGGTCTTGGCGAAGACGGGCCGACTCACCAGCCCGTTGAGCAGTTGGCCAGCCTGCGGGTGACGCCCAACCTGAGCGTCTGGCGTCCGGCGGATCAGGTGGAAACCGCGGTGGCGTGGAAATATGCCATTGAACGTCAGGACGGCCCGACGGCGTTGATACTGTCGCGCCAGAATCTGGCTCAGCAGGAGCGCACCGCCCAGCAGCTGGCCGATGTGGCGAAAGGCGCCTATGTGCTGAAAGACAGCGGCGGCCAGCCGGAGGTGATCCTGATTGCCACCGGTTCCGAAGTCGAACTGGCGGTGGGCGCCTATGACAAACTGACGGCGGAAGGACGCAAGGTGCGCGTGGTATCGATGCCGTCCACCGATGCGTTCGACAAGCAGGATGCGGCCTACCGTGAAGCGGTGCTGCCGCAGGCGGTGACGGCGCGCGTGGCGATCGAAGCGGGCATCGCGGACTACTGGTACAAGTATGTCGGCCTGAACGGCGCGATTGTCGGGATGACGAGCTTCGGCGAGTCCGCTCCGGCAGAGCTGCTGTTTGAAGAGTTCGGTTTCACCGTGGATAACGTGGTGGCGAAGGCTAAAGCGTTGTTGCAGTAAATTCCGCACCGGCGGATAGCCGCCATCTGAGCCGCCAGAGCGATCTGGCGGCTTTTTTTACGGACTATCCCCCCCGCCCGTCATCACTATCTTCCAGCCCGAGAAATATGACGTGCGTCACTCTTCTGGCACCCGCCGAGTGAGAATATTTCTTTTGCAGGCTAATTCGTTTATGCTAGCTGAAGCGTTTCAGTTGTGATGTTGGTCGCACTTCATTAGCCGCTGCCGGGACATCTTCCAGAGGCAAGCGGCGCGGATGGTCGGGAAGCACAAGAAGCGGTTTATTCCTTGTGGCGGACTGACTATCCTATGAGCTTGACGCGACCACCAAGACACAGGGAGTTCCATGACGATCCGTATTGCGATAAACGGTTTTGGCCGAATTGGCCGCAATGTTCTGCGTGCGCTGTATGAGTCGGGCCGCCGGGCGGAGATTTCGGTGGTAGCCATCAACGAACTGGCCAGCGCGGAGGGGATCGCCCACCTGCTCAAGTATGACTCCAGCCACGGACGTTTCTCCTGGGATGTTCGTCAGGAATGCGATCAACTGTATGTCGGAGAGGATTGTATCCGACTATTGCATCAGGCCGATATCCAGCAGTTGCCCTGGCGCGAGCTCGGCGTTGACGTGGTGCTGGATTGCAGCGGAGTATATGGCAGCCGCGAAGACGGCGAAGCGCATCTGGCCGCGGGAGCGAAGAAGGTGCTTTTTTCGCACCCCGGAACGGCCGATCTGGATGCCACCGTGGTATTTGGCGTTAACCATCAAAATTTAAAATCCGAACACCGCATCGTTTCCAATGCCTCATGCACCACCAACTGCATTATTCCCATCATTAAACTGTTGGATGACGCCTTTGGTATTGAAAATGGCACGGTAACGACGATCCACTCGTCGATGAACGATCAGCCGGTGATTGACGCCTATCATCACGATCTGCGGCGTACCCGCGCCGCCAGCCAGTCCATTATTCCGGTGGATACCAAACTGGCGGTGGGGATCACGCGGATTTTCCCGCAGTTCGTCGATCGTTTTGAGGCGATATCCGTTCGGGTGCCGACGATTAACGTCACGGCGATTGATTTAAGCGTTAGCGTGAAGAAAGCGGTAAATGTTAATGAAATCAATGCATTATTTCAAAAATCAGCGCATGAGGCATTTCGTGGTATAGTTGATTATACCGAATTGCCGTTGGTTTCGGCCGATTTTAACCACGATCCGCACAGTGCCATCGTTGATGGCACGCAGACGCGGGTCAGCGGTCAGCATCTGATTAAAACGCTGGTCTGGTGCGATAACGAATGGGGTTTTGCCAACCGGATGTTGGATACAACCCGGGCGATGGCAACCTGCGGTTTCTAGTACGACGGTATTGGTCGGCGATCGATACCTCGCTCAAGCAACTTTAAAAGAGAATCAACAAGAGGATTCACCATGTCTGTAATTAAGATGACCGATCTGGATCTGGCCGGCAAACGTGTACTGATCCGCGCGGATCTGAACGTGCCGGTAAAAGAAGGTAAAGTGACGTCTGATGCGCGTATCCGCGCTTCTCTGCCGACCATCGAAAGCGCGCTGAAACAGGGTGCCCGCGTGATGGTGACTTCCCACCTGGGACGTCCGACCGAAGGAGAATACAACGAAGAGTTTTCTCTGCTGCCGGTGGTCAATTACCTGAAAGAGAAATTGTCTTCCCCGGTACGTCTGGCAAAAGACTATCTCGATGGGGTAGACGTTGCTGAAGGCGAACTGATCGTTCTGGAAAACGTACGCTTCAACAAAGGCGAGAAGAAAGACGACGAAGTGCTGGCCAAAAAATATGCCGCCCTGTGCGACGTATTTGTGATGGACGCCTTCGGCACCGCGCACCGCGCTCAGGCTTCCACCCACGGCGTGGGTAAATTCGCCCCCGTCGCCTGCGCCGGCCCGCTGCTGTCAAATGAACTGGAAGCGTTAGGCAAAGCGCTGGGTAACCCGGCGCGTCCGATGGTGGCCATCGTCGGCGGTTCAAAAGTCTCCACCAAGCTGACCGTGCTTGACTCCCTGTCCAAAATCGCCGACCAGCTGATTGTCGGCGGCGGTATCGCCAATACTTTCGTTGCGGCCCAAGGTCATAACGTGGGTAAATCCCTGTACGAAGCGGACCTGATCCCCGAAGCGAAAAAATTGCTGGAAACCTGTGATATCCCGGTTCCGAGCGATGTCCGCGTAGCGACCGAATTCTCCGAAACCGCCGCCGCAACCCTGAAATCCGTCACCGCGATTAAAGACGATGAACAGATTCTGGACCTGGGCGACGTTTCCGCAGAACGTCTGGCGGACATTCTGAAAAACGCCAAAACCATTCTGTGGAATGGCCCGGTCGGCGTATTTGAATTCCCGAATTTCCGTAAAGGCACCGAGATTGTCGCCAAAGCCATTGCCGAAAGCGATGCATTTTCCATCGCCGGCGGCGGCGACACGCTGGCGGCCATCGACCTGTTTGGTATTGCTGACAAAATTTCCTATATTTCTACCGGCGGCGGCGCTTTCCTGGAGTTCGTTGAAGGGAAAAAACTGCCAGCGGTTGTTATGCTGGAAGAACGTGCGAAACAGTAATGCTTTAGGTTGAGCGCAGTTCACTGCCTCAACCCTGGCTGTCCCGTCAGTGGTGTCGGGACGGCTATCGATGTAACGATCGATTTTTTTTAACCCCCCACGGCCAACGAAACGGGACACGTAACATGTCTAAAATTTTTGATTTCGTAAAACCTGGTGTCATCACTGGTGATGACGTTCAGAAAGTTTTCGCAGTAGCGAAAGAAAACAAATTCGCCCTGCCGGCAGTAAACTGCGTCGGTACCGACTCGATTAATGCCGTGCTGGAAGCCGCAGCCAAAGTACGCGCGCCGGTGATCGTTCAATTCTCTAACGGCGGTGCGGCGTTTATCGCTGGCAAAGGCCTGAAGGCGGAAGGCCAGCAGGCGGCTATTCTGGGTGCGATTTCAGGCGCGCACCACGTGCATCAACTGGCGGAGCACTACGGCGTGCCGGTTATTCTGCACACCGACCACTGCGCCAAGAAATTGCTGCCGTGGTTGGACGGGCTGCTGGATGCCGGTGAAAAACATTTTGCCGCTACCGGTAAGCCGCTGTTCTCTTCCCATATGATCGATCTGTCTGAAGAGTCTCTGGAAGAAAATATTGAAATCTCTAGCAAATATCTGACTCGCATGGCGAAACTGGGTATGACGCTGGAGATTGAACTCGGCTGTACCGGCGGCGAAGAAGATGGCGTGGACAACAGCCATCTGGATAACTCCGCGCTGTACACTCAGCCGGAAGACGTGGCTTATGCCTATGAAAAACTGAACGCCATCAGCCCGCGCTTCACCATCGCCGCGTCGTTCGGCAACGTGCACGGCGTTTACAAACCGGGCAACGTTCAGCTGACGCCAAAAATTCTGCGTAACTCGCAGGATTACGTCTCTGAAAAATACAACCTGCCGCACAACAGCTTGAACTTCGTGTTCCACGGCGGTTCCGGCTCTTCTGCCGCGGAAATTGAAGAAGCGGTGGGTTACGGCGTCGTCAAGATGAATATCGACACCGATACCCAGTGGGCGACCTGGGAAGGTATTCTGCAGTACTACAAGAAAAACGAAGGGTATCTGCAGGCTCAGTTGGGCAACCCGGAAGGCGCCGAGAAGCCGAACAAGAAATACTACGATCCGCGCGCATGGCTGCGTGCCGCGCAGGCCACAATGGTTGCGCGTTTAGAAAAAGCCTTTAAAGAACTGAACGCGATTGACGTTCTTTAACTAAGATTCTTAAAGGTTTATCGCTAAGGCTCCTACGGGAGCCTTAATTTTATAGGTACAGATTTCGCCGCAGATTGCGGCTTTTGGTGTGAAAGTGATGCTCGGTCAGAGAGCGCAAGAAACAGGAGTAATTAAATGGAAGAACTGAACGTTGGTGTAGAACAGGCGACCGGCTGGCTGGTCAGCCACCAGGATATCTTGTTGCAGTACGTGGTTAATATCGTCGCCGCGTTACTGATCCTGGTTGTCGGTCTGGTTATCGCCCGAATTCTGTCCGGAACGCTGAATCGCCTGTTGGTGAGCCGTTCTATTGACTCGACGGTGGCCGATTTCCTTGCGGCGCTGGTGCGCTACGGCATTATCGCGTTTACGCTGATTGCCGTATTGAGCCGGGTCGGCGTACAAACGGCATCGGTCATCGCGGTGCTGGGTGCGGCGGGTTTGGCCGTTGGTTTGGCCCTGCAAGGGTCGTTGGCGAACTTTGCGGCCGGCGTGCTGCTGGTGACTTTCCGGCCTTTCCGGGTGGGCGAGTGGGTCGATCTGGGCGGCATCGCCGGCACGGTGACGCAGGTGCAGATTTTCTCCACCACGCTGCGTACCGCCGACGGCAAGATTATCGTTGTGCCGAACGGCAAGATCATCGCCGGGAATATCATCAACAGCTCGCGTGAGCCCGATCGGCGCACCGAGATCGTTGTCGGCGTGGCCTATGATGCGGATATCGAGCTGGTGAAAAAGCTGCTGGGCGATATTGTGGCGGCCGATAAACGTATCCAGCACGATAAAGGCGTGACCATTCGGCTGAATGAACTGGCGGCGTCCTCGCTGAATTTTGTGGTGTGGGTGTGGACCACCAACGGCGACGCGCAGGCGGTGTACTGGGATCTGCTGGAGAGCTTCAAGCGGGCGCTGGACGAAAATCGTATCGGCATCCCTTATCCGCAGATGGATGTGCATCTGTATAACGCCGAGCGGCAAGGCGCGAACTGACGTATTGGCTGAGTTATCCGGGAATGCCATTCCCGGATAACGCTCCTGCCGCAATACCCATCCCGATAAAGCGCGCTACGCGACATAATCGCTTTAAAGGTGAAGATAATATTCCGCTTTTGTTCTATCGTAGCCCATCTCATTTTTTCCTTTTATTTGATACCGACAATGAAGCTAGACCGCACGCCGTATTTTCATACGGTCGTCATTTTTCTTTTTGCCCTGTTTCTGCCATATATCGGACAGCGTGTCCTTCCCGCCAGCCAGGAACTGCTTGATGCCATTGAGTTATTCCAGTCTTTTTGGCTATTGTTCGGGGCGATATTCACCTGGTTTTACATCAAACCGCTACGCTGCGAGAGAGATAAGCGTATTTTCTGGTTATGGAGCATCAGCCTGTGGCTGGTGCTTTTTGGCCGCGGCATCAACTGGGGGCGCAATTATCTGCCGGATGAGCCGAGGATCTATTTCCGGGCGATATCCGTCGTGCTGATAGGCATTCCCCTGCTGATGCTTTTACTTCCCTCTATCAGGCGTGAAATCATCCGGCGTTTGCAAACGGAACCCCTGCCCGTTTGGGATATCGGGCTGATGGTGGGCTGTTTTCTGATTTCCGACGCCATAGAGCATCAGCGCCTGTTGGCATTTCTGTTCGTGTATGACGAACGGTATAAAAATATGATGGAAGAACTGTACGAGCTGCCGTTTATGCTTTTGCTGTTTTTTATCACCTTTCTTCTCCAGAAGAAGGAGCGTGAGTCTTCCGTTTTCCCGCCCCGCGATCCCTGAGAAGGTTAATATTTTCGACTCACTATTAGACTCGCTAATGTATTATTAGGAATTTAAATTTCCATTAATATAAAGCGCTCCATAAACTGCCGCTCATCTCAATCATGATTGTTGCAGGGAGACTGTGATGTTGGCGGTGTATCTACAGGGATTTATTCTTGGCGCGGCAATGATTCTGCCCCTGGGCCCGCAGAATGCGTTTGTCATGAATCAGGGGATTAGGCGGCAATATCACCTGATGATTGCGCTCCTGTGCGCGCTCAGCGACGTGGTGCTGATTTGCGCGGGCGTCTTCGGCGGCAGCGCGCTGCTCAGCCGGTCTTCATTACTGATGGGGCTGGTGACCTGGAGCGGCGTCGCTTTTCTGCTGTGGTACGGCTGGGGCGCGTTCAAGACGGCATTCAGCAAGGATGTGGCGCGGGTCGAAAGCGCGGTGATGAAGCAGAGCCGCGGGCGTATTATGGTGACCTTGCTGGCCGTCACCTGGCTCAATCCGCATGTCTATCTGGATACCTTTGTGGTGCTGGGCAGTTTGGGCAACCAGTTTGCCGATGGCGCCCGCGGCTGGTTTGCGCTGGGAACCATCACCGCGTCTTTCCTGTGGTTTTTTGCTCTGGCGCTGCTGGCGGCCTGGCTGGCTCCGTGGCTGAATACGCCGCGCGCGCAGCGGGTGATTAACCTGTTCGTCGGCGTGGTGATGTGGGGGATTGCCTGCCAGTTGGCGCGCTTCGGCTGGCAATAAATTTCCCGGCTTTACTCCCCGGTTTCGGAAATTCACCTATATTTTGTTGTGTCGGCCGTGCGGTATGTTACTCGTTTACCGCCGCGGTGAAAAACAGACGACGGTAAGCCGTTCAGGCGGCCGTCTCAGCGACGAAATATCAATAAAGGAGACATTGTGAAGCTAAAAGTATTGGCATTGGCCGCTATGGTCGGTTTAAGCGCCCCGGCTGTCGGGCTGGCCGCGGAATTGCCGGACGGCCCGCATATTGTGACGTCGGGCACCTCCAGCGTTGATGCCACGCCGGATATCGCCCGTCTGGCGATTGAAGTCAGCGTGTCGTCCAAAGATGCCGCGGATGCGAAAAAGCAGGTTGATGCCCGTGTCGCCCAGTATTTTGATTTTCTGGGGAAAAACGGCATTGAAAAGAAAGATATCAATGCGGCCAACTTACGCACCCAACCCGAATATGATTACCAGAAGACCGGCGGTTCGGTGCTGAAGGGGTATCGCGCGGTGCGTCAGGTCGAGGTGACGCTGCGCCAGCTGGATAAGCTGAATGAGCTGCTGGATGGCGCGCTGAAGTCCGGTCTGAATGAAATCCGCACCGTCGATCTGGGGGTGGCCAATCCGGATACCTACCGCGACGAGGCGCGCAAAAAGGCCATTGAGCAGGCGACCAGTCAGGCGCAATCCCTGGCTCAGGGATTTAACGCCAAGCTCGGACCGATTTACAGTATTCGCTACCACGTCGCCAACTATCAGCCGATGCCGGTGGCCCGGATGTTTAAAACGGCGGATGTGGCGACTCAAAGCGAAGCGGCGCAAACCTATGAACAGCAAACCATCCATTTTGACGATCAGGTCGATGTGGTGTTTGAACTGCAGCGTAATCCGTAAGCGAACGACGTTTAAGACTGTCGTAGCACCTGATGTCCGTGCGCCAGCAGGGCATCGGTAACCTTTCTCATCATCCTGCTTTCCGGGGCGAAGCGGTGCCAGTAGAGCATACGGCGCTGAAACAGCCCCGGCGTCAGATCAATCAGTTCGTTGTCGGCCAGCTCTTTCTCGATTTGCAGATGCGGGATCATACAACAGGTGGTGCCCTGGCGGGCCAGCTGCACGAAGGCTTCTGAAGAGTTCACGATATGGCAGGGTACGCTGCCGGGGGATAAGTCGAAGTTTTGCTGCAGGAATGCCTGATGCATATCATCGAGATGATCGAATGCCACCGCCGGCGCGCGCAGCAGCGCCGAGCGCGTCACGCCGTTGGGAAAATAGCGGGCGGCGAAAGCGGGTGAGGCGACAAACAGGTAGTCCAGGGCGCCCAGTTTATCCACCAGACAGCTTGGCAGCGGCTGCGGCTGAATACTCACCGCGCCCACCACTTCGCCGCGGCGTAATCTTTCCTGGGTCCGGGTTTCGTCCTCCACCTGCAGGTTGAGCCGGATGGGCGAGTCCGCCAGCACCGGCTGCAGGGCCGGCAGCAGCCAGGTCGCCAGACTGTCGGCGTTGATCGCCAGCGAAAGCAGCAGCGGAATATCGCTGCTGGCTTCATTACCCAGCCACTCTTCTTCCAGCAGCTCGACCTGATGCAGCAGCGCCAACAGTTTCTGCCCTTGCTCTGTGGGGCGGGGAGGAATGGTCCTGACTAACAACGGCTGACCGAACAGATTTTCGAGTTGCTTGATGCGCTGGGATACCGCCGATTGCGTGATGCATAACTTCTGCGCGGCGCGTTCAAAACCCCGTTCGCGGATAACGGCGTCCAAAGCCTGAAGCGTTCGATAGTCCGGGCGTTTCATGAAAGTCAAAATTCCTCTGAACGAAATCTGTTTTTTTCACTATGCCACATTTTGCGCTTTCCCATGCAGAAATCTTATATACCTGCGGCGTCGATAAAATAATGCGCCGACGGCGGGGGGAATTTACGCCATTTCCCCGCACGGGTGTTCTATAATACGCACACGTTTTCGTACTTTCGTAGCTATGGGCCTGAAACAGACTATGACACAGGATGAACTGAAAAAAGCAGTTGGCTGGGCGGCGCTTGATTACGTTCGCCCCGATACCATTGTTGGGGTGGGAACCGGTTCGACCGCCGCGCATTTTATCGATGCGCTGGGGTCGATCAAACAGCAGATTACCGGCGCGGTATCCAGCTCCGATGCCTCGACGGCCAAACTGAAAAGCCTGGGGATCCCGGTTTTTGACTGTAACGAGGTGGATTCCCTGGATGTGTACGTCGACGGCGCGGACGAGATCAACGGGCACATGCAGATGATAAAGGGCGGCGGCGCGGCGCTGACCCGGGAAAAAATCATTGCCGCCATCGCCCGTCAGTTTATCTGCATTGTCGATGAGTCAAAACAGGTTGACGTGCTGGGTAAATTTCCGCTGCCGGTTGAGGTGATCCCGATGGCCAGGGCTTACGTGGCGCGTGAACTGGCCAAGATGGGCGGACAGCCGGAATATCGTCAGGGCGTGGTGACCGACAACGGCAATATTATCCTCGATGTTCACAACCTGAACATTATGGATGCGGTTGCCGTTGAGAATCACATTAACGGCATTGCCGGCGTCGTCACCGTAGGGCTGTTCGCCAACCGCGGCGCGGATGTGGCGCTGGTCGGTACCTCGACGGGGGTGAAAACGGTCAGGTAACGCTCCCGCCGTGCCGGGCGTGGGCGGATTGCCGCGCCTGAAAATTTTTTGTATAAAAATGCATTTGTCGTCAACAGCTCATTTTTGGCACTTAATATCACTTTTTCTTATTTTATTTGTCGTCGATATGGCGATGTGTCTATTTAGCCATATTTTTTGCCGGAAATGTCGAGCGCTCCTCCCACGAGCGGTACGAGGGAGGCAATCGTTTGTATTGAAGACGGCGTAATTTTTGTTATGTTGGCAGAGGCTGTTTAGCAAACTGCCGCATCTGAAGTCTGAAAATAAGGTCGGGAAATGGCAAAGGTATCATTAGAAAAAGATAAGATTAAGTTTCTGTTCGTTGAAGGCGTGCATCAGAGCGCGCTGGAAAATCTGCGTGCCGCGGGTTACACCAACATCGAATATCACAAAGGCGCACTGGAGCCGGAAGCGTTGAAGGCCTCCATCCGCGACGCGCATTTCGTCGGTATTCGCTCGCGTACGCACCTGACGGAAGACGTTTTCGCCGCCGCTGAAAAACTGATTGCGGTCGGCTGTTTTTGTATCGGTACCAATCAGGTTGAACTGCCGTCGGCGACAAAACGCGGTATTCCGGTATTCAACGCGCCTTTTTCCAATACCCGCTCGGTAGCTGAGATGGTGCTCGGCGAAATGCTGCTGCTGCTGCGCGGCATTCCGGCGGCGAATGCCAAAGCGCACCGCGGCGTCTGGCACAAGCTGGCCGTCGGCTCCTATGAGGCGCGCGGCAAGAAGCTGGGCATCATCGGCTACGGCCATATCGGTACGCAGCTGGGCATTCTGGCGGAAAGCCTGGGTATGCACGTTTATTTCTATGATATCGAAAGTAAGCTCCCGCTGGGGAATGCCCAGCAGGTTCGCCATCTTTCCGATCTGCTGAATATGAGCGATGTGGTCAGCCTGCACGTGCCGGAAACGGAAAGCACCCAGAATATGATGGGGGCCGAAGAGCTGGCGCTGATGAAGCCGGGTTCGATTCTGATTAACGCGTCGCGCGGTACGGTGGTTGATATCGCCGCGCTGTCCGAGGCGTTGACCAGCAAGCATATCGTCGGCGCGGCGATCGACGTCTTCCCGCAAGAGCCGGCATCCAACAGCGAGCCGTTCCTGTCACCGCTATGCGAGTTTGATAACGTGTTGCTGACGCCGCATATTGGTGGTTCAACGCAGGAAGCTCAGGAAAATATCGGTGACGAAGTCGCCGGAAAGCTGGCTAAATATTCGGACAATGGCTCCACGCTGTCCGCGGTCAACTTTCCTGAGGTTTCGCTGCCCGTTCATGGCGAACGCGCCCGCCTGCTGCACATTCATGAAAATCGCCCTGGCGTTATCACCAAGATTAACCAGATTTTTGCCGAACAGGGCATCAATATCGCGGCGCAGTATTTGCAAACCAGCGCGGAGATTGGTTATGTGGTGATTGATGTTGAAACTGACTGCGCGCACACGGCGTTGCAATTGATGAAGGCGATACCCGGCACTATCCGCGCCCGTCTGTTGTACTGATAAGTTTAGTTTGCCGACAAAGCTGTCTGTGAGTCTGAGATACACGGGCCTACCGTACCGAGGGGCGCTCCGGCGGCTTACGCCGCTACGGCCCCTCGCCACGCTCTCCCTAATATCAAACTTTATTCAGCGGTCTGTGACCAGCCCCTCCCCGGGGCTGGTGTTTCCCCGTCAGAAGGCAATAACCACCTTGCCGCGCATATGTCCTTCCAGCACTTTCCGATGAGCCTGGCGTAGCGTTTCAACGCTCAGCCCCTGCAAGGTTTCGCTTGCCGTTCCCTGTAATTTTCCCGTATCGACCAAATGGGCGACCTCCTGCAGAATTTCTCCCTGCCGGCTGATATCGGGCGTGTTGAACATGCTGCGGGTAAACATGAATTCCCAATGCAGCGCGGCGCTTTTCAGCTTCAGGGCGTTTTGATCGAGCGGATGCTGATTTTCCACGATGGTGCAGACGTGTCCCAGCGGGGCGATCAGTTTGCCGATGGCATCCCAGTGGCCGTCGGTATCATTCAGGCAGAAAATATAGTCCACCTGTTTGATGCCTTCTTTTTCCAGCCCGTCAACCAGATGGCGATAATCGACCACCAGATGCGCCCCGCGCTGGCGACACCATTCCGCCGAATCAGGGCGCGACGCCGTGGCGATGATTTTTACCGGGCTGCGCAGGGCGGCAAGCGAAATCGCCAGCGATCCTACGCCGCCGGCCCCGCCGATAATCAGCAGAGTTTTTTCTTCATCCGCCTGCTGGATTTTCAGATGTTCAAATAAGCCTTCCCAGGCGGTAAGGGAGGTGAGCGGCAACGCCGCGGCCGCGGGCCAGTCCAGCGAGACGGGTTTATGCGCCGCGATGCGGGCGTCGATCAACTGATAGGTACTGTTACTGCCGGGGCGGGTAATGTCGCCGGCGTACCATACTTCGTCGCCCACTCTGAAATTGCCGACGGCGTTGCCGGTTTTCACCACCACGCCGCTGGCGTCCCAGCCGAGGATGCGCGGCTGTTGTAAGCCGTTTTGGCGCAGCCCGGCATGCACTTTGGTATCGACCGGATTAACGGAAACCGCTTTGACCTCCACCAGAAGATCGTATTCGCCCGGCTCGGGGATTTCCTGGGTAATGGTGATAAAGTTTTCCGGCTGCCGGGGGTCGACGGCTATCGCATGAGCGGTCATGGTGTGCTCCTCTTTGGGTTTATTGCTGCACATGTCTTTGCTTAATACACAGTGTAGAACGGCATTATGCCGGGAGGATAACGCGTTTCTTCGATCATCGCTCCAGAGGGGAGAGCAAAACGGCCCGCGAGCGCGGGCCGCCGGGCATTTTACTTGGCGATCTTTTTGTATTTGATGCGGTGCGGTTCCAGAGCGTCGGCGCCGAGCGTGCGCTTCTTGTACTCTTCGTATTCGGTAAAGTTGCCTTCGAAGAACTCCACTTTCCCCTCATCCTGATAATCCAGAATGTGGGTGGCGATGCGGTCGAGGAACCAGCGGTCGTGCGAGATCACCATGGCGCAGCCGGGGAATTCCAGCAGGGCGTTTTCCAGCGCGCGCAGGGTTTCGATATCCAGGTCGTTGGTGGGTTCGTCAAGCAGCAGGACGTTGCCGCCCACCTGCAACAGCTTCGCCAGATGCAGACGGCCGCGCTCGCCGCCGGAGAGTTCGCCGACGCGTTTACCCTGGTCGACTCCTTTGAAGTTGAAGCGGCCCACGTAGGCGCGGCTCGGCATCTCGGTGCTGCCGATACGCATGATATCCTGCCCGCCGGAAACCTCTTCCCACACGGTTTTGCTGTTGTCCATCGCGTCGCGGAACTGATCGACCGACGCCAGCTTCACCGTTTCGCCCAGCTCTATGGTGCCGCTATCCGGTTGCTCCTGGCCGGACATCATGCGGAACAGCGTCGATTTACCGGCGCCGTTCGGCCCGATGATCCCGACAATCGCCCCTTTCGGCACCGAGAAGGAGAGCCCGTCGATCAGCTGGCGTTCGCCATAGGATTTGCTCAGGCCGGCGACGTCAACCACTTTATCGCCCAGGCGCGGACCCGGTGGAATAAACAGTTCGTTGGTTTCGTTACGTTTCTGGTATTCCGTGCTGTTAAGCTCCTCAAAGCGCGCCAGACGCGCCTTGCCCTTGGACTGGCGGCCTTTGGCTCCCTGACGCACCCACTCCAGCTCTTTCTCGATGGATTTACGCCGCGCCGCTTCGGCGGAGGCTTCCTGCGCCAGACGCTGATCTTTCTGCTCCAGCCAGGAAGAGTAGTTGCCTTCCCAGGGAATGCCTTCGCCGCGGTCCAGTTCCAGAATCCAGCCCGCGACGTTATCAAGAAAGTAACGGTCGTGGGTGATGGCCACCACGGTGCCCTCGAAGTCGTGCAGGAAGCGCTCCAGCCAGGCCACGGATTCCGCATCCAGGTGGTTGGTCGGTTCATCCAGCAGCAGCATATCCGGTTTTTCCAGCAGCAGGCGGCACAGCGCCACGCGGCGGCGCTCGCCGCCGGAAAGGTTGGCGACTTTGGCGTCCCAGTCCGGCAGGCGCAGCGCATCCGCCGCCCGCTCCAACTGGTTGTTCAGGTTGTGGCCGTCGTGGGCCTGGATGATCTCTTCCAGTTTGCCCTGCTCGGCGGCCAGTTTATCGAAATCCGCATCCGGTTCGGCGTACAGGGCATACACTTCATCCAGACGTTTCAGCGCCGTCACCACTTCGGCTACGGCTTCCTCAACCGATTCGCGCACGCTGTGCTCCGCGTTGAGCTGCGGCTCCTGCGGCAGATAGCCGATTTTGATGCCGGGCTGCGGGCGGGCCTCGCCTTCGATGTCCTTATCGATGCCGGCCATAATGCGCAGCAGCGTCGATTTACCGGCTCCGTTCAGGCCCAGCACGCCGATCTTGGCGCCGGGGAAAAAGCTGAGGGAGATGTTTTTCAGAATATGACGCTTCGGCGGAACGACTTTACCGACGCGATGCATGGTATAAACATATTGAGCCACGTTGCGACTTCGCCTCTTTCTGTCTGTGTTGTATTGACACGATGATTTATGCGCCGCGCGTGGGCGGCCGTGTCGGGAACTTCACCGCACAGGATGACGCCTCTGCGGCGGATCGATCATTCAGATCCCGGAGTGTAGCCGGTTTCGGCGCCCGATCCCAGCTATCCGGGCATTTGCCGTGATGGGTAGATGGCGCAGCCGCCTCGGTTGAGGAAAAGATGCGCTTGGCGCGGCATTCTTCCCGATTGGCATGTCGTTGTTTTGTATGATGTGCCACACTTGAACAGTGCCAACAGGACCACGGCGATGTTGGCACAAGCGGTTTGATGGCGTTGATATTTTGCGTCATGTCGATAACGGATGAGGTTAACGCAGGTTATGGTTAAAGCGGGTCATTGGTGGTACGCCATTGCGGCGGTATGTCTGGCGGGAGCTTCGGTTTACGCGCAGGCGGATTCTCTGGACGAGCAGCGTCAGCGTTATCAGCAGGTTAAACAGGCGTGGGATAGCAATCAGCTGGACGTCGTGGCGCGGGTTATGCCGACGCTGCGCGACTATCCGCTCTATCCTTATCTGGAATACCGTTCGCTGACGCAGGATTTGAGCCAGGTCAGCCCCTCGCAGGTGCAACAATTCATCGCCACTCATCCCACGTTGCCGCCGGCGCGTAATCTGCACACCAGCTTTGTCAATGAGCTGGCGCGCCGTCAGGACTGGCAAGGGCTATTGGCTTTCAGCCCCCAGCCGCCGAAGCCGGTGGCGGCGCGCTGTAATTTCTATTATGCGCAGTGGGCGACCGGGCAGCGTCAGGGCGTATGGGATGCCACCCGCGATATCTGGCTGACGGGACGTTCGCTGCCCGCCGTCTGCGACAAACTGTTCGCCGTCTGGCAACAGGCGGGCGAACAGACGCCGCTGACGACGCTGGAGCGGATGCGGCTGGCGATGAACGAAGGCAGCTGCGGGCTGGTGAGCTATCTCGCCAGACAGCTTCCCGACGATTACCAAACCATTAGCGACGCCCTGTTGAAGCTGCAAAGCGATCCGAACACGCTGGAAAGTTTTGCCCGCTCGACGGGGCCGACCGACTTTACCCGTAAAGTCACGCTGTCCGCCTTCAGTCGCGTGGCCCGTCAGGATGCGGATAACGCCCGTTCCATGCTGCCGGTGCTGGTTCGCCTGCAAAAACTGAGCGCGGAGGAGCGCCAGGGAATGGAGGAAACCATCGCCTGGCGGCTGATGGGCAATGACGCTACTGTGCAACAGGCCGGCTGGCGCGATGAGGTGGTGCGGCGCAGCGCTTCCACCTCTTTGCTGGAGCGGCGGGTGCGCATGGCGCTGGGAACCGGGGACCGGCAGGGGTTGGCGGTCTGGCTGGCGCGATTGCCGGCGGAGGCGCGGCAGAAGGATGAATGGCGTTACTGGCAGGCCGCTTTGCTGCTGGATCAGGGGAAACGCCAGGAAGGGGAAACCTTGCTGCGCACGCTGATGGCGGAGCGCGGATTCTACCCCATGGTGGCGGCGCAGAAATTGCGTGAAGCCTACCCGATAACCATAAAAGTCGCCGTCAGGCCGGATCGCGCCTTAGCGCAGCGGCCGGAGGTCGCCCGCGTGCGGGAACTGATGTTCTGGCGCATGGACAACCTGGCGCGCGGCGAGTGGGTGGGGCTGGTGGCCGGCAGCACGCCGTCGCAGCAGGAGGCGCTGGCGCGCTACGCGTTCGAGCAGCGCTGGGCCGACTTAAGCGTGCAGGCCACCATCGTCGCCAAGCTGTGGGATCATCTGGAAGAGCGCTTCCCGCTGGCCTGGAACGACGAATTCCTGCGCGCCACGCAGGATAAAGGCATCAGCCAGAGTTACGCCATGGCGATAGCCCGCCAGGAGAGCGCCTGGAATCCGCAGGCTCGCTCCCCTGTCGGCGCCTCGGGGCTGATGCAGCTGATGCCGGCGACGGCGCAGCAGACGGCGAAGATGAGCAATATCGCCGGCTACGGCAACAGCAGCCAGCTGTTTGACCCGCAGACGAATATCCTGCTGGGAACCAGTTATCTGGAGTATGTCTATCAGACCTTCGGCCGCAACCGGATTCTGGCCTCGGCCGCCTATAATGCGGGGCCCTCACGCGTTAATACCTGGCTGAGAAACAGCGCGGGACGCATCGATCCCGTGGCGTTTATTGAGAGTATTCCGTTCTCCGAAACGCGCGGATATGTGAAAAACGTGCTGGCCTATGATGTTTTTTATCGTCACTTCCTGCGCCAGTCCGCCAGCGTGCTGACCGATGCGGAATGGCAGCGGCGCTATTGAGCGCGACCGGGCGATCATTTTGCGCAACTTGTGTTATGCTGCCGTACTAGTTAAATAGTATGGCAGCCCTGTTATGACCCCGTTATCCATTAACGATCCCGCGCTCTCCGCGCAGGACAATAAAGACTGGCTACGTTTTGTGGCGCTGTTGCGGCAGTCAATAAACGAAGACCTTCATCTGCCGTTATTACAGCTGATGTTGACCGCGGACGAACGCGCCGCGCTGGGCACGCGGGTACGTATCGTTCAGGAACTGATACGTGGCGAAATGAGTCAGCGTGAGTTGAAAAATGAACTGGGGGCGGGGATCGCCACCATCACCCGGGGGTCGAACAGCCTGAAGGCCGCGCCTCCCGCACTGAAAAACTGGCTGGAAGCGCAATTGCTGCCCGAAGATAAATACCGGGGCGACGAAGGTTAATTTACGATCTGTATCGGCGTCTGGTAGATAGGATTATGGAACGGGACCAGCGCCAGCAACAGCGCCTGATGATAAACGCTGGCGCGCGACAGTTTGCCGTCGGTGAAAACGCCGATTGCGCCGCCCTGGCGCTTGATATCCAGAATTCCCGTCAGTCGCGCCATTTCATCGCCTAATTCTCTCCCCTCGCGGATACCCTGTAATATACTTTCAGGCAGAACCAGGCTGGCGGAACGTGATTCACCGCGCTGGCGGGGGTTTTCAACCACCATCCAGGCGAAGGTCATATGTTCTTCTATTCCGGCCTCGACGCCAACCCAGAAATCGGCTTCCGGGCGTACCTGACGAGCCATCATCACCCGGTTTCTGGCCCCGGTGCGGGTTTCAACCGAGCCGAGCGGTTGGCGTGGAACGCCGCTGTCGACATCGACGCCCTCGATACGGCAATTGTCTGCGCCAAAGACATCCGTGAATGCTAAAGTAATAGCTTCAATTTTTGCCGGGTTGGTGGTCGCAGCTACAACGTGATACATAACGGTTTTATACTCTTTAGTTAATTTGACGCAGTATAACGGAAAATAACCATGTTACAGGTATATCTTGTTCGCCACGGCGAAACGGAATGGAATGTGGCGCGACGTATTCAAGGGCACTCCGACAGCGCGCTAACGCCGAGGGGGGAGCACCAGGCGCAGCAGGTTGCGGAACGGGTAAAAAAATTGGGCATCACGCATATTCTTACCAGTGATTTAGGACGCACCCGCCGGACCACGGAAATTATCGCCCCGGCGTGCGGCGACTGTCAGATAATCATTGAGCCGCGCCTGCGCGAACTTAGTATGGGTATCCTGGAGGAACGGGATATTGATCTGCTGAGTCCGGAAGAGGAAGGGTGGCGTAAACAGCTGGTGGATGGCACGCCTGACGGGCGCATCCCAGAGGGCGAGTCGATGGCGGAACTGGCGGCGCGCATGCACGCGGTGCTGGACCGTTGCCTGGCGCTGCCGCAAGGGAGCCGCCCGCTGTTGGTCAGTCATGGTATGGCGCTGGGATGCCTGCTCAGCACGGTACTTGGCTTGCCCGCCTGGGCTGAGCGCCGGCTGCGTCTGCGCAACTGTTCCCTGTCACGCCTTGATTATCAACACAGTCCGTGGCTGGCCTCCGGGTGGGTGGTTGAAACGGCCGGTGATGTTTCGCATCTGGATGTTCCGGCCCTGGATGAGCTACAGCGATGACGATGAGCCGCTGATTGGAATCAGGTATTCACAGCGGATGATCTCCGGCGGGCCGTTTTTGGTTTCTTTCGCTTCATCCGTGGGATGGAAGCGTTCGATATCGTATTCCTTGCGGCGGACAAGCTTGAGCGTCGGCAAACAGGTGTCATACAGGGTGACGATAAAGTCCTGTAGCCCGTCCGTCGGACCTTCATAGATAAACAGCGCATACTCCCCGCCGGGCAGGGTGATGGATTCCCCGGGATGTGCGCCTTCGGGCAAATGCCGAGGCTCCAGCGCGGTGGTATAGAGAACGTCATGCTCGTCATCTTTCTCTTTATTGGGCCGCGAGTGATGCAGGCCGTAAAGCACCGGCGGAACGATTTTGGCTTCGCCGAGAAACTGACGCCAGTAGTGGACGCGGATTTCGGTGCGGAAATTACAAATCTGCTCCAGGCTACAGTTGTAGGACTGCGTCATCCCCACCAGTTGGGTTTCCGGCAGCGTAACAAACTGCGGTTGCGGCAGGGTAAACTCGCCAAGCCGGATCGGCGGATGGATGCCATGGGTGTCCCAGTTATCGGAACGCCGATAGGATGCGGGCGTTTGTGCAAACTGCTTTTTGAATGCGCGAGTGAAGGTTTGCTGAGAATCGAAGCGATATTGCAGGGCGATATCAAGGATCGGTCTGCTGGTCAGACACAGCGCCACGGCGGCTTTGGTTAGCCGGCGGGCGCGGATGTAAGAACCAATCGCATGTCCGGTGACATCTTTAAACATTCTTTGTAAATGCCATTTGGAATAACCTGCTTTTGCCGCCACATGATCGAGTGATAACGGTTGATCGAGATGGCTTTCCAGCCAGTTAAGCAGGTCACGTATGATACTGGCTTGATCCATAGAAGATCTTCCTCATAAAACACACTGAGCACTAAACGTATGGAGAGCCTGCATCATAGCAATTTTTTTACATTGGCACTGCCTAAGATTTTGACGATCTTCGGTTGGTTATTCAAATAATACAAATTGGGCAGCGGTGGGGAACGCCCTTCCATCATGCGGATATTAATCACTGATGATGAGTAATCTGAGAGTAGGAATATGAACAAAAAGTTTATGCTGAGCGTTGGTTTATTGATGTTGTCTGTGAACGCGGTTCAGGCCGAAGAGGTCGGCTCCGTCGATACCACCTTTAAGCTGCTGGGGCCGGACCACAAGATCGTGCTGGAAGCCTTTGACGATCCTGATGTGGATAACGTGACCTGCTACATCAGCCGGGCGAAAACCGGCGGCATCAAGGGCGGGCTGGGGCTGGCGGAGGATACGGCGGACGCGGCGATTTCCTGTCAGCAGGTCGGGCCGATCGCGCTGAGCGATAAAATAAAAAACGGCGGCAAGAGAGGGGTGGTGGTGTTCCAGAAACGCACCTCGCTGGTGTTTAAAAAATTGCAGGTGGTGCGCTTTTACGATGGCAAACGCAATGCGCTGATCTATCTGGCCTATTCCGATCGTCTGGTGGAAGGGTCGCCGAAAAACGCGTTAAGCGCCGTGCCGGTGATGCCGTGGGCGCGGAGTGATGGCGGGGAGTAGCGGGAAAACCATCGGCGGCGCAAGAGGAACGGCCGAAGCAGAGACTACCCTGCTTCGACCGAGGGGAGTCACTCTTCCAGGTCGCCGCAGAAGCGGTAACCTTCGCCGTGGATGGTGGCGATAATTTCCGGCGTATCGGCGGTGGATTCAAAATGTTTGCGGATGCGGCGGATGGTGACGTCGACCGTACGGTCGTGAGGCTTCAACTCGCGCCCGGTCATTTTCTTCAGCAGCTCCGCGCGGGATTGAATCTTGCCCGGGTTTTCACAGAAATGCAGCATGGCGCGGAATTCACTGCGCGGCAGCTTGTATTGCTCGCCCGTGGGGCTGACCAGCGAACGGCTGTTGATATCCAGCTCCCAACCGTTAAAGCGATAGCTTTCAACCAAACGGCGCTCTTCCGTACCGCCGCCCAGATTCATGGTGCGCGATAGCAGGTTACGGGCGCGGATGGTTAACTCTCGGGGGTTGAACGGCTTGGTGATATAGTCATCGGCACCGATTTCCAAACCAAGAATTTTGTCCACTTCGTTGTCGCGACCGGTCAGGAACATCAGCGCGACGCTGGCTTGTTCACGCAGCTCACGCGCCAATAGCAAACCGTTCTTACCTGGCAGATTGATATCCATAATCACCAGGTTAATGTCGTTCTCGGACAAAATGTGATGCATTTCTGCACCGTCTGTGGCCTCGTGAACCAGGTATCCTTCCGCCTCAAAAATACTTTTGAGGGTATTGCGAGTTACCAACTCGTCTTCAACAATAAGAATGTGCGGCGTCTGCATGTTTGCTACCTAAAATTGCCAACTAAAATAATAAAGAGAAGTACAGAAGTCGCTGTTATCATTGGAGTTTTTAGGTAAAAAGTCACCATCTCACTCAACATTGGACTAAAGTACGTAAATGCGTTCTTGATGCACATTTCACCTGCACGAAAATACGCTAAACAGGCGACAGCGGAGCCAGCCTAACAGAGCTCAAAGTGGTGCACAGTTTAACCTTATTAACAGCAACATAACAGTAAACACTGATTTTGCTGGCTGATAAATCTACGGTTCCATTGACATATATCAAATTTCATTGTAGCACGTTAACTATTTTGTGAAAAACACTTAGCAGAATGCCCGTTTAAGTCACAATTTAGCACTTTTTGAGAACGATTCAGCACGGCTGGTCGCCGGGGTGAATCGGGCGGTGTCGACTTCCTTTTTATTAACGGCATGATATAAATAAAATTTATCACTCAATGATTTTTACCCTGCTGAAAATTTTTTTTCCCTTGCTGTGAAAATGCATTTGGACGTTTTTGTGAATTAAATGTTTTTGCATGTTGCGGTAATGCTTTCCGCTTGATTAGCGCTGATAACGTCCTTTTGCCGGGCTTTGCGGTTCGGATAGGTCCGCGGGGCGTGCGCACGGTTTAGGGACTTCGGCTCGCCGTCAGCGGGTGCAGCACGCTGTCGACGAGCCGAGCGGTATAGTCGTGGCCGGGCCGATGGAGGACGTTATCCACGCTGCCGTATTCTACCAGGCGGCCCTCTTTTAATACCGCTACGTCGCGACACAGCTGGCTGACCACCACCAGATCGTGGCTGATAAATAAGCAACTGAACTGATATTCCCGCTGAAGTTTTTGCAGCAAATCCAGAATATGCGCCTGTACCGACACATCCAGCGCCGACGTCGGCTCATCGGCGATCAGCAGCGTCGGTTTCAGCGCCAGCGCCCGGGCGATGGCCACGCGCTGGCACTGGCCGCCGGAAAGCTGGTGCGGATAGCGCTGACGCCATTGCGCCCCCAGCCCGACCTGTTCCAGCAGGCTGTCCACCTGGGCGGCAACGGCCGCTTTACTGGCGCCGGTATGCACTTCCAGCGGCTCGGCGATGGACTGGGCGATACTGTAGCGCGGATTGAGCGAACTGCGCGGGCTTTGAAACACAAAGCCGATGGTCTGGCGAATACGCCGGATATCCTCGGTTTTTCCGCGCACCATGCTGACGTTATCGATGGTGATATCGCCCGCGCTGGGAGCGATAAGCCCCGCCAGCGCCCGTCCCAACGTCGATTTCCCCGAGCCGGACTCGCCGACAAGACCGGTAAAACAGCCCGCCTGCAGCGACAGAGAAACGTTGTCCAGCGCGTGAAAACGCTGCCTGCGGCGGCGAAATTCCACGTGCAAACCGTCAACGTTCACCCGCACCGGCGCATCGGCAAAGGCGGTCGCCGGTGGTTTTCGCTGATAGCGCGGGATGGCGGCCAGCAGGGCGCGGGTATAGTCAGCCCGCGGCTGAGAGAACAGGTCGGCGATGTCGGCGGTTTCGACGATTTCTCCCTGACGCAGCACGATCGCCCGATCGGCGATATTCGCCACCACCCCCATATCGTGGGTAATCAGCAGGATGGCAATGTCGATGCGCCGGCGAAGCTGGCGCAGCATCTGGAGGATCTCTTTCTGTATCGTGGCATCCAGCGCCGTTGTCGGCTCATCGGCGATCAGCATATCCGGATCGCAGGCCAGCGCCATGGCGATCATCACCCGCTGGCATTGGCCGCCGGAAAGCTGGTGCGGGTAGGCGTCGATACGGCCGGCGGCGTCGGGGATCTCCACCAGTTGCAGTAATTCCAGCGCACGCGCCCTGGCCGCCGCCCGGTCGTCCGCTTTCTTATGGGTGAGCAGCACTTCGACGATCTGCTCCCCGATGCTGAACACCGGATCCAGCGCCAGCCGCGGATCCTGGAAAATCATGGCGATGCGCTTGCCGCGTAACTGTTGTAATTGCCGCGGCGAGGCGTCCAGCAACGACTGGCCGGCAAAGGTCACCGTTCCGTCGATGCGGGCGCCGGCGGGCAGCAGACCGAGAATCGACAGCGCCGTCAGGCTCTTGCCCGAACCGGATTCCCCCACCAGCGCCAGCACTTCATGCCGGTACAGCTCGAAGTTGAGATTGGTCAGCGCGCGCTGGTAGCCCGACGGGTGCTGAAACCCGACGTTGAGGTCGCGCACTGTCAGTAAAGGGGACGGCTTGTCTGCGGGCATAGGCGCATTTCCTCAGGGCGATGAACGGGTTATTGCGGATTCTGCCGCAGCCAGCGATCCAGGCGGATGATGGCCAGCACGTAAATCGGGAATACCGACAGCAGCGACGGCAGGTGCAGAGACTCGTCGGCGCCGTGCGGGTAACCGTGCCCGTCCGGCAGAAAGTCCGGAATTCGCTTCTCGGTTCGGGCATAGCCGGGTCCGAAGGTGATGCCGCGCGGCAGCACTTTCGAATGGGTGGCGCCGCCCATCGCGTAGGGGGCTTCATCGCCGGCGCGGATCGCCTGATAGCTTTGCTGCAGGATCTGTACGCGCGGATCGTCCTCTTCGATGTAAAAAGGCGGCGCGTCTTTCCACGTCAGCAGTCGGATCCCATGCGGCAGCAGATTGCGTTCCAGCGCGGCGAGCAGGCTTTCCGCGTTTTGCGTCACCGGATAGCGAATATCCAGCGAGACCTGCAGGGCGCGCTCGTGCGGATGAGGGCGCCAAATCCCGGCGTTAAACGTCAGCTTGCCGGACGGCCCATCTTCAAAGGCGATGCCGATCTTTTCACCGTAAGGCGATGCCAGCGCCTGTTCAAAAAACGCCGCCGCCTGCCGGTCGAGATCTTTCAGCAGGCGCGCCTCCAGCAGAGCGGAAAACAGCACCCGCGCGGCGCTGAGCGTGCCTTCGGGGAAGGCGGCGTGGCCGGCGATGCCCTGCGCCTCCACCCACAGCCCGTCGTCTTTGGGCGTAGTCCGGATGCGGCCCTGCGCCAGCCCGGCAAGCTGCGACAGCCGTTCGCCGGCCGTCTTTTGATCGACGCCGGTCAGAAGCAGGCCGGCGCGTTCCGGCACGCTGTTGCCGGCGATCCCGGCGGAAAAATTCGCCAGTTGCTCGCCCACCGGGACGTTCAGCGTCAGGGTAAGCTGCCCTTTCTGGGCGTAATTGACCGGAAAACGTCCGTCGGTCACGATGGAGATCGCCGGAACCGGCGCGTTCTGCGCATACCAGCTCAGATCTTCCATGCCGGTCTCTTCCGCCAGACCGTAGATAACGCGCAGATTGTGCGACAGCGGGATCCCCAGATCGCGGATCAGGCGCAGCAGATAGAGATCCACCACGGCGGGGCCTTTGTTATCCGCCACGCCGCGGCCGATCAGAAACTCGCCTTTGCGAGTGACGTCAAACGGCGGATAGACCCAGTTTTCCCCCTCCGGCACCACGTCCAGATGGCTGGCCAGCCCGATCTCCTGCGGGTGGTCGCCGTAAATAATCGAACCGGCGTATCCCTGATGGGTTTCGGTATGAAATCCCAGTTCGCGGGCGCGGTTAAGCGCCAGATCCAGCACCTGGGCGCAGGTCGGCCCGAAAGGCGCGCCGTCGGCGGCCTGATCCGCCCGGCTGATGCTGGGAATGCGCACCCAGGCGGTCAAATCGTCGAGCAGTTCCTGCCGATGTTGCGCCACCCACTCATCGATGCGGGACAGCCACTGCTGCTCTTGTTGATTCAGGGATGTAGACATATCGCCTCCGTTATTCCGGTTATGTAACGACTAGGCTGGCGGCGAGGATGGATCGAACGCCTGCTTCAGCGCGTCGCCGATAAAATTGATGGACAGCACCATAACAAATACCATTACCCCCGGCGGCAGCCACAGCCACCAGGCGTTGCCCAGCACCCGCATGCTTTGCGCCGCCGACAGCATATTGCCCCAGCTTGCCGTCGGCTGTTTCACCCCCAGCCCGAGAAAGCTGAGCGCCGCTTCGGCCAGAATGCCGGTGGCGATGGCCAGCGTGGCGTAGACAATCACCGGCCCCAGCGCGTTAGGCAGCAAATGGCGGAAAATAATGCGCCCGTGCCCGACCGCCATGACCCGGGCGGCGTCCACATACTCCTGGCGGGATAAAGAGAGAAACTCGGCGCGCACCAGACGGGCGATGCCGGTCCAGTTCAGTACGCCGATAATCACCACCACGTTCCAGGTGCTGGCGCCGAGGATCCCCGCCAGCGTGATGGCGATGGCGTAAAAGGGAAAGCACATGACGATGTCGGTAAAGCGCATAATGGCGGCGTCGATCCCTTTGCCGAAGTAGCCGGCGATCCCGCCCAGCGTCACGCCGATGGTGAGCTGCAACAGCGTGGCGCTGAACGCCACCAGCACCGACACCTGTCCGCCGTAGATCAGACGGGTAAACAGATCGCGTCCCAGTTCGTCGGTGCCCAGCCAATGGCGGGCGGAGGGCGGCGATTCGATCTGCGCCAGATCGATATGATTGGGATCCAGCGGGCTGACCAGTGGAACGACGATCACCAGCAGCACGATCAGACTCAGCACCACCAGCCCGATCACTCCGGGACGATGCCGGCGGAAGCGCCGCCACATCACATTGCCCGCGGGCTGCGCCGCGCCGGCCAGCGGAGGAAAAACGTTGCTCATGATACGTACCTCACTCGCGGATCGACCAGCGCGTAAAGCATATCGGCCAGCAGGTTGGCCAGCAGCGTCAGCAACGCCAGCAGCATAATGATGCCCATCAGCAGGTTGTAGTCGCGGTTCAACACCGCTTCATAGTTGAGGCGGCCGATCCCCGGCCAGGAAAACACGGTTTCGGTCATCAGCGCGCCGGAAAACAGCACCGGAATTTCCAGCGACAGAATGGTGATCATCGGCTTGGCGGCGTTTTTCAGCGCGTGTTGCCAAATGATGCGGCGCCGCGACAGTCCTTTGGCGTACAGGGTGCGGATAAAGTCCTGATCGATAATCCCCAGCATGCTGCTGCGCAGGTATTTGATAAACACGGCGCTGTTCATCAGCCCGAGCACCAGCGCCGGCAGCGCCAGATGACGCAGCACGTCCAGCGCGTAATCGATCCCCTGCAGGGAGTGGCCGAGGGTGACTTTGCCGGAAACCGGCAGCCAGCGCAGATCGACCGCGAAGATTTTGATCAACACCAGCCCGAAAAAGAACGACGGGATGGAGAAAAATACAAAGCTCAGGGAGACGGCGAGGGTGTCCAGCGGCGAATTGCGGTGCAGGGCGGCAAGTATGCCCACCGGCACCGCCACCAGCAGCGAGATGGTCAGCGCCGCCCCGGCCAGCAGCAGGGTATTGCCGAGCCGGCCGGCGATCACCTCGCTCACCTGGGCGCGGTAGTGCAGCGAGAAGCCGAAATCCCCTTGCACGATGCGCGCTAACCATTTGAGGTATTTAAGATAAAGGGGATCGTAATAGCCGACTTTCTGCAACAGCGCCTCTTTTACCGCCGGCGGGGCGCTGGGGTCGATCATCAACGCATAGGGATCGCCGGGTTGCAGATTGATCAGCAGAAAAACCAGCAGCGAGATCCCCAGGGCAATCGGCAGCACCAGCAGCAGGCGGCGGGCGAAATAAGCGAGCAACATCAGGCTACGGCGCTTCTTGTCGACGCCGGTACAGGGCCGGAACGGTTTGGCGTCATGGGGCGACAGTCCACTGATTCACCCGGCTAAAGGCCTCATACGCGTAGGGCTGGTACTGGCTAATCCGCGGATTGACCGCATAGCCGACGCTGGGAATATAGAGCCAGGTGAGAATGGCCAGTTCGTTCTGGCGCTGAGCCCATTGGTGCAATAACTGATTGCGCGCGCCGCTTTCCACCGTGCGATTGGCTTCATCCCCCAGTTGGGTAAGCCGCTCGTCGCTGAAGCGCTCCCACCAGTAATCATTGCGGTACTGCCCCGGCCGGAACATGCCGCCCATCAGCAGCAGCTGATAGGGCGTCTGCGGGTTTTGCAAAATGGCCAGGGTGGAGTTGAAGTCCCCGACGATGATATTGACGTCGATGCCGATTCGTTTCAGATCCTGCTGAATAATCGCCGCCGACTGCTCGCGCGTGCGGTTGCCGGTGGGCACGTGCAGCGTCAGGGCCAGGCGCTTGCCGTCTTTGACGCGGATGCCGTCGCCGCCCGCGACCCAGCCCGCCTGTTCGAGCAGCGCGGAGGCCTTTTCCACCGAGTAGGGATACTCGTTAAGCTGCGGCGGGTAGGCGGGATCCTGCGGGTGGATCTTGGCGTTAAATAGCTGACCGTTGCCGAACAGCAGATGATCGATAATGCCCTGGCGGTTGATGCCGTAAATCAGCGCCTGCCGCACGCGGGTATCGGCCAGGATGGGATCCTGATGATTAACCGAGATGTACTGGCCGCTGGTGCCGTTCTGCACAATCAGGTTGATGCCCGCGTCCTGGTAGAGTTTTAAATCCGTCGGGTTAAACGAGGAAAGCTCGACGATATCCAGCTCGCCGTTAATCAGTTCCGACTGGGCGGTGTCGCGATTGCTGACCTTGAAGATCAGCCGTTCGGTCTTGGGCGCGCCCTTGAAATAGTCGTCGTTGCGCACCAGCTCAACGTATTGATCCGGCACGAAACGCGTCACTTTATACGGCCCGGTTCCCACCGGATTGTTCAGCAGGGCTGTGGCGCTGCTCCATTCGGCGATCGGGGTCTTTTCCCAGATATGCTTCGCCAGCACCGGGCGGTCGGCAAAATAGGAGAGCGCCGAGGCATAGGGCGTGGTAAAGGTGAAGCTCACCGTGCGATCGTCAATGACCTTGATGCCGCTGACGGCGTCGGCGTTGCCTTCATGGTACGCTTTGAATCCCTCGAGCTGGGTGGCGAATTCCGGCGTATCCGCCGGCCAGTGCGCATCGGCGGTGGACTGATAGGTAAACGCCACGTCCCGGGCGGTGAAGGGTTGACCGTCATGCCACTTCACGCCGTCACGAAGATGAAACGTCAGGGTTCTGCCGTCCGGCGAATATTCATAGCGTGAGGCCAGCGACGGCGTGAATTCCTGCTGCGGGCTGAATTCCACCAGCCGGTCGAAAGAGACGAAAATGACCGCGCGATCGTAATCGCCGAAGTAAAGTTCAGGATGAAAATTCCCGCTGGGCGAAGACCACAGTGCGTAGCGAATGGTGGAGGGTGAAGCGCCGCCGGCGGTATCGGCGCTATCGCAGCCGGCAAGCAGAAATAAGGAAAACGCGACGACGGCCAGCTTTTTTATTGCGCGGAACGGGCTGGTGGAAAGTACAGCGGAAGCGGGCATGTTAATTTCATCCTGAATCAAGAAATGGTAGTCTGGTACGTCAGGTTTTCTCCGCGCCTTGCCTGTTGCGCGGCTGTCGTCGAAACCGTTCAGGTAAATATAAAGTAAAGAAAATGATGGGGTTAGCTCAATTCCAGATTACGTTATGAAAAATAAACATACCCTTCGTTTGACGGCGTCGGCAGGTAAGCGGTTTTATTTTTTTCAGGTTAATCAGCGACGCCGGGAGCGGAGAGGCAGCGATGCAGTTTCATATTATTTTGGTTGAACCCGCGCGGGCTGAAAATGTGGGCGCCGCCGCCAGGGCGATGAAAACCATGGGATTCGGCGGGCTGCGGATCGTCGGCGGCAATATTCATCAGGATCCGGCGGCGCGGCGCGTCGCCCATGGTTCCGGCGATATTCTGGATGCGGCGACCACCTTCCCTACGCTGGCCCATGCGTTGACGGATATTGATTTTACCGTTGCGGCCACGGCGCGCAGCCGCGCCAGATTCCGTTATTACTGCACCCCCGCCGAACTGCTGGGGGTGATGCGGGAAAAACAGCACTGGGTGGGAACGGCGGCGCTGGTTTTCGGGCGGGAAGATTCCGGTCTGACCAATGAAGAGCTCGAACTGGCGGACATTTTAACCGGCGTGCCGATGAAGGCGGATTATCCCTCCCTCAACCTCGGTCAGGCGGTGATGGTGTACTGCTACCAGCTGGCGGAACTGATGCAGGTGAAACCCGACGCCGCCGTCGCGCCGCAGGAGGGACAACTGTCGGCGCTACGTCAACGGTTGGAGCGGCTGTTAATCAATCTGGCGGTGGAGGACGATGAAAAGCTGCGCGACTGGATCCATCAGCGGTTGGGGCGGTTGGAGCGGCGGGACACGGCAATGCTGCATATGTTGCTGCATGACATCGAGAAAACCATATCGAAATAAAAAGTTTATCAATGATTCTTTTGCAGTTAAATGTATTAGCTTTTCTATTTTTGTGAATAATTATCTTTGCAGATAACCTTTTCGTAGAGTATTCAACGTTTGTCGCTGGCCGTCCGCCGCGATGAAAAAAAAGAAATCCGTTGACTTCAAGGGGCGATTGCCCTAACTAATAGGGTCATCGGATTTAAATTTACCAAGACAAGATTTTATCATGCGCCATATCAGCCCGATCACCACGATTATTACCATCACCATTACAACCAGTAACGGTGCGGGCTGACGCATACAGAAGAATCGAAAAAAGCCCGCACCGAATAGTGCGGGCTTTTTTTATGGCGGACTTTTTGTGTCCGCCGCACCTTAAGCCGCGGTAAGCGGCGTTCAAAAACGCTCCCGGCGTTTTTGTCGATGGAAATTCAGGAGAAAAGATAAAAATGCGAGTGTTGAAATTTGGCGGGACTTCGGTGGCGAACGCGGAGCGATTTATACGCGTGGCCGACATTATCGAGAACAATGCGCGCCAGGGACAGGTTGCCACCGTCCTGTCGGCGCCGGCGAAAATTACCAACCATCTGGTTGCGATGATTGATAAAACCGTCGCCGGACAGGATATTCTGCCTCATCTTAACGACGCCGAAACCATCTTCTCTTCCCTGCTGCAAGGTCTGGCGCAGTCTCAGCCGGGATTTGACGCTACCCGCCTGAAAGCGCTGGTGGATCAGGAATTTGCGCAGTTAAAACAGGTGCTGCACGGTATCTCCCTGCTGGGGCAGTGCCCCGACAGCGTGAACGCGTCCATTATCTGCCGCGGCGAAAAGCTCTCCATCGCCGTTATGGAAGCGGTGTTTCAGGCGCGCGGCTACGGGGTTTCCGTGATCAACCCGGTGGAAAAACTGCTGGCGCAGGGGCACTACCTTGAATCCACCGTCGATATCGCCGAATCCACCCGCCGCATCGCGGAAAGCGCCATCCCGAAAGAGCACGTGATCCTGATGGCCGGTTTCACCGCCGGTAATGAAAAAGGGGAGCTGGTGGTGCTGGGCCGCAACGGTTCCGATTACTCCGCCGCGGTGCTGGCCGCCTGCCTGCGCGCCGACTGTTGCGAGATCTGGACGGACGTCGACGGCGTTTATACCTGCGATCCGCGCCAGGTGCCGGACGCCAGATTGCTGAAGTCGATGTCCTATCAGGAGGCGATGGAGCTATCCTACTTCGGCGCCAAAGTCCTCCACCCCAGAACCATCGCCCCCATCGCCCAGTTCCAGATTCCCTGCCTTATCAAAAACACCGAAAATCCACAGGCTCCCGGCACGCTGATCGGCCTGGACAGCACCGATACCCAATATCCGGTCAAAGGCATCACCAACCTGAACAATATGGCGATGTTCAATATTTCCGGGCCGGGCATGAAAGGGATGATCGGCATGGCGGCCCGCGTATTCGCGGCCATGTCGCGGGCGGGCATCTCGGTGGTGCTGATTACCCAGTCCTCTTCGGAATACAGCATCAGCTTCTGCGTGCCGCAGAGCGAACTGGCCCGCACCAGAAAGACGCTGGAAGATGAATTTTATCTGGAATTGAAAGAGGGCGTGCTGGATCCGCTGGACGTGATGCAGCGTCTGGCCATCATTTCGGTGGTGGGCGACGGCATGCGCACGCTGCGCGGTTTGTCCGCCCGTTTATTCTCCGCGCTGGCCAGCGCCAACATCAATATCGTCGCCATCGCCCAGGGCTCGTCCGAGCGCTCCATCTCCGTGGTGGTCAACAACGACGTGGCGACCACCGGCGTGCGCGTCGCGCACCAGATGCTGTTTAATACCGATCAGGTGATCGACGTGTTCGTCATCGGCGTCGGCGGGGTCGGCGGCGCGCTGCTGGAGCAGATCCATCGCCAGCAGCCGTGGCTGAAGCAGAAGCATATCGACCTGCGGGTGGTCGGCATCGCCAATTCCAAAGCGCTGTTGACCAACGTCAACGGTATTGCGATGGACAGCTGGCGCGATGAGCTGGCGAAAGCCCGCGAGCCCTTTAATCTGGGGCGGCTGATCCGTCTGGTAAAAGAGTATCATCTGCTCAATCCGGTGATCGTGGACTGTACTTCCAGTCAGGCGGTGGCCGATCAATACGCCGATTTCCTGGCCGACGGCTTCCACGTGGTGACGCCGAACAAGAAAGCCAATACCGGGTCGATGAACTACTACCAGCAATTGCGCAGCGCGGCGGCGAAATCGCGCCGCCGCTTCCTGTATGACACCAACGTGGGCGCCGGCCTGCCGGTTATCGAGAACCTGCAAAATCTGTTGAACGCCGGCGATGAGCTGATCCGCTTCACCGGCATCCTGTCCGGTTCGCTGTCGTTTATTTTCGGCAAGCTGGATGAGGGGCTGTCGCTGTCCGAAGCCACGCGCCAGGCGAAAGAAAAGGGCTACACCGAGCCCGATCCGCGCGACGATCTGTCCGGTATGGACGTGGCGCGCAAGCTGCTGATCCTGGCGCGCGAAGCGGGTTATAAACTGGAGCTGGACGACATCGCGGTGGAATCCGCGCTGCCGGCCGGTTTTGACGCCTCCGGCGACGTGGCGAGCTTTATGAGCCGTTTGCCGTCGGTGGACGGCGAGTTCGCCAACCGCGTCGCCCAGGCGCGCGATGAAGGTAAAGTGCTGCGCTATGTCGGCGTGATCGAAGAGGGGAACTGTAAGGTTCAGATTAGCGCGGTAGGCGGCAACGATCCGCTGTTTAAAGTTAAAGACGGCGAAAATGCGCTGGCCTTCTACAGCCGTTACTATCAGCCGTTGCCATTGGTATTAAGGGGTTATGGCGCGGGGAATGATGTTACCGCAGCCGGCGTATTCGCCGACTTGCTGCGAACCCTGTCATGGAAGTTGGGAGCTTGATTATGGTTAAGGTGTATGCGCCAGCGTCGATTGGCAACGTCAGCGTCGGGTTTGATGTGCTGGGGGCCGCCGTTTCGCCGCTGGACGGCTCGCTGCTGGGGGACTGCGTCTCCGCCGTCGCGGCGGATCGATTCAGCCTGCGCTGCGAAGGGCGATTTGTCGCCAAGCTGCCGGACGATCCGCGGCAAAATATCGTCTATCAGTGCTGGGAGCGTTTCTGTCAGGAAATCGGTAAAACCATCCCGGTGGCGATGACGCTGGAAAAGAATATGCCGATCGGCTCCGGCCTGGGCTCCAGCGCCTGTTCGGTGGTGGCGGGCCTGATGGCGATGAATGAATTCTGCGGCAAGCCGCTGGACGATACCCGCCTGCTGACGCTGATGGGTGAACTGGAAGGGCGTATTTCCGGCAGCGTGCATTATGATAATGTAGCGCCCTGTTTTCTCGGCGGCATTCAACTGATGCTGGGGGAAGAGGGCATTATCAGCCAGCCGGTGCCGGCGTTTGACGACTGGCTGTGGGTGATGGCCTATCCGGGCATCAAGGTGTCGACCGCCGAAGCGCGGGCGATTCTGCCGGCGCAATATCGCCGCCAGGACTGCATCAGCCACGGCCGTTATCTGGCGGGCTTTATTCACGCCTGCCATACCGGGCAAGCCTCGCTGGCGGCTAAACTGATGAAAGACGTGATAGCAGAACCTTATCGGACCAAACTGCTGCCCGGCTTTGCCGAGGCGCGCAAGGCCGCACAGGATATCGGGGCGCTGGCCTGCGGTATTTCCGGTTCAGGTCCGACATTGTTTTCCGTGTGCGATGAAATGGGCAGCGCGCAGCGGCTGGCCGACTGGCTGCGGGATAACTATTTGCAGAACGATGAAGGTTTTGTTCATATTTGCCGTCTGGATACGACAGGCGCGCGACAACTGGGATAATGCATGAAACTCTACAATCTTAAAGATCATAACGAGCAGGTCAGCTTTGCGCAGGCTATTCAACGAGGGCTGGGAAGTCAGCAGGGGCTGTTTTTTCCTTTGGAACTGCCCGAATTCGAGCGCACTCAGATTGATGAACTGCTGGCGATGGATTTCGTTACCCGCAGCAGCCGCATTTTATCCGCCTATATCGGCGATGAAATGGCCGATGAAACGGTCTATCAGCGCGTCAAGGCGGCATTTGCCTTCCCGGCGCCCGTCGTCGCCGTAACGGAAGATATCGCTGCACTGGAGCTGTTCCACGGCCCGACGCTGGCGTTCAAGGATTTCGGCGGGCGTTTTATGGCGCAGATGCTGACGGAAGTGGCGGGCGACAATAAAATCACCATTCTTACCGCCACCTCGGGGGATACCGGCGCGGCGGTGGCGCACGCGTTTTACGGTCTGGAAAACATCCGGGTGGTGATCCTCTACCCGCAGGGGAAAATCAGCCCGTTGCAGGAAAAACTGTTCTGCACGCTGGGCGGCAATATTCACACCATCGCCGTCGACAGCGATTTTGATGCCTGTCAGGCGCTGGTCAAGCAGGCCTTTGATGATGAAGAGCTGAAAAAGGCCATCGGTCTGAATTCGGCCAACTCGATTAATATCAGCCGGCTGTTGGCGCAAATCTGTTACTACTTTGAAGCGGTGGCGCAACTGCCGCAGGAAGCGCGCAATCAGCTGGTGGTTTCGGTGCCGAGCGGCAACTTCGGCGATCTGACGGCCGGCCTGCTGGCCAAATCCCTCGGCCTGCCGATTAAACGCTTTATCGCCGCCACCAACGCCAACGACACCGTGCCGCGTTTCCTGAGCAACGGCGCCTGGCAACCGAACAAGACCGTCGCCACCCTGTCCAACGCCATGGACGTGAGCCAGCCGAACAACTGGCCGCGGGTGGAAGAGCTGTTCCGCCGTAAAGACTGGCAGTTGAAAACGCTGGGCTTTGGCGCGGTAAGCGACGACACCACCAAAGAGACCCTGCATGAGCTTGAAGCGCTGGGCTATACCTCCGAGCCGCACGCGGCCATTGCCTATCGTTTACTGCGCGATCAGCTTCAGCCCGGTGAGTTCGGGCTGTTTCTGGGAACGGCGCATCCGGCGAAATTCAAGGAAAGCGTGGAAGCCATTCTGGGCAAAACGCTGGAACTGCCTGACGCGCTGGCGAAACGCGCCGACCTGGATGTGCTGTCGCACCATTTCCCGGCTGATTTCGCGCAGCTGCGTCAGTTCCTGATAACCTTGCCGGAGTAAGCAAACTTTTCTCTTCGCGCCGGCGCTGAGAGTTTTCCAGAAATTGCCGCATGCAACGACGGAGAATCTTTCGGGCGCCGGAAGCGCGTCCTTGATTTCCTCCCTCCGCAGGCCCGGAGCCGCGGTATTGCCAAACCGCGACAGCGGTAGCCGGCGCTATTGCTGCTGCCTGGACAGGTCCCAAATATTGGGCAACTGGGTGTTGGAATAGCCCGAAATAAAGGTTTTTTCCCGACCGTCGGCGTCATACACCGCGCGCCGCACCGCGCCAATATTGGCGCCGTAGACATGGATGCTGATGGAAACCGCGTCATCCAGCACGTTGCTCACCCGATGGATGTCGCCGATATTGGGCGACACCGCCTCCACCTCGCCAGGTCGCAGCAGCGCCGGCGGCCCCTCTTCCATCAGGCGCCCATCGCGACGCACAAACGACTGCGAACGCTCCGCCCCGCGCAGCAGGCCAATCAGCCCCCAGACCTGATGGTCGTGCACCGGCGTGAATTGTCCGGGCCCCCAGACGAAACTCACCACCGAAAACCGCTGGCGGGAATCCACATGCAGCAGATACTGCTGATAGTGATCAGGGTGAGGTTGGGCGAAAGCCTCATCCAGCCAGTCATCGTGGCGTACCAACTCCGCCAGCAGCGGGCGACCCTGGCGCAGCAGGCTCTCTTCATCGTCAGCCGACTCCACAACCGCCGCCAGTTTGCCGATAAAGTCGCGTAGCCGATCCTGTCTTAACGTTGCGCTCATATTCTCTCCTTCACTCTGGTTTGCAAAACCCGCGCGCGAAAGCGCGGGGGATTCGGCCGGCGGGCGCGCCGCGCCGGTCTAAGCGGCGTGCGGCGCCGGCAGGCCCAGTCCGGCGGCCACCGCCCCGGCGAAGCTGGCCGCCGCGTCGCGTAGCTGGTGCGGCAGGGCGGTATGCACCAGCCACAGGCGGTTTTGCGGGGCGAAGTCCGCCAGGGGCAAAATGCGCAGCCGATCGGCCCACAGACCGTTTTCCACCTGAAAGCGCGGCAGTAGCCCTAACCCGCCGCCGCTGGCGATAAGCGACTGCTGCAGGTTGGAGCCGATCACCTCCATGGTGATGCGCAGCGGCAGCCCTTGTTCCGCCAGCGCGCGTCGCAGCGCGGCGCGAAAACCGCACCCCTCAGGATTAAGCACCCAGCCGTGGGGATAGCACTCCGCCAACGTCCGCGGCGGGGGCGCTTTGTCGCGCGGCGCCACTACCGCCAGCGGCACAGGGCCGAGATCGCTGCTATGCAGCCCGTCGGGAAAGACGTTGCCGGCGGGAAACATCAGCACCGCGGCATCCAGCTCTCCCTGCCGCAGGCTCTCCAGCAAAGGCAGCCCCCAATGGCTGACGATCTGCGGCCGGATATCGCGGTACTCGCCGGATAGCGTCGCCAATGCCGGCATTACCCCCCGCTCCGCCAGGCTGTGCGGCAACCCCAGGCGCAGCGCGCCGCTCGGGCCCTCTTTGCGGGATATCAATTGGCGCAGGGCGTCGATCTCGTGCCGAATGCGCCGGCACTGCCGGTAGACGCTCAGACCGAGCGGCGTGGGTTTGAGCGGCTTGGTTTGCCTGTCCAGCAGCTGTACGCCCAGCGCCAGCTCCAGATTTTGTACGCGGCGCGTGACCGCCGGCTGGGTTAGCCCCAGCTGAGTCGCGGTAGCCTGGGTGGATTTCAACTGCACCAGCGTTACAAAGGCGTCGATATCATCTATTTTCATAATAAACGGGCGCTATATTTTTCGGGCCGCAAAAATAGCCCGAGATTATTTGGATAGGATATTGGCTTATTCATTGACGGAAATATTGGCCCGCTGAATGATATCTTTACTGATGGAATAGGTGGCTCTAATTAATTCGCTGGTTTGCTCCGGCGTTTTTATTTCCGGCGATACGCCGATGCCGGTTAATTCCGCCTGGGTTTTCTCATCGCTTAGCGCCTCACTGAAGGCCCGGCGCAATTTTTCCACCACCGGCTGCGGCGTGCCCGCGGGCGCGACGGCGATAAATGAGCCGGAGAAGTTCCACTGCGGATAGCTGGCGGTAATGGACGGAACGCCGGGCAAATCCGGCGCGCTGTCGGCGCCGAAATAGGCCAGGCCGCGTAGTTTCCCGGCTTTGACAAAGCCGTTGGCCAGCGGATCGGAAACCAGGTCGATATGCCCGGCCACCGCGTCGGCCAGCGAGGGGGCGCTGCCCTTATAGGGAATATGCAGAATATCGACGCCGCTCAGCATCTTGAAATATTCCATGGAAATATTGCCCGGCGTACCGTTTCCCGAGGTGCCGTAAGTTAATTTGCCGGGATTTTTCTTCGCATAATCAATGAGCTCTGCGATGGAATTAATCGGCAGCGATGGATTGACCGCGATGACGGAACGCGAGCCGCCAATATGGGCCAGCGGCGTGAAGTCCTTGAACGGATCAAACTGCGCCGGCAGCAGCTGCGGCGCGATGGCCAGATTGCCGATGGAGGCATTCAGCAGGGTGTAACCGTCCGGGCGCGCATGCGCCACTTTGGCCGCGCCCAGCGTGCCGCCCGCGCCGGGGCGGTTCTCTATCACTACCGGTTGACCCAGCCGCTGTTCCAGCGCGCGCGCGACGATGCGCGCTGAATTGTCATTGGTGCCGCCCGGCGTGTAAGGGACGACATAAGTGATGGGGCGCGTCGGATACGCTTCCTGCGCCTGTGCCGGCGTCCCCGCCACGATCGCCATGACGGCAGCGACGCGTATAAATGCATATTTCATTATCTATTTTCCCTCTTTATTTATCCCGGCCGTGAATATGTGGAATTTATCTTTAGAAATTAAAAATGCGTACTTAGAATATGGGCGTAATTATAAAATTACATGATATAAATAACCGGTATTATGCAAACTATCTATATATTTTTTTGCTGACTAAAGTTGATTCATCGCTAAGGCGATATCGCCGTTCGGGCTGATATAACAAAACAGGCAATGAAAAGCAGACAATGATATGAACGCAAATAAACGGGAAATATATTTCGGGTTGTTTATTCGGGCGACCGGCCGCCGCCCGGGGGCAGAGTATGTCACGGCGCATTAATCAGCCCGACGCGCTCAGCGGCCTGCTGTATCTGCTGCTGGGCGGCGCGTTCGCGATCGTCGCCTGGCGGCATTACCCGTTGGGCAGCGCGGCGCGCATGGGGCCGGGCTTTCTGCCGTTCTGGCTCGGTGCCTTGCTGATGCTGATCGGCATCTGGGTGCTGGCGCAGGGAATACGTTCCCGTCTCGCCGAACGTCTGCCTCCCACGAATTGGCGCGCCCTGGGGCTGGTCGCCGGGTCCATCGCGGCGTTTGCGCTGGCCTTGCCCTGGTGCGGCCTGCTGTTCGCCATCGTGCTGATGGTGCTGGTCGCCACCCTGGCGGCGCCGAATGCCCCGCTGTTCCGGGCGGCGGTGCTGGGGGGCTCGCTGGCCTTGTTCAGCGCGCTGGTGTTCGTCAAGGGGTTGGGCCTGCCGCTGCCCCTATGGCCGTTTTTCACAGGATAGGATCATGGAGCTACTAGAACATCTGCAGTTGGGGTTCGCCACCGCTCTCAGCCTGGAAAATCTGCTGTTCGCCCTGCTGGGCTGCCTGCTGGGCACGCTGATCGGGGTACTGCCCGGCATCGGGCCGGTAGCCACGATAGCCATGCTTTTGCCGATCACCTACGGCATGTCCCCGACGGCGGCGCTAATCATGCTCTCCAGCATCTATTATGGCGCGCAGTATGGCGGTTCGACCACCGCCATACTGGTCAATCTGCCCGGCGAGTCCTCCTCCGTCATCACCACCCTGGATGGGCATCAAATGGCGCTTCAGGGCAGGGCCGGCGTGGCGCTGGCCGCCGCCGGCATCGGCTCTTTCTTCGCCGGCAGCGTGGCGACGCTGCTTATCGCCCTGTTCGCCCAGCCGCTTACCGCCATCGCGCTCAATTTCGGTCCCGCCGATTATTTTTCCCTGATGGTGTTTGGCCTGGTCGGTTCGGTGGTGATCGCTTCCGGCGCGCTGAGTAAAACCTTCGGCATGATCATTCTGGGGCTGCTGCTGGGCACCGTGGGAACCGACGTGAATTCCGGCATGGCGCGCTACGCTTTCGGCCAGCTCAGCCTGCTGGACGGGCTGGATTTCGTCTGCATCGCCATGGGCATTTTCGGCATCGCGGAAATCGTACGCAACCTGGAGCAGGGGGCGGCGCGGGCCGATGGCACCGCGCCGATCCACACCCTCTGGCCGGCGCGCCAGGACTGGCGCCGGATGTGGCCCGCCATCCTGCGCGGCACCGGCCTGGGCAGCCTGCTGGGAGTATTGCCGGGCGCCGGAGCCACTCTGGCCGCCTTCTCCTCTTATAGCCTGGAGAAAAAATGTACCGCGCGGCCGCAGGAGTTCGGCCGGGGGGCGATTGAAGGCGTGGCGGGCCCCGAATCGGCGAATAACGCCGCCGCGCAGACCTCGTTTATCCCGCTGCTGACCCTGGGGATCCCGTCCAGCGCCACGATGGCGATGATGGTCGCGGCGATGATGATCCACAATATCCAGCCCGGACCGCAGGTGATGAGCACCAACCCGGCGCTATTTTGGGGTCTTATTGTCTCAATGTGGCTGGGTAATCTGATCCTGGTGTTGCTCAATTTGCCGCTGGTCGGCCTTTGGGCCCGGCTACTGCGCATTCCCTATACCTTGCTGTATCCGATGATCCTGGTGTTTTGCTGCATCGGCGTGTATTCGGTGAAAAACGCCGCGGCGGATCTCTGGCAGATGCTGGCCTTTGGGCTATTCGGCTATCTGCTCGGCAAACTGCGGCTGGAGCCGGCGCCGTTGCTGCTGGGCTTCGTACTGGGGCCGCTGCTGGAGGAGAATTTGCGCCGGGCGCTGCTGCTGTCGCGCGGCGATTTCAGCGTCTTCGTTACCCGCCCGCTGTCCGCGGGCCTACTGTTGGCCGCGCTGCTGCTGGTGCTGCTTATCTTTTTACCCCGGCTGAATCGCTCCCGGCAGGAAGTTTTTCAGGAATAAATCCCCGATGCCACGGCCGATGTCGCGCCGCGGCCCGGATTGCCGCGTAGCGGGATACGCGATTAGCGCGGCGCCGGCGATAAAACCGCGGGCCGGGTAACACGGAACAGGAAAATTTTTCACGGGAGATAATTGCTTTATGGGTGCCTATGTTATTGATAGTGAACTGTTCGGCGACCAATTCGGTACGGCGGAAATGCGCGATATTTTCAGCGATCGCGCCACGGTACAGCGCTGGCTCGACGTAGAGGCCGCTCTGGCCGACGTTCAGGCGGAGCTCGGTATTATCCCGACCGCCGCCGCCGTCGAGATCCGCCGCCAGGCGCGCGCCGAGCTTATCGATCTGGCGGCGCTCAAAGCCGATATGGATCGTATGGCGCATCCCATTGTGCCGCTGCTTAAGGCCATGAAACAGCTCTGCGCCGGAGGCAGCGGCGAGTACATTCACTGGGGAGCCACCACGCAGGACATCATGGATACGGGAACGGTGCTGCAAATCCGCGACGCATTGACATGGGTGGAGAAAAGTTTGGCGGAGCTGATAGCGCATACGCTGGCGCTGGCGGTTAAATATCGTGATTTGACGATGGTGGGACGCAGCCACGGCCAGCAGGCGCTTCCCATTACCTTTGGCTTTAAAGCCGCGGGCTGGACGCAGGAGCTGCGGCGTGGGCAACAGCGGTTGCAAGAGATCAAGCCGCGGGTATTGGTCGGCCAGTTTGGCGGGGCGGTGGGTACGCTGGCGTCCCTTGGCGATAAAGGCATCGCGGTGCAGCAGGGGCTTTTTCGGGCGCTCGGCCTGAATGACGCCGGCATCAGCTGGCACGTGAGCCGGGATAGCATCGCGGAATTGGCGGCTCAGCTGGCTATGGTCTCCCAGTCGGCCGCCCGCATTGCCCATGAAATATATAACCTGCAAAAAAGTGAAATCGCGGAATTGGAAGAGCCGTTTAATGAAGGCAAAGTGGGCAGCAGCACCATGCCGCACAAACGTAATCCTCCCGCCTGTGAAACCGTGGTGGCGCTGGCGCGTATCGTGCGCAGTACGGTGCCGTTGGCGCTTGAGGCAATGGTTGCCGATCACGAGCGCGACAAAATCGCCTTGCAGACCGAGCGGGAGTTTGTCAGCCGGGTGTTCAGTCTGACGCACGCGGCGCTGAAAAAAACCGCCGCCATCACCGCTCGTTTGAGCGTGCGTGAAAGCAATATGGAACGAAACCTCCATCTGCAAAAAGGGCTGCTGCTGTCCGAAGCGGTGATGATGCGCCTGGGAGAAAAAATCGGCCGCCAGGAAGCCCATGACATTCTTTATCATATCTGCATGGCCGTATTTGAACGGGGCGGGTCGTTACAGGACGCGCTTCAGCAAGACGCAAGGGTGACTCAACGGCTGGAGACTGAGGAGTTGGCGGAATTGCTTGCTCCCCATCGCTATACCGGGCTTGCCGGTTATTTCGTCGATCGCATCGCCGGTATCGAGCCAGGGCGTTAAAGGCCGGCGCCGTGAAAATGGAACGCCATATTGGCTTGGAAATATTGTTACGCGTTTTTTAAATGCGCTGTAAAAGTATTATACGGATTATTAACAAAAAACGGATTTATTATAATTTTATCGGCGGGTTAATGTTTTTATGGATTATATGGAAAAGCGTTAACCGTTTTTTATAGGATAAATCTTAATCAGACCATTGACAAAGTAAGCATCTGTAATGCCGACCTAAAATCCGTCATCCCTGCGAAAGCAGGAATCTTTCTTATATCAATGCATTAGCTGAAAGCAGATCCCCGCCTTCGCGAGGATGACGATGAAGGTGGAGGGGTGTCAGCAACCTCAATATTATTAATTCGGGGAAAGTAATTAATCTTCCCGAAATATAGGCTGGTATATCCATTGTTGTTATAAATATATTTGATATGTTTTGTTGTGATGATAGAGGGGAACCCCTACTATGATTACGTGTAGTTGAATAACTTATTCTTGTCCCTGTTGATAGCCTCTGCTCTGTTATTTAGGATAATTAATTTATGAATGAAAGTCGTGTTAATGACAGTCCTCTTGATTATCTTAATTTAGGGGACGGAGATCCTGATGAATACATGTCGAGATTAAATAATTACAGATTTAATAAATTAAAAAAGCAGATTGAGTATGTATGGTCTAATAAGGATTATTACCATCAACGATTTTTAGCGGCGGGAGTCAGCCATCCCCGCGATATCGCATCTTTAGACGATTTTCGCCGGCTGCCTATATTTCTCGACAAGAATAGGCACAGAGAGTCCCAGGAGATGTCATTGATAAAATATGGCCACCCGCTGGGACTGCATCTGACCGTGGCGCCTGAAAAAGCGATACATCTTGCGGCGACCTCGGGAACCACGGGAACCCCGACCTTTTACGTATTCAGCAGAAAAGATCTGACGATTACGTACCGAGTCATGGCCAGGTTGTTTCGCCTGGCCGGCATACGCCCGGGCGATACGACGTTTCATGCCTTTGGGTTATCGCTGTGGCTGGCGGGTATCACCTACGTTCAGGCCCTGGAAGCCTACGGCGCGCGCCCGGTAAGCGTGGGAGCCGAGGGCGGCGTTCCCAAGATTTTGCGCTTTATGGAACTGACCCGGCCACGGGTGCTGTTCGCGACGCCGTCGATGGTAACCCAGTTGATCGAAAGGTCCGTCGAAGAAATAGGGAAACCGGTTGGGGCCCTGGGTATAGAAATCATTTATTGCAGCGGAGAACCGGGCGCAAGCCAGGAATCTTTCAGGAAACGGGTCCGCGAGCACTATGGCGCCCAGGTGTTCGATGCCACCGGCGCCGCATGGCATAACGGAACCATCACCTGTCATTCGGCCTTGTCATATGGAATGCATTACATGGCCGAGGATTATTGCTTCAGATACGATCTGGTCGATCCGGAAACGAAGTTGCCTATCGAACTTAAAGACGGCGCCGTTGGCGAAGCGATTCATACCGGATTGGAATATGAGGCGGCTCCCGCTTTCCGCTATGCGACCGGAGACGTCGTGCGGATTCACGTCGGCGAATGTCCCGGCTGCGGACATTTCGGCGTACGCATGGAAATCATCGGTCGTACCGATGACATGCTGGCCGTAAAAGGCGTGAAGGTCTATCCCGCGGCGATTCAAAAAGTGGTGAGAATGTTTCAGCCCGAGCTATCGGGGGAGTTGAGAATCAGGCTGGATGCTCCTCCCCCCAAGGTCAATCCGCCGTTGAAGATCGTGGTGGAAGCGGGAGCGGAAACCAGTCAGCTCGAGTGGGATCAGCTGGCGCGGAATCTGCAACAGAAAATTCGCGAGATATTAAATTTCAGACCTCATGTGGAAGTTGTCGCTTACGGTTCGTTTCCGCGCTCGGGCGCTAAAACAAAACTTGTTGAGATAATCGAGAATTGAATTAAAGGGACGAAAAAATGGCTGACGTAACTTATGTTTCAAAAAACAGAATTGCCACCATCACGATAAGTAATCCGGGAAAATATAATATCTTCACGCATGAAATAGTCGATAAACTGAATTCCGCCTGGATCAGGTTCAATAATAGCGAAGACCGGGTCGCGGTGCTAACCGGCGAGGGCGATGAAGCCTTTACCGCCGGCGCTAATTTAAAGGATATTCCCCATGACCTGTGGCGCGCGATCCCGGGCATCGGCGTTGAGGTGAACAAGCCGGTCATCGCGGCTATATCCGGGCTGGTCGTCGGCGGCGGCTTGGTGTTGGTGCAAATGGCGGACCTGGCGATAGCCGCCGAGCACAGCGTTTTTTCGTACCCGGAGGCAAAAATCGGTTTCACCGGCGGACTGATCGCCTCGCTGGCCGCGCGGATACCGCATAAGGTGGCGATGGAATTGCTGCTGCTGGGTGAGCAGATTTCCGCGCGCAGGGCATATGAGATTGGTTTGATTAATAAGGTCACGCCGCGAGGCGAGCACCTTGAGACGGCCTATTTATACGCTGAAAAAATTGCCAATAACTCATCCGTGGTGATTAAAACCCTGAAGGAATATGTCGGAAAAACACTGCCCAAAGGTCCTTCCGAAATATCCGCCATCTATCGCGCCAAAATCGACAGCGTCACCAACTCCGCCGATTTTCAGGAAGGGATCGCGGCGTTTATCGAAAAGAGGGCGCCCAGGTTTCAGTGATAAGGCCATATTTTGGGTTATTTTTTTTCTTATTTTTATGGGGTTATTTATGGCATACGGTCTCTTGATTAATAATATCGACGGTAAATATAGCGCTGAATATGCATTGATTGATGATTATCTTAACGATGAACACGATGTGGTTGTTGACGTCGAGTGGTCGACTATCAACTACAAGGATGCGTTGGCCATCACCGGCAAGGCTCCCATTATCCGCAAATTCCCGCTGGTGCCGGGAATTGATTTTGCGGGTACGGTGGAATCAAGCCGTCATCCGCAATGGCGACCGGGTGATAAAGTGGTGCTGAATGGTTTTGGCGTGGGGGAGAAATACTCCGGAGGACTGGCTGAAAAAGCCTTCGTCAAGGGCGATTATTTAATAAGACTGCCGCAAAAATTTACCGCGCGCCAGGCGATGGGCATCGGAACGGCGGGATATACGGCGATATTAAGCCTGTTGGCGCTGGAAAAACACGGTATTAAGCCGGGCGACGGCAAGATTCTGGTGACGGGCGCCAGCGGCGGCGTCGGCAGTATCGCCGTTGCCCTGTTATCGTCATTGGGCTATGAGGTGATAGCGTCCACGGGAAACGTGAATAATCACCCATTGCTGCGCAAATTGGGCGCCGCCGAGATTATCTCCAGAGACGAACTGTCCGCCCGGCATAAACCGTTAAATAAAGAACGATGGGCGGGGGCGATTGATACCGTGGGAGGATTAACCTTAAGCAACGTTTGCGCGTCCACGTCTTATGGCGGCGCCGTCGCCGCCTGCGGACTGGCGGGGGGGAATGATTTTCCCGCCACCGTGCTGCCTTTTATTCTGCGGGGAATAACGCTGTATGGCATTGACAGCGTACAGGCGCCGCTTGCGGTGCGGGAAAACGCCTGGGCAAGGCTGGCGTCGGATCTTGATACCGATAAGCTCGAATTGATCGTCAGCGAAATATCATTACGGGAGGTAATCGATAAGGCGAGCGGTTTCTTCGATCATAAATTCGGCGGCAGAGTCGTGGTTAATATCCGGCCGGATAATTAATGTTATAGAGATTTTTATCAAAGGAGAAAACAATGAAACAGAAAATCGCCATAGCATTATCTCTGCTGCTGATGATATTTAATAGTTATGCCGAAGAGGTGAAGACGGTGCTTGTCGGAACGCAGGGTGAAAATCCCGGGCTGAGCTATATCGATGAAAAGGGTAAGGTTACCGGGTTTGAAGTTGAAGTGCTGAATGAGATAGACAAAAGGATCCCGGACGTAAAATTCGAATATAAGACCATGGATTTCGCCTCTCTTTTTGTTTCATTGGCCGGCCGAAAGGTGCAAATCATCAACAGCAATATCTGGCGCTCGCCCGAAAGGGAAAAACAGTTTCTCTATACCCATGAGGTTTTTTATGAAACCCCGTTCAAGCTGGTCGTGCCGGAGAATAATACGGATATACAGGGCGTCGACGATTTGAATGGAAAAAAAGTCGCCGTGTTGGGCACCGGGGTACAGGCGAAAATCCTGGAGGGTATTATCAATAAAAAGGTATTGGACGTCGCCGTGTTTCCTTCCAAATCCAATACCGAAATGGTTGGGCTATTGAATGCCAAACGCGTCGATGCCCTGTTTTTGCCGGAACATCAGGTAAGTTTATTCAATAAATACAGAAATCAGCGTTTGAAGACGGTAGGGGAGGGATTCCTGCCTGAAAATGTCCGACCCGGCGATCCCGGCGCGCATCTGCTGCTGCAAAAATCGGATACTGAATTGCGGGATAAGCTGGATAAGGCGATTATCGAAATCAAGAGCGACGGTACGTTGGAAAAATTGAGTTATGAATGGTTTGGCGCTGATTTTACCAAGCCGCTCAAGTTTTAACGCTAAATTTCATTTATTTTCCACAGGCCCTATATCGAATGGTGTTTTATGGATCCCTGGTTTGACTCCAATCTTGTCTGGCGGGCATTACCCATCGTAGCGGAATATTTGCCGGTGACGCTGACTATTTTTTTCTATAGTTCACTGATCGGTCTGCTGTTCGGTTTATGCCTGGCCATTTTTAGAGTTTATAATATATGCGTACTGAATATCCTGTCCGTTATGCTCGTATCCTACGCCAGAGGCACGCCCGTATTGGTCCAGCTGATCCTGCTGTATTACCTGCTGCCGATATTTCTTATCAGCCTGGGCATAGATATTAACGCCGTTCCCGCACTCTATTTTGTGATTGCGGCGAACGGGCTATATCTGTCGGCGAATTTTTGTGAGGTTTTTCGCTCCGCGCTGGGTAATGTGGAGCGCGGGCAAATAGAGGCCGCCTATTCGATTGGCATGAAAAACCGTCAGGTCTTTTGCAGAGTAATGATGCCGCAGGCGGTTATGCTGGCTATCCCCGATATGAGCAATATATTTCTGGTGGCGTTAAAAAGCACGGCGTTGGCGTTTACCGTCGGCGTTATGGACGTCATGGGGCGGGGCATAACCCTTAGCGCCCAGACCATGCGCTCCTTCGAAGTATTTTTATCCATATCCATTATCTACTTTATTCTCTGTACCGGGATGGAGCGTATTTTCAAGCTCGTTGAAAGAAAATGTTCATTTCATCGGTTAAAGTAACTTATCTCGTTGAGAAAATATGATGCTAGACTTTGCGTTTATCCTTCATGCCGTCGTCGAGGTGCTGCCTGCCGTACCCACGACGTTATTTATTACGCTAACCTCGCTGTCGTTCGGTTTTGTCGGTGCGCTGACGATCGTTTATATTAATTATTTCAACGTTCCCGTATTGGCTCAAATTTCGAAATTCTACGTTTCATTTTTTCGCGGCACGCCGATGGTATTGCATATTTTTCTGTTTTTTTACGGTTTCCCTCACTTTTTCGACGCACTGGCGCACTATTTTTCATTGTCGGTCAGAGCGAACAGCATACCGTTATCGGCGTTGGTGATCGGCGGGCTTTCGATGAGCACCGCGGCTTTCTTTTCGGAGATACTGAGATCCGGCATAAGCGCGATTTCCATGGGGGAACTTGACGCGTCGGTCGCATTGGGAATGACGCGCTTCCAGATGATGCGCAGGCTCCTTTTGCCTCAGGCGGTGCTGTATACCATTAAGAATTTAAGCTCGAGATCCATCAACGTATTACATGCCAGCTCCATCGCTTATTGGATCTCCGTGGTGGAAATTACCGGAAAGACCAACCTTGTCGCCTCAACAACCTATCAGTTCGTCGAGGCGTTTATTGCCGCCGCCATTATTTATTGGTGCATTACCCTATCCATCGAAGTGATCTCTTCAATCCTGGATAGAAAACTGCACGCGCGGCTATCTCGTGGTTTTTGAGGATAAGCCGGCCTACCGCTCCCGCCGTTTAAAGATCAGTTCGTCCGCCGAAGACTGGGCCGCTTCGAAGTAATAACCGTCCAGATCGAAATCTTTCAGCTGTTCCGGCCGCGTCAGGCGGTTCTGGATAATAAAACGGCTCATTAAGCCGCGGGCTTTTTTGGCGTAAAAGCTGATGACCTTAAACTTGCCGTTTTTCTCATCCAGAAACACCGGCTTGATAATCCGGCCATGCAGTTTTTTGCGGTTAACGGCTTTGAAGTATTCGTCCGACGCCAGATTAACCAGAATGTCGTCATCCTGTTCGCCGAGCGCCTGATTCAGCTTTTCAGCGATCGCGTCCCCCCAAAAGCCGTAGAGATCCTTGCCCGCTTTAGTGTCGAGTCTGGTGCCCATTTCCAGCCGATAGGGCTGCATTAAATCCAGCGGTCGCAACACGCCGTATAACCCGGACAGGATACGCAGGTGCCGCTGGGCGAAATCAAAGTCCTCTTCGCTGAAATCTTCCGCCGCCAGGCCGGTGTAAACATCCCCTTTAAAAGCCAGCAGCGCCTGGCGCGCATTTTCGGGGGTAAAGTCGGGGTGCCAGTCATTAAAGCGGCCGGCATTCAGGTCGGCCAGCTTGTCGCTGATGCCCATCAGCGAGGCGATCTGCGCCGGCGTCAGTTTCTTGCAGATGGCAATCAGCCGGCTGGAATAGTCCAGCAATTCCGGCTGAGTATAGCGTTGCGTCGCCAAAGGAGTGGTGTAATCGAGCGTTTTTGCGGGTGAAATGGTTATAAGCATGCGCCATATCCTATCGGGCCGATTTTGATGCCCTTACTATAACAAGAACCAGACAAAATCAGGCAAGAAAGCGGCGATGGTTATAACAGGGAGCGGCAATCATCGGACCGGCGGCGGCGTTTTGTGAAAGGATTAAATGTTAATATATTGTTTTAAAACGTTTTTATCCGCGCGCCGGCAGCGTGGGCCGGGGGAGATCGTCAACGGCGTCGAACGGACCGCGAGCGCGGGTGAAAAGGCCGCCTTGCGCCGGATTTCGCGCGTGTTATTATCAGATTCAAGCGAAAATACACCGCCACCAGTTCATGCTCGAATAATTCACGTATAAACCATGAGAAATGCCAATATGACGGATAAACTGACCTCCCTACGCCAACTGACAACGGTTGTGGCCGATACCGGCGATATTGCGGCGATGAAATTGTATCAACCGCAAGACGCCACCACCAACCCATCGCTGATCCTGAATGCCGCCCAGATTCCCGAATACCGCAAGCTGATTGACGACGCCGTCAACTGGGCGCGCGAGCAGAGCGATAGCCGTGAGCAGCAGGTGATCGACGCCACTGATAAGCTGGCGGTGAATATCGGCCTCGAGATTTTAAAACTGATCCCCGGCCGTATTTCCACCGAGGTGGATGCCCGTCTTTCTTATGACACGCAAGCCAGCGTGGCGAAGGCAAAACGCCTGATTAAGCTTTATAACGATGCCGGCATCAGCAATGACCGCATTCTGATCAAACTGGCTTCCACCTGGCAGGGCATTCGCGCCGCGGAACAGCTGGAAAAAGAGGGCATCAACTGTAACCTGACGCTGCTGTTCTCCTTTGCGCAGGCGCGCGCCTGCGCCGAAGCCGGCGTATTCCTGATTTCACCCTTTGTCGGCCGTATTCTGGATTGGCACAAAGCCAATGGCGATAAGAAAGAATTTGCCCCGAACGAAGATCCGGGCGTGATTTCGGTCACTGAAATCTACAACTACTACAAACAGCACGGTTATGAAACCGTGGTGATGGGCGCCAGCTTCCGTAATCTGGGGGAAATTATCGAGTTGGCCGGGTGCGACCGTCTGACCATTGCGCCGGCTCTGCTGAAAGAACTGGCGGAAAGCGAAGGGGAAGTGGCGCGTAAACTTTCTTATAGCGGCGAGGTTAAGGCGCGTCCGGCCAAACTGACCGAAGCCCAGTTCTACTGGCAGCATAATCAGGATCCCATGGCGGTCGATAAACTGGCCGATGGCATTCGCAAGTTTGCGGTCGACCAGGGAAAACTGGAAAAAGTGATTGCCGAATTACTGTAATAAACCGCACGAAAAAATGGCCGGATATGCATCCGGCCATAAACGCATAACGGCATATACTTTAGTTTCTTTCATGTTTTCGACAGGCGGTTTTATTTCGCCACGGCATTGCGCGTGTTTTTGGCGACATAAAGTTTTTCATCCGCCCGGTTCATTACCGATATCAAATCTTCTTTTTCATGATATTCCACCAGTCCGATACTGACCGTCAGGTCCACCGCCTTGCCGAATATTTCGCTATTGGCATTGCTGACCCGTAATCTGGCTCGTTCCGCCACCAGGTAGGCGTCTTCCAGTCCGATGTTGGGTAAAACAATGGCAAATTCATCACCGCCGATGCGTCCGAAAATATCTTCCCGGCGGAATGATTTTTTAAAAACCTCGGCGACGACTTTTAGCGCCTCATCCCCGGCGCTATGACCGAAAGTATCATTCACGTTCTTAAAGTGATCAATATCGATAAGAATGACGCAAACCGGACGTTTGGCGAAATTGGCGATGCGCAGCGCCTTATTGGCGGCCATAAAAAAGGCATCCCGCCGCAGGTATCCGCTCAGGTCGTCATATCTTGCGGTTATCGGCAGTTCTATCAGATACTTTTTGGCGAGAATGGAGAGCAGACTTCCCAGTATCGCGCAAAATAGCACGATGCTCAGTATAACAACCGCCGAGGTGGCCGATAAAAAGGTATCCAGTATCGAAGGAATAGGCTCCCGTGACGTGCTGCGGATGCGCAGGCCCAGCAGTTCGTCTTTTGCCGACAGAATCGGGAAAATGACCGTCAAGGTATCCTGCCCCGCATACTCGCCTATGGAGGGGAGTTTATTCTGACAGACGCGGATAATGGCCATATCGTTAAATTGCAGATCCGAGGCTGATAACCGGTTGATGCATTCACCGCTCACATCGCGGGTATTAAAGGCGAAGGTTCTTATGTGCACGACAAGATAGCGTCCGGTTTTTTCCGTGGTATCGACGTCCGTAACGTCGCCGGAATTATAGGAATCATAGGTTTTAATGATCGAGTCAAGGTTACGCTTCTCCACCCGCCAGGTTCTTTTATCTGACTCGTGTATAACAACGACGGTGATTAACAAGGAAATAAAACCGAACAGAATAAATGCGGATATCGGGTGGGAAAAAAACTCTAATATCTTATATTTAGTGCTATTCATGCATACTTCCTTGGTGTGGCTTTTTACTTATTATCTTGGCGTTAAGCTATGCGTGAATTTTATCATAGTATCTTCGCTCGGGTGAACGTTAATGATAGGCGAGGTCGTTGTTTTTCTTTTTTTTAAAAGTTTTTTTTTAAGTAAAGGCTGTCGGGCGTGGAGCGGTTGAGGAAACTCGCGTTGTTCAATTATCTCTTGGATTCAATGCAACGGGTTACTGATTAAAATGAATTTTTTTCATTTTTAAGCGAAGACTTAATAACGAGTATTATATGCGGCGATTTAGCCGCTCGAAGCAGACAATATCCTGATAAAATTGGGTTTTCATTTTCCAGGAGTCCTCTTATGAACGTATTGCATGTGGGATTGGTATCGGTTTCCGATCGGGCGTCGGGCGGTGTTTATCAGGATAAAGGCATTCCGGCGTTGGAAACGTGGTTGACGGCCGCATTAACCACCCCCTTTGAAATCGAAACCCGTCTGGTGCCGGATGAGCAACCGTTGATTGAACAAACGCTATGTGAACTGGTTGATGAGCGTGGCTGTCATCTGGTGCTTACCACGGGCGGCACCGGGCCGGCGCGTCGCGATGTGACGCCCGACGCGACGCTGGCCGTCGCCGATCGCGTAATGCCGGGCTTTGGCGAACAGATGCGCCAAATCAGTCTGCAATTTGTGCCGACGGCGATTCTGTCCCGACAGGTGGGGGTGATTCGCAAACACGCGCTGATTCTTAATCTGCCCGGGCAGCCCAAATCCATCAAAGAGACGCTGGAAGGGCTGAAAGATAGCGACGGCAGCGTCGTCGTCGCCGGGATTTTTGCCAGCATTCCCTATTGTATCCAACTGCTGGAAGGGCCGTACATTGAAACCGACCCGCGCGTCGTAGCAGCTTTTCGTCCTAAAAATGCCATCCGCGAAATAAAAAACTGAAGTTTGGCGATTTCAAACATAAGATTCAGCTTTGCTGGTGTATCAGAATTTTGCCGCTATAGTAATTTTTGCTTTACACAAGGCGGTAAAATTTTATTTCCACTCTGGCATTGCGCGGTATTTATGAATCACGAGCAGCATCACTCTCACCAACGGCAGCGCCGGTTAAACCGGCAGGATTACAAAACGCTTTCTCTGGCGGCGCTGGGCGGCGCGCTGGAGTTTTATGACTTTATTATCTTCGTCTTTTTCGCGGCGGTTATCGGGGATCTCTTTTTCCCGGCGGATATTCCCGAATGGCTGCGTCAGGTTCAGACCTTCGGCATTTTCGCCGCCGGGTATCTGGCCCGCCCGCTGGGCGGCATTATCATGGCCCACTTCGGCGACCTGGTCGGGCGTAAAAAAATGTTCAGCCTGAGCATCCTGCTGATGGCGTTGCCGACGCTGGCGATGGGCATGCTGCCGACCTATGAAGCTATCGGGATCGCCGCGCCGTTATTACTGCTGCTGATGCGCGTGCTGCAGGGCGCGGCGATCGGCGGCGAGGTGCCCGGCGCGTGGGTGTTTGTGGCGGAACACGTTCCCCGCTCCCGCATCGGTTTTGCCTGCGGAACCTTGACGGCCGGCCTGACGATGGGGATTTTACTGGGATCGCTGGTCGCCACCTTATTGAATACCGTGCTGACGCCGGCGCAGATGTCGGGCGGCGGCTGGCGGGTGCCTTTCTTTATCGGCGGGATTTTTGGCCTGGTGGCCATGTATCTGCGCCGCTGGCTGCAGGAAACGCCGGTTTTTACCGCCATGCGGGCGCAAAAAAAGCTGGCGGAGGAGGTGCCGCTGAAATCGGTGGTGCTAAAACATAAAAGAGCGGTGGCGGTGTCGATGCTGCTTACCTGGATGCTATCCGCCTGTATTGTGGTGGTGATTCTGATGGCGCCCACCTATCTGCAAAAAGTTCACGGCATTTCCGCGGCGCTGGCGCTGCAGGCGAACTGCCTGGCCACTATCGCCCTGATGTTCGGCTGCGTTATCGCCGGTTTGCTGAGCGACCGCTTCGGCGCCAGTAAGGTTTTTATCGGCGGCAGTCTGTTGCTGGCGGCGTGCAGCTGGTTTTTCTACCGCACGGCGGCGGGCGATACGGAGTGGCTGTTCGTCGGCTATGCGCTCGTCGGGCTCAGCGTCGGCGTGGTGGGGGCGGTGCCTTACGTGATGGTGCGCGCTTTTCCGGCGGAGGTCCGCTTTTCCGGGATCTCGTTTTCCTATAACGTGTCTTACGCTATTTTTGGCGGCCTGACGCCGATTTTCGTCACGTTGATTATGAAGGTAACGCCGCTGGCGCCGGCCTGGTATGTGCTGGCGCTGTCCGGCGTCGGGGTGCTGCTGGGAATATATTTACAGCGCGATCTGAATAGCGAGCAGGCCGGTAAGGCGCCGGAGGCGGAGCCTACCCGTTCGCCGGTCGGTATTTAATGCCTGTTGGTCACTCCCCGCCGCGCAGGGAGTGACGCCATTGCCTTAAACCGCATTCCGTACCTAGTGCGCGCCGCGCGCGCCGATAGGCAGGACTTTACGGCCGAACTGTTCGTTCAACACTTCCGCCATCGCCAGATAAATCGCGCTGGCGCCGCAGATAATGCCTTCGAAACCGGCAAAGGTCAGCAGCGCATGGTTGCCGGTAAAATTACCGACGGCCAGCAACGCGAAAAGCAGCGTCAGGCTGGCAAACACAAACTGCAACGCCAGGTTGGCGCGTAAGGTTCCGAAGAACATAAACAGGGTGAAGACCCCCCACAGGCCGAGGAACACGCCCAGGAACTGAGGATCGCTGGCTTCGGCCAGGCCCATTTTCGGCAATATAAGAATAGCCACCAACGTCAGCCAGAAAGCACCGTAAGAGGTGAATGCGGTAACGCCGAAGGTATTGCCTTTTTTATATTCCAGTAATCCGGCCAGAATCTGGGCGATACCGCCGTAGAAAATGCCCATGCTGAGGATAATGGAAGAAAGCGGGAAAAAGCCTGCGTTGTGCAGGTTTAATAAAATAGTGGTCATCCCGAAGCCCATCAGCCCTAACGGACCGGGATTTGCCAACGTGTTTGCGCTCATAAAACCTCTGCAATAACAGATTATCAAAATAGATGTTGTTTAAGGTGTTATTGCCCGTGATAGCGACGGTTGCGTACCCCGTTTTACCAGCGAGCGCGGCATCATATCCGGCGCGTTGAGCGGACACAACATGGCGAAGGCGGAATAGTTTGATTGAACAGGGCATAAAGGTCATTTTTTTTCATATCCCCCCTTGATGATGGAATTGTTGACCCCATCTTATTTTCAACCAAAACGGTTTGACCAAATCAAAAAGGGTTTATGCCGGCTCGTCACGCTAGCGCGGCGTCTTGAAAAAATCAGGCCGCGCCGGTGAAAAATGTCGTTGTGCAGTTGAAAAATGACATTGCGTCCGCATAGTAGGTTGAACTACCACACCGAATATGACTTTTTAGTGGAGATGTTTAGATGGGTAAGATTATTGGTATCGACCTTGGTACGACCAACTCTTGTGTAGCGATTATGGACGGTACGCAGGTTAAAGTACTGGAAAACAGCGAAGGCGATCGCACCACGCCTTCAATCATTGCTTATACCCAAGACGGTGAGACTCTGGTTGGCCAACCGGCTAAACGTCAGGCGGTGACTAACCCGAAAAATACGCTGTTCGCGATTAAGCGTCTGATCGGCCGTCGTTTCAAAGATGAAGAAGTTCAGCGCGATACCAACATCATGCCGTATAAAATCATCGCGGCTGATAACGGCGATGCCTGGCTGGAAGTGAAAGATCAGAAGCTGGCTCCGCCGCAGATTTCAGCTGAAGTGCTGAAAAAAATGAAGAAAACGGCGGAAGACTATCTGGGCGAACCGGTAACCGAAGCGGTTATCACCGTCCCGGCCTACTTCAACGATGCTCAGCGTCAGGCGACCAAAGACGCCGGCCGTATCGCCGGCCTGGAAGTGAAACGTATTATTAACGAACCGACCGCCGCCGCGCTGGCGTACGGCCTGGATAAAGAAGTGGGCAACCGCACCATCGCCGTCTATGACCTGGGCGGCGGTACTTTCGATATCTCTATTATCGAAATCGATGAGGTTGACGGCGAAAAAACCTTTGAAGTTCTGGCGACCAACGGTGATACCCACCTGGGCGGCGAAGACTTCGACAGCCGTTTGATCAACTATCTGGTTGACGAATTCAAGAAAGAGCAGGGCTTTGACCTGCGTAACGATCCGCTGGCGATGCAGCGTCTGAAAGAAGCGGCGGAAAAAGCCAAGATTGAGCTCTCTTCCGCGCAGCAGACCGACGTCAACCTGCCGTACATCACCGCGGATGCGACCGGCCCGAAACACCTGAACATCAAAGTGACGCGCGCCAAACTGGAGTCTTTGGTTGAAGATTTGGTCAACCGTTCTCTGGAGCCGCTGAAAGTCGCGCTGAAAGACGCCGGCCTGTCCGTGTCTCAGGTTCAGGACGTTATTCTGGTCGGCGGTCAGACCCGTATGCCGCTGGTACAGAAGAAAGTGGCTGATTTCTTCGGCAAGGAACCGCGTAAAGACGTCAACCCGGATGAAGCGGTGGCTATCGGCGCCGCGGTTCAGGGCGGCGTGTTGTCCGGCGACGTGAAAGACGTTCTGCTGCTGGACGTTACCCCGCTGTCGCTGGGTATCGAAACCATGGGCGGCGTGATGACGGCGCTGATTGCCAAGAACACCACTATCCCGACGAAACACAGCCAGGTGTTCTCTACGGCGGAAGATAACCAGTCCGCGGTGACGATTCACGTCCTGCAGGGTGAGCGTAAACGCGCCCAGGATAACAAGTCCCTGGGGCAGTTTAACCTGGACGGCATTCAGCCTGCGCCGCGCGGTTTGCCGCAGATCGAAGTTACGTTCGACATCGATGCCGACGGTATCCTGCACGTTTCCGCGAAAGATAAAAACAGCGGCCGCGAGCAGAAAATCACCATCAAGGCCTCTTCCGGTCTGAATGAGGACGAGATCCAGAAAATGGTGCGCGATGCCGAAGCGAACGCGGAATCCGACCGTAAGTTTGAGGAACTGGTGCAGACCCGCAACCAGGGCGATCACCTGTTGCACAGCACGCGCAAGCAGCTGGAAGAAGTCGGCGATAATCTGGCCGCCGATGATAAAACCGCCATTGACGATGCGCTGAAAGCGCTGGAAAGCGCGCTGAAAGGCGAAGACAAGGCCGATATCGAAGCGAAGATCCAGGCGCTGGTTCAGGTTTCCGGCAAACTGCTGGAAGCCTCTCAGCAGCAGGCTCAGGCCGGCGCGGGCGCTGAAGGCGCGGCGGATGACGCCGCTCGTAAAGACGACGACGTGGTCGATGCCGAGTTTGAAGAAGTAAAAGATAAAAAGTAATTGCCCTGAGCGGGCACGGTAGCGGTCAGTAGTAGATACTGTTGCTGGCAACCAGCACGGGCGTCGAGGAAACTCTGCGCCCGTGCACGTATGTTGAGGGCAGGAAAAAAAGAATGGCGAAGCAAGACTATTACGAGATTTTAGGCGTTGCTAAAGATGCGGACGAGCGTGAAATCAAGAAGGCTTATAAACGTCTGGCGATGAAGTATCACCCGGATCGTAATTCTGGTGAGAAAGAAGCCGAGGCGCGATTTAAAGAGATCAAGGAAGCCTACGAGATCCTCACCGACTCACAGAAACGAGCTGCTTACGATCAGTACGGCCATGCCGCGTTTGAACAAGGCGGCATGGGCGGCGGCGGTGGCTTTAGCGGCGGCGGCGCCGATTTCGGTGATATCTTTGGCGACGTTTTCGGCGATATTTTTGGCGGCGGTCGCCGTCAGCGCGCGAGCCGCGGCTCCGACTTACGCTACAACATGGAGCTGTCGCTGGAAGAGGCCGTGCGCGGCGTCACCAAAGAGATCCGTATTCCCACGCTGGAAGAGTGTGATGTTTGCCACGGCAGCGGGGCGAAACCGGGCAGTTCGCCCGTCACCTGTCCTACCTGTCACGGCAACGGCCAGGTGCAAATGCGCCAGGGTTTCTTTACCGTGCAGCAGGCCTGTCCGCACTGCCACGGCCGCGGCAAGATCATTAAAGATCCCTGCGTTAAATGCCACGGTCACGGCCGGGTGGAAAAGAGCAAAACGCTGTCGGTGAAGATCCCGGCCGGGGTGGATACCGGCGACCGCATCCGTTTGTCCGGCGAAGGGGAAGCGGGGGAGCACGGCGCGCCGGCGGGCGATTTGTATGTGCAGGTTCAGGTGAAAGCGCATCCGATTTTCCAGCGCGAAGAAAACAACCTGTACTGTGAGGTGCCGATCAACTTCGCCATGGCGGCGTTGGGCGGAGAAATTGAAGTGCCGACGCTGGATGGCCGGGTGAAGCTGAAAGTTCCCGCCGAAACGCAAACCGGCAAACTGTTCCGCATGCGCGGCAAGGGCGTGAAGTCGGTACGGGGCGGCGCCCAGGGCGATCTGCTGTGCCGGGTGGTGGTGGAAACCCCGGTCAGCCTGAACGAGCGGCAAAGAGAGCTATTGCAGGAGCTGGCGGAAAGCTTCGGCGGCCCGTCGGGCGACAGAAACAGCCCGCGTTCCAAAAGCTTCTTCGACGGCGTGAAGAAGTTTTTTGACGATCTGACGCGCTAAGGCGCTTTTTATCGCCAGCGGGATAAGACGGAAAAACCGGTCGCGAATCAGCGGCCGGTTTTTTTTGCTCTGACGGCAGACGTAAAAAAACCGGCCTGAGCCGGTTTTTTTAACCACAATAATACGCGAAAAGCGATTATTGCATGGCGTTGATGCGCGCAACCAGATTGGATTTATGACGTGCAGCTTTGTTTTTGTGGATCAGGCCTTTGCTTGCCTGACGATCCACGATCGGTTGCATATCATTAAACGCATTCTGTGCCGCTTCTTTATCGCCAGTCGCGATCGCCGCGTATACTTTCTTGATGAAAGTACGCATCATCGAGCGACGGCTTGCGTTATGCTTGCGGCGCTTCTCAGATTGTACGGCGCGTTTCTTAGCTGATTTGATATTAGCCAAGGTCCAACTCCCAAATATATTCTATCGAGGACAATTCAAAGGCCGAGGAATATGCCCTTTTAGCCTTCGTTTGTCAATGGATTTGTGCAAATAAGCGCCGTTTGTACGTCGACGCTTGTTACGTTGTGATGGCGCAGGATTTTAACAGCTTCACGCGGTGGAATACAGCTTTTCGCATGATAAATTCACCTTAAGGCGATTAAAGCGCGATAAAACAATTAATCACGGCGAAAACCCCGTCGGAATAGCCCGCTTGTCGCCGCTATTCGCCGACGATCCGTCGAAAAAACGCCAAAATAGCGACAGTATCCGCAAGGGCGGCGGTAAAAGGCGCGAATCGCGGGTTAACCTTACTCGCTGTACAAGGTATAATCCGCCGGTTTCCAATTTAACCCATTTGTTCTGAGCCAGCCATGCAGCTAATTCGCGGTATACACAATCTTCGGGCACACCATTATGGCTGTGTGCTCACTATTGGTAATTTTGACGGCGTGCATCGCGGGCATCAGATGCTGCTTGAGCGCTTGAAGCAGGAAGGCCGCGCACGCGGCCTTCCTGTCATGGTGATGATTTTCGAACCTCAGCCGTTGGAGCTGTTTTCCGCCGAGAAGGCGCCGGCGCGGCTGACTCGCCTGCGCGATAAAGTGAACTATCTGCGGAAAGCCGGCGTGGACTACCTGCTGTGCGTGCGATTTGACGCCCGCTTCGCCGCCAACCATGCTCAAACTTTTGTTTCCACCCTGCTGGTAGAGAAGCTGGGCGTCAGGTTTTTGGTGGTGGGGGATGACTTCCGCTTCGGGGCTGGTCGCGCAGGCGATTTCCTGTTATTACAGAAAGCGGGCCGGGAGGCGGGTTTTGACGTTATCAGCACCGCGTCATTCTGCAACGATGGTAAACGCGTGAGCAGCACCGCGGTGCGCGAAGCGCTCTACAATGACGATTTGGCGCTGGCGGAAAGCCTGTTGGGCCATCCCTACAGCATTTCCGGGCGCGTGGTTCATGGTAACGAGCTGGGGCGGACCATCGGTTTCCCCACCGCCAATCTGCCGTTAAAACGCCAGGTGTCGCCGGTCGGCGGGGTTTATGCCGTCAGCGTCTATGGCCTGGGGGATAAGCCGTTGCCGGGGGTGGCCAATATCGGCACGCGCCCGACGGTCACCGGAGACAAGCGCCAGCAGCTTGAAGTGCATTTGCTGGATGTGACGATGGATCTCTATGGCCGTCATATAGAAGTGGCGCTACGCAAAAAGATACGTAATGAACGGCGTTTTGCTTCGCTTGAGGCGCTCAAGCGGCAAATCGCTGATGATGTGGTGACGGCCCGGGAGTTTTTCGGGTTAAAGACACCGGTTTAATTTTTCTAGCCGAAAACGAAATCGAGAATCTAATGAGTGACTATAAGACTACCCTGAATTTGCCGGAAACAGGGTTCCCGATGCGTGGCGATTTGGCCAAGCGTGAACCTGACATGCTGAAACGTTGGTATGAACAGGATCTGTACGGGATTATTCGCCGTGCTAAAAAGGGTAAAAAAACCTTTATTCTGCACGATGGCCCGCCGTATGCGAATGGCAACATTCATATCGGTCACTCAGTCAATAAAATTCTGAAAGACATTATCGTCAAGTCGAAAACCCTGGCCGGCTATGACTCGCCGTATATCCCCGGCTGGGACTGCCACGGCCTGCCGATTGAACTGAAGGTTGAACAGCTTATCGGCAAGCCGGGCGAGAAGGTCAGCGCCGCGGAATTCCGCGCCGAGTGCCGCAAATACGCGGCCGAGCAGGTTGCCGGTCAAAAGAAAGACTTTATCCGTCTTGGCGTGCTGGGCGACTGGGATCATCCCTACCTGACGATGGACTTCGCCACCGAAGCCAACATCATTCGCGCGCTGGGCCAAATTATCGCCAACGGCCACCTGCATAAAGGGGCCAAGCCGGTTCACTGGTGCGCCGACTGCGGTTCCGCCCTGGCGGAAGCGGAAGTGGAATACTACGACAAAACCTCGCCTTCCATCGACGTGGCGTTTAACGCCGTCGATGCCGCGGCGGTTAGCGCCAAATTCGGCGTGAGCCAGGCGGACGGGCCGCTTGCGCTGGTTATCTGGACCACCACTCCGTGGACGTTGCCGGCTAACCGCGCCATCTCCCTCAACCCTGAATTCACCTATCAACTGGTGCAGGTTGAAGGGCGGGCGTTGATTCTGGCGGCGGATCTGGTGGAAAGCGTGATGAAACGCATTGGCGTCAGCCACTGGACCGTGCTGGGCGAATGCAGCGGCCGCGATCTCGAACTGCTGCGTTTCCAGCATCCGTTCCTGGCGTTCGACGTGCCGGCGATCCTGGGCGACCACGTGACGCTGGACGCGGGTACCGGCGCGGTGCATACCGCGCCCGGCCACGGTCCGGACGACTATGTCATCGGTCAGCAATACGGGCTGGAGGTCGCCAATCCGGTGGGGCCGAACGGCTGCTACCTGAGCGGCACCTATCCGGAACTGGACGGCAAGTTTGTCTTTAAGGCCAATGATACCGTCGTCGAGATCCTGCGCCAGCGCGGCGCGCTGCTGCACGTGGAAAAACTGCTGCACAGCTATCCGTGCTGCTGGCGCCATAAAACGCCGATCATTTTCCGCGCCACCCCGCAGTGGTTTATCAGCATGGATCAGCAAGGGCTGCGTAAGCAGTCGCTGGCCGAAATCAAAGGCGTACAGTGGATCCCGGACTGGGGCCAGGCGCGTATCGAATCGATGGTCGCCAATCGTCCCGACTGGTGTATTTCCCGCCAGCGCACCTGGGGGGTGCCGATGTCGCTCTTCGTCCATAAAGAGACGGAAGAACTGCATCCGCGCACCGGCGAGCTGATCGAGGCGGTTGCCAAACGCGTGGAGCAGGACGGCATCCAGGCATGGTGGGATCTCGACCCGGCCGAACTGCTCGGTGCCGACGCGGCGGACTATGTAAAAGTCCCGGATACGCTGGACGTCTGGTTCGACTCGGGATCGACCAGCCGCTCGGTGGTGGACGTGCGCCCCGAGTTCGGCGGCCACGCGGCGGATATGTATCTGGAGGGTTCCGACCAGCACCGCGGCTGGTTTATGTCGTCGCTGATGATTTCGACGGCGATCAAGGGCAAGGCGCCGTACCGTCAGGTATTGACCCACGGCTTCACCGTTGACGGTCAGGGCCGCAAGATGTCCAAATCCATCGGCAATACCGTCAGCCCGCAGGATGTGATGAACAAGCTGGGGGGCGATATTCTGCGGCTGTGGATCGGCTCAACCGACTACTCCGGCGAAATCGCGGTGTCTGATGAGATCCTGAAGCGCTCCGCGGACGCCTACCGCCGTATTCGCAATACCGCGCGCTTCCTGCTGGCCAACCTGAACGGTTTTGATCCGCGGACGGATATGGTGAAGCCGGAAGAGATGGTGGTGCTGGATCGCTGGGCGGTCGGCCGCGCCAAAGCCGCGCAGGAAGAGATTACCGAAGCCTACGACAGCTATGATTTCCACCGCGTGGTTCAGCGTCTGATGCAGTTCTGCTCTATCGAGATGGGGTCGTTCTATCTCGATATCATCAAGGATCGCCAGTATACGGCGAAAGGCGACAGCGTGGCCCGCCGCAGCTGCCAGACGGCGCTGTATCATATTGCGGAAGCGCTGGTGCGCTGGATGGCGCCGATCCTCTCCTTTACCGCGGATGAAGTCTGGGCGTATCTGCCGGGCGAGCGCGCGCAATACGTGTTTACCGAAGAGTGGTATGACGGCCTGTTTGGTCTGGATACGGCGGAAACCCTGAATGACGCTTTCTGGGCGGATATTCTGCAGGTACGCAGCGAAGTGAATAAGGCGATCGAGCAGGCGCGTAACGACAAGCGTATCGGCGGATCGCTGGAAGCCTCCGTCACGCTGTACGCCGACGCCGACCTGGCCGGTAAGCTTAATCGGCTGCATCAGGAGCTGCATTTCGCCCTGCTGACCTCGAAAGCCCGGGTCGAGCGGTATGAAAACGCGTCGGTCGACGCGCAGGCCACGGAACTACCCGGATTGAAAATTGCCTTAAGCAAGGCGGAAGGGCATAAGTGTCCGCGTTGCTGGCATTATGAGTCGGATATCGGCAGCAACCCCGATCATCCCGACATTTGCGGTCGCTGCGCGACCAACGTCGGCGGCAAGGGCGAAGAGCGTAAATTTGTCTGATGAATAAATCGATCTGTTCGAGCGGATTGCGCTGGCTGTGGCTGGCGCTGGCGGTTCTGGTTGTCGACCTCGGCAGCAAGCAGTGGATTTTAGCCCACTTCGCGCTGGGGGATACGCAGCCGCTGGTTCCTTATCTGAACCTGCACTATGCGCGCAACTATGGCGCGGCGTTCAGTTTTCTGGCGGACAAGGGCGGCTGGCAGCGCTGGTTTTTTGCCGGTATCGCCATCGCCATCGTTATCGCCCTGCTGGTGATGATGTATCGCGGCAGCGCGCGGCAAAAGCTGAATAATATCGCCTATGCGCTGATTATCGGCGGCGCCTTGGGCAACCTGTTTGACCGGATGTGGCATGGTTTCGTCGTGGATTTTATCGACTTCTATGTCGGTAGCTGGCATTTCGCCACCTTCAATCTGGCGGACAGCGCTATCTGTATCGGCGCCGCGCTGATTGTGCTGGAAGGCTTTTTCAACACCAATGATGACGCGGTCAAGCAAAAGGGTCACTGATGTCTGAGACTGTACAGAGCAACAGCGCTGTGCTGGTGCATTTTATCCTGACGCTGGAGGATGGTTCCGCGGCGGAGTCGACCCGTGAAAGCGGCAAACCCGCGCTGTTCCGACTGGGCGACGGCAGCCTGTCCGCCGAACTGGAACGGCATCTGCTGGGATTAAGGCGGGGGGAGAAACGCAAGTTCACGCTGGCGCCGGAGTCCGCTTTCGGCGCCGCAAACCCCGACCTGATCCAGTTTTTCCTGCGTCGCGACTTTGCCGAGACCGGCGTGCCGGACGTGGGGACCATCATGCTGTTCAGCGGCATGGGCGGCAACGATATGCCGGGGATCATCCGTGAGGTGACGGAAGAGTCCGTCACCGTGGATTTCAACCATCCGCTGGCCGGCCGCTCGGTTACGTTCGATATGGAAGTGTTGGATATCGACCCATCTCGGCAGGAGGTTCCCCATGCAAATCTTGCTGGCTAATCCCCGCGGCTTTTGCGCCGGGGTCGATCGCGCCATCAGTATCGTCGAGCGGGCGCTGGAGATTTACGGCACCCCGATCTACGTGCGTCATGAAGTGGTGCATAACCGCTATGTGGTCAACGGGCTGCGCGAGCGCGGCGCGATATTTATCGAACAGATCGAGGAGGTGCCGGACGGCTCGATTCTGATTTTCTCGGCCCATGGCGTTTCGCAGGCGGTGCGCGCCGAGGCCAAAAATCGCGATCTGACCGTCTTTGACGCCACCTGTCCGCTGGTGACCAAGGTGCATATGGAAGTGGCGAGGGCCAGCCGCAAAGGCGTGGAGGCGATCCTGATCGGCCACGCCGGCCACCCGGAGGTCGAGGGCACCATGGGGCAGTACAGTAACGCGCGCGGCGGCATGTATCTGGTGGAGTCGCCCGAGGATGTCTGGCGCTTGCAGGTCAAGGACGAAAACAACCTCTGTTTTATGACGCAAACCACGCTGTCGGTTGATGATACCTCCGCGGTGATCGATGCGCTGCGCGAACGTTTTCCGCGCATTATCGGTCCGCGTAAAGACGATATTTGCTACGCCACCACCAATCGCCAGGAGGCGGTGCGCAATCTGGCGACTGAAGCCGACGTGGTGCTGGTGGTCGGCTCCAGGAACTCCTCCAACTCCAATCGTCTGGCCGAACTGGCGCAGCGCGCGGGGAAATCGGCTTATCTGATCGACGCGGCCGCGGACATTCAGGAAAGCTGGCTGAGCGGCATTACCCGCGTCGGGGTGACCGCCGGGGCGTCGGCGCCGGATATCCTGGTGCAGCAGGTCATCAAGCGCTTGCAGGCCCTGGGCGGAGAGATTGCCGTGGAAATGCAGGGGCGCGAAGAGAACATCGTCTTTGAAGTGCCCAAAGAGCTGCGCGTTGAAGTGAAGCTAATCGATTAACCTTGATGGCGGCGGGAGCGCGTTTTCTCTTCGCCGCCTCTTCCCTCGTTCTCCCCGAATAAACCCGATCGCCGGTTAATTATCGGATAAAATGCATATTTATGCGCCATCGTGCTTAATGCGGCGGCGTAAGCGCTAGCGGCGGACCGGCTTTACGCTTTATCCTCTCTGCGCACATAATTTTCTTATCCGCTTATGAATCCGCTGGCGATAGGGCCTCACGCCCGTTAACCTAGCGTTATTTCATGACGAAATCAGCAAAGAGAGAGACATTATGCAGGATTCATCAATCATCCGTATCGCCGTTGCCGGCGCCGGCGGCCGTATGGGGCGTCAGCTTATTGCGGCGGTGGAGCAGGCGGAGGGCGCGGTATTGGGCGCCGCGCTGGAGCGTCCGGGATCGTCGCTGGTGGGCGTTGACGCCGGCGAACTGGCCGGGCTGGGCAAAACCGGCGTGGCGGTGAGCGACAGCCTGGAGGCGGTGCGCGACGACTTCGATATCTTAATCGATTTTACCCGTCCTGAAGGCACGCTGGCCTATCTGGCGTTTTGTCGTCAGCACCATAAGGGCATGATTATCGGCACCACCGGTTTTGATGAGCAGGGAAAAGCGGCTATTCGCGACGCCGCGCGGGAGATAGGCATTGTTTTCGCCGCTAACTTCAGCGTGGGCGTGAATGTGATGCTCAAGCTGTTGGAAAAGGCCGCCAAGGTGATGGGCGATTATAGCGATATCGAAATTATTGAGGCCCACCACCGCCATAAAGTGGATGCGCCTTCAGGAACGGCGCTGGCGATGGGCGAGGCGATTGCCGGCGCGCTGGGGCGCGATCTGAAAACCTGCGCCGTTTATGCCCGCGAAGGCTATACCGGCGAGCGCGATCCGCAAAGCATTGGTTTTGCCACCGTGCGCGCGGGCGATATCGTCGGCGAGCACACGGCGATGTTTGCCGATGTCGGCGAGCGCGTGGAGATTACCCACAAGGCTTCCAGCCGTATGACCTTTGCCAATGGCGCGGTTAGGGCGGCAATCTGGGTGAGATCTAGAAAAGAGGGCCTTTTCGATATGCGCGATGTGCTCGGGCTGGATGATTTGTAAAGGATAAGTGTAAATTAAATAAATATAACTCAATGATAAAAGCGGCGATTTTATGTCGTTGCTTTTGTTTTTGTGCCTTTGTTTTATTTTATTGGTTAACTTCATTGTTTATGTCGATTTTATTGTTTTTCAGGCCCGTTTTTTTATCCTGAATCCGTAAAACGGCGCCTATGGAGTGATTTTCTTCTTTATTTTAGCCATCTGGGGCGGCAATCGTTTACTTTCCTTAGTTAACCTGCGTTTTTACGGCGGTGGGCCGGCATTTATGCCATAAGCTATATAAATAAGGGAAAAAGTGCGGTTAAAGTGGACAATTTAGCCGGCCATCATTAAAATGCGCCCAATTTGCCAAAAATTTACCTCGCAGGTGGTTTTTGCGTTGATTTAGATCGATTAATCTGAATTAATATGCAAATAACATGATTTTTTATTCCTTGGAGGGTGTTTTGATTAAGTCAGCGCTATTGGTTCTGGAAGACGGAACCCAATTCCATGGCCGGGCCATCGGGGCGGAAGGCTCGGCAGTGGGAGAAGTGGTCTTCAATACGTCGATGACCGGATATCAAGAAATCCTTACCGATCCATCCTATTCCCGCCAGATTGTGACTCTTACTTATCCCCATATCGGTAACGTCGGCGCCAACGACGCCGACGAAGAATCGCCTTCCATACAGGCTCAGGGCCTGGTCATTCGAGACCTGCCGCTGATTGCCAGTAACTACCGCAGCGAAGAGAGCCTGTCCGACTACCTCAAACGCCACAATATCGTCGCCATCGCCGATATCGATACCCGTAAGCTGACACGCCTGCTGCGCGAGAAAGGCGCCCAGAGCGGCTGCATTATCGCCGGCGACGCGCCGGACGCCGCGCTGGCGCTGGAAAAAGCCCGGGCGTTTCCGGGGCTGAAGGGCATGGATCTGGCGAAAGAGGTCACCACGGCGGAAAGCTATGGCTGGACGCAGGGCAGCTGGACGCTGGAAGGCGGGCTGCCGGCGGCGCAAGCGGAGAGCGAACTGCCTTACCACGTGGTGGCTTACGACTACGGCGTGAAGCGCAACATTCTGCGCCTGCTGGTGGACAGAGGCTGCCGCCTGACGGTGGTGCCGGCGCAGACCCCGGCGGAGGAGGTGTTGAAACTGAATCCGGACGGCATTTTCCTGTCGAACGGTCCGGGCGACCCGCAGCCTTGCGACTACGCCATTCGGGCGATTAAAACCTTTCTGGACACCGATATCCCGGTATTCGGCATCTGCCTCGGCCACCAATTGCTGGCGCTGGCGAGCGGGGCGAAGACGGTCAAAATGAAGCTTGGCCACCACGGCGGCAATCACCCGGTAAAAGATCTGGATAATAATCGCGTGATGATCACCGCTCAGAACCACGGTTTTGCGGTGGATGAAAACGATCTGCCCGCCACTCTGCGGGTGACGCACAAATCGCTGTTCGACCACACGGTGCAGGGGATTCACCGCACCGACAAGGCGGCGTTCAGTTTTCAGGGACACCCGGAAGCCAGCCCCGGCCCGCACGATGCGGCGCCGTTTTTCGACCACTTTATTGAATTGATCAAGACTTACCGTTCTTCAGCCGAATAATCAGGAGCGAGAAAATGCCAAAACGTACAGATATTAAAAGCATCCTGATTCTGGGCGCCGGTCCGATCGTTATCGGCCAGGCGTGCGAATTCGACTACTCCGGGGCGCAGGCCTGCAAGGCGCTGCGCGAAGAGGGCTACCGCGTCATTCTGGTGAACTCCAACCCGGCCACCATCATGACCGACCCGGAAATGGCCGACGCCACCTACATCGAGCCGATTCACTGGGAAGTGGTGCGCAAAATCATCGAGAAAGAGCGCCCGGACGCGGTGCTGCCGACCATGGGCGGCCAGACGGCGCTGAACTGCGCGCTGGAGCTGGAGCGTCAGGGCGTGCTGGCCGAATTCGGCGTCACCATGATCGGCGCCACCGCCGATGCGATTGATAAGGCCGAAGATCGCCGCCGCTTTGACGTGGCGATGAAGAAAATCGGTCTGGATACCGCCCGCTCCGGTATCGCGCACAATATGGAAGAGGCGCTGGCGGTGGCGGCCGATGTCGGTTTCCCGTGCATTATCCGCCCCTCCTTTACCATGGGCGGCACCGGCGGCGGCATCGCCTATAACCGCGAAGAGTTCGAAGAGATCTGCGAGCGCGGCCTGGATCTGTCGCCCACCAAAGAGTTGCTGATCGACGAATCGCTGATTGGCTGGAAAGAGTATGAAATGGAGGTGGTGCGCGATAAGAAAGACAACTGCATCATCGTCTGCTCCATTGAAAACTTCGACGCCATGGGGATCCATACCGGCGACTCCATCACCGTTGCGCCGGCGCAAACCCTGACCGACAAAGAGTACCAAATCATGCGTAACGCCTCGATGGCGGTGCTGCGCGAGATCGGGGTGGAAACCGGCGGTTCGAACGTCCAGTTCGCGGTCAACCCGAAAAACGGCCGCCTGATCGTGATTGAGATGAATCCGCGGGTGTCGCGCTCCTCCGCGCTGGCATCCAAAGCCACCGGCTTCCCGATTGCGAAAATCGCCGCCAAGCTGGCGGTGGGCTACACGCTTGACGAACTGATGAACGACATTACCGGCGGCCGTACGCCGGCCTCCTTTGAACCCTCCATCGACTATGTGGTTACCAAGATCCCGCGCTTCAACTTCGAGAAGTTCGCCGGCGCCAACGACCGCCTGACCACGCAGATGAAATCGGTGGGTGAAGTGATGGCGATCGGCCGCACGCAGCAGGAATCGTTGCAGAAAGCGCTGCGCGGCCTGGAAGTCGGGGCGAACGGATTCGACCCGAAAGTCGACCTGGACGATCCGCAGGCGTTGACCCAAATCCGCCGCGAGCTGAAGGATGCGGGGGCCGAGCGTATCTGGTATATCGCCGACGCTTTCCGCGCCGGCATGTCCGTCGACGGCGTATTCAACCTGACCAATATCGACCGCTGGTTCCTGGTGCAGATTCAAGAGCTGGTGCGTCTGGAAGAGCAGGTGGCGGAAAAAGGCGTGAACGCGCTGGACGCCGACTTCCTGCGCCAGCTGAAGCGTAAAGGCTTCGCCGATGCGCGTCTGGCCGCGCTGGCCGGGGTGGCGGAAAGCGAAATACGCAAGCTGCGCGACGGGTTCGACCTGCACCCGGTGTATAAGCGCGTCGATACCTGCGCGGCGGAGTTCGCCACCGACACCGCGTACATGTATTCCACCTATGAGGAGGAGTGCGAAGCCAATCCGCATCAGGACCGCGATAAAATCATGGTGCTGGGCGGCGGGCCGAACCGTATCGGTCAGGGCATCGAGTTCGACTACTGCTGCGTTCATGCGTCGCTGGCGCTGCGCGAAGACGGTTATGAAACCATTATGGTCAACTGTAACCCGGAAACCGTCTCGACCGACTACGACACCTCCGACCGTCTGTACTTTGAGCCGGTGACGCTGGAGGACGTGCTGGAAATCGTGCGTATCGAGCAGCCTAAAGGGGTTATCGTGCAATACGGCGGCCAGACGCCGCTGAAGCTGGCGCGAGCGCTTGAAGCCGCCGGCGTGCCGGTTATCGGCACCAGCCCGGATGCCATCGACCGCGCCGAAGACCGTGAGCGTTTCCAGCAGGCGGTAGACCGTCTGAACCTGAAACAGCCGGCCAACGCCACGGTGGTGGCGATTGAGCAGGCGGTGGAAAAGGCGCGCGATATCGGCTATCCGCTGGTGGTGCGTCCCTCCTATGTGCTCGGCGGCCGGGCGATGGAGATCGTGTACGACGAAATCGATCTGCGTCGCTACTTCCAGAATGCGGTGGTGGTGTCCAACGATGCGCCGGTGCTGCTGGACCGCTTCCTGGACGACGCCATTGAAGTGGACGTGGACGCCATCTGTGACGGCGAGCGGGTGCTGATCGGCGGCATTATGGAGCACATCGAACAGGCGGGCGTGCACTCCGGCGACTCGGCCTGTTCGTTGCCGGCCTATACGCTGAGCAAGGAAATTCAGGACGTGATGCGCCGGCAGGTAGAGAAACTGGCGTTTGAGCTGGGGGTTCGCGGCCTGATGAACGTGCAGTTCGCCGTCAAAAACAACGAAGTCTATCTGATTGAAGTCAACCCGCGGGCGGCGCGTACCGTGCCGTTTGTTTCCAAGGCGACCGGCGTGCCGCTGGCGAAAGTCGCGGCGCGGGTGATGGTGGGCCAGACGCTGGCGCGGCAGGGGGTGACGCAAGAAGTGATCCCGCCTTATTACTCGGTGAAAGAGGTGGTGCTGCCGTTTAACAAATTCCCCGGCGTCGACCCGATTCTGGGGCCGGAAATGCGTTCCACCGGCGAGGTGATGGGCGTGGGCCGCACCTTCGCCGAAGCCTTCGCCAAAGCCATGCTGGGCAGCAACTCGCAGATGAAGAAATCCGGCCGGGCGCTGTTGTCGGTGCGTGAAGGCGACAAGGCCCGGGTGGTGGATCTGGCGGCGAAACTGCTCAAGCACGGCTTTGAGCTGGATGCGACGCACGGCACGGCCATTGAGCTGGGTGAAGCGGGGATTAATCCTCGTCTGGTGAACAAGGTGCATGAAGGGCGCCCGCACATTCAGGATCGCATTAAAAACGGCGAGTACGCCTATATCGTCAACACCACGGCGGGGCGCCAGGCGATTGAGGATTCCAAGCTGATCCGCCGCAGCGCGCTGCAATACAAGGTGCACTACGATACCACCATGAACGGCGGGTTCGCCACGGCGATGTCGTTAAACGCCGATCCCACCGAGAGAGTGATCTCGGTTCAGGAAATGCACGCCCTGGTGAAAGGCTGATTCCTTCCCGACCGGCAAAGCCGGCGTTGGCGACCAACGCTGGCTTTTTTTGGGCCGCCGACTACGCTTTATTACTGTTCCCGCTTTATTCCTGCTTCCTCTCAACCCCTTTGATTTTCTTCCTTTTTGGCGGTTTATTGCCGTATTTTAGGGAAATATCCAGATAATCGTCTATCCTTAAGCGTATTGTTTGAAGTTTTATGCGGTAAACAATATAAGAGGTGAGTATGAGTGTTAACCAGCAGGATCCAAGCTTAACCAAAGACGCGTCATCCCCATTAACCGGTAAAAATCCGACCGAGGCGTACCCCAAACCGCCTTTTGACGATCAGCCCCAGACGCCGCCGGGACTGGCCAGCAAAATGAAACCCGTTCCCGATCATGGCGAAAAAAGCTACCGCGGCAGCGGGCGTCTTTCCGGCCGTAAGGCGCTGATCACCGGCGGCGATTCGGGGATCGGGCGTGCCGTCGCCATCGCTTACGCCCGGGAAGGGGCGGACGTGGCGATTAACTATCTGCCGGAAGAAGAATCCGACGCGCGGGAAGTCATTGAGCTGATTCGCGCCGCAGGGCGCACCGCCGTCGCCATCCCCGGCGATATCCGCACGGAGGAGTTCTGTCAGCGCCTGGTCAAGGAAGCGGTGGAAAAACTGGGCGGGCTGGATATTCTGGTTAACAATGCCGGACGTCAGCAATACAACGAGTCCATTGCAGAGTTGACCACGGAAGACTTTGACGCGACCTTTAAGACCAACGTCTATGCGCCGTTCTGGATTTCGAAAGCCGCGTTGGCGCATTTGCAGGCGGGCTCCGTCATCATTAACACCTCGTCGGTGCAGGCGTTTATCCCCAGCCCGATCCTGTTGGATTACGCCCAGACCAAAGCCTGTAATGTCGCTTTCACCAAAGCGCTGGCTAAACAGTTGGGGCCGAAGGGCATTCGCGTCAACGCGGTGGCGCCGGGTCCCTATTGGACGCCTTTACAGCCGAGCGGCGGCCAGCCGACGGAAAAAGTGAGGGAGTTTGGCGGCGATAGTCCGTTGGGCCGTCCCGGTCAGCCGGTGGAGATTGCGCCGCTGTATGTGACGCTGGCCTCGGCGGAGAGCAGCTATGCCTCCGGCCAGGTATGGTGTTCCGACGGCGGGACGGGAACCCTCTAAGCCGCATAAAAGGCCCGCTCGGCGGGCCCATTAACGATCCCCCTCCCGACCGCCCCCTTGTCAGGGGGAGGAGTCAGCGTTTTTACTCCCTCTTACTTGTCAGAGGGGGGGAGGGTTGGGGTGGGGTTGGACTACCCCGCTCTGCGGGCCAAACGTAAAGCCGCCGTTAACCCAGCGCCACCTTGATACCGAGCGCAATCAATACCGTACCCAGCAGTTTATCCACCAGCTTTTGCGCTTTTTCCAGCACGCGGCGTACCGGCCCGCTCTGAAAAATAACCACCAGCAGCGGCCACCAGACTGCGGCCAGAACCCAGATAATCATGGCATACCACAGTTTCTCGCCGACGCCGGAGTCGACGCTCAGTACCTGGGTAAACATCGCCAGAAAGAACAGCGTGGCCTTCGGGTTCAGCAGATTGCATAAGTAGCCCTGCAAAAAGGCTCTCTTCATGGTGACCCGCTGTTTCGTTAAATCCGCGAGATTCATTTTACTCCCGCCGCGGGACAGCAGCGCCTGAACGCCGACCCAGATCAGATAAGCGGCCCCGGCGTATTTCAGTAAATTGAACAGCCATGGGGTGGTGGTGATAACCACCGCCAGCCCCGCCACGCAGTACGCCATATGGGTCGCTACGCCGCAAATCACGCCTAATGACGTCATCAGCGCCGCGGCACGCGGATAGCGGGCCGCATTTTTGATTACCAGAAAAAAATCAGGGCCGGGCGAAAGCATGCCCAGCGTGGCAATGGTGGCGACAAACAGCGACGTTTCCAGCATGATGTAGTCCAGGTGGTCCAGAGGTGGCGGAAATAAAAACAGGGTAGAATAATAGCGCCGGAGCAATTAATTCGCATCACCATTATTGGCTATTGCCCGGTAATATGTTAACAAGTCTCCTTGCTTTGTTCGGGGTTATTTCTGTGGGTCGGGATCGGGATATAAAACATGGTCGATGAAACGTCACGGCAAAGGGAGATTACCCGGCTGTGCATTCAGTGCGCGCTGTTGCTGTTGCAGCATGGCGCGGAAAGTACGGTTGTGGAACAGTTGCCCGCCAGGCTTGGCGTGGCGTTGGGCGTTGATAGCGTCGAGAGTTCGATCTCGGCGAACGCCATCGTCCTGACCACCATCCAAGGGGGGCATTGCCTGACGTCCACGCGCAAGAATGTCGATCGCGGCATCAATATGCATGTGGTTACCGAGGTGCAGCACACGGTGATTATGGCCGAGCATCGATTGCTGGATGTGGCCGGGGTGGAGAAACGTTTTGCCCATATCAAGCCGCTGCGCTATCCGCGCTGGCTGATGGTGTCCATCGTGGCGCTGTCCTGCGCCTGCTTCAGCCGGCTGAACGGCGGCGGGTGGGATGCCTCGGTGGTGACGCTGATCGCCAGCGGCCTGGCGATGTATGTGCGCCAGCTGTTCACCGCCCGCCACCTTAATCCGCTGATTAACTTTTGTATTACCGCATTCGTGGCGACGTCGGCCTCGGGGCTATTGATGAAGCTGCCCGTTTTCCAGCACACCTCAACCGTGGCGATGGCGGCCAGCGTGCTGCTGCTGGTTCCCGGTTTTCCGCTGATCAACGCGGTGGCCGATATGTTTAAAGGACACGTCAATACGGGACTGGCCCGTTGGACGGTGGCCAGCCTGCTGACGCTGTCCACCTGCATTGGCGTGGTGATGGCGCTGGCGATGTGGGGATTACGCGGATGGGCTTAACGCTGTTGGGGGAACTGTTACTCGATATGGCGCTGGCGGCGGTGCCGGCGCTGGGCTTCGCCATGGTGTTCAACGTGCCCGTCAGAGCGTTGCGCTATTGCGCGGCGCTGGGAGCGCTGGGACACGGCGTGCGCTTTATCGCCATGCATTTCGGTTTGAACATTGAATGGGCCTCGTTTCTGGCGGCGATTACCATCGGCATCCTCGGCATTCGCTGGTCGCGCTGGCTATTGGCGCACCCCAAGGTGTTTACCGTCGCCGCGGTGATTCCCATGTTCCCGGGGATTTCGGCCTATACCGCGATGATTTCCGTGGTGGAGCTGTCGCACCTTGGCTACAGCGAAGAATTGATGAGCGTAATGATCACCAATTTCCTTAAGGCCAGCTTTATCGTCGGGGCGTTGTCCATCGGCCTGTCGCTGCCGGGAATATGGCTGTACCGTAAGCGCCCCAGCGTCTAAATATATTGCTATACCCAATAGATTTCGAGATGCAGGAAGGCGGCAACCGAGTGAGTCCCCAGGAGCTTACTTAAGTAAGTGACTGGGGTGACTGACAAATCTGCCTGGAGCAGATTTGAACGCTGCTTGCAGCGGCCCCAACGGGGCGAGGCCCACGGATGGGCCGAGTAATGCAGCCAACGCACCTGCAACTTGAAAGATGACGGGTATATAAGAGGTATCCATATCGACGAGTGGGGGGGCTTTCCGTATAGTGTCAGCAATTTTCTGGCCTATAGGGTTTCACCATGGTTATTAGTTTGATTGCCGCATTGGCTGTGGATCGTGTTATCGGTATGGAGAACGCCATGCCATGGCATTTACCGGCGGATTTGGCGTGGTTTAAACGTAATACGGTAGATAAGCCGATCGTGATGGGGCGCAATACCTTCCGCTCTATCGGTCAGCCGTTGCCGGGGCGACATAATATTGTGGTCAGCAGTCATCCCGGCGACGACGACCGGGTGACCTGGGTTTCCTCACTGGACGAGGCGCTGGCCGCCGCCGGCGATGCGCCAGAAGTGATGGTGATCGGCGGCGGGAGTATCTACCGGCAGATGTTGCCCAGGGCTGACCGGCTGTATCTGACCCATATCGATGCGGAAGTCGAAGGCGATACGCATTTTCCGGATTATGAGCCTGATGAGTGGTCGTCCACGTTCAGCGAATTTCATGATGCGGATGAGCGCAATTCTCACAGCTATTGTTTCGAGATTCTGGAGAGAAACTGATTCTTTGATCCAGGGCGCAGACGGCGCGCCCTGGTCGTTATTGCGGACGGATTACTCGGCATTGCCCGCATCCGGGCGCGACAGCGATTGCTGTCTGAAGTAGCGTTTGTCTTCCCAGCGCAGCATGGTCAGCTCTCCGCCCCAGCAGCAGCCGGTATCCAGCGCGTAGATATTCTCCGGCGTGCCTTTCCCTTCCAGCGACGCCCAGTGCCCGAAAGCGATGGCGTACGCCGGCGCGATCCGGCTCGGTAATTCGAACCACGGCTTCAGCAATGACGGCGCCTGCGTCGGCGGCTCCTTGCAGATCATATCCAGTTGACCGCCCGCGAAGCAGTAGCGCATACGGGTAAAGACGTTGGTGCTGAAACGCAGGCGGGGCAGGCCGCTAAGCTCCGGGCTCCAGTGATTCGGCATGTCGCCGTACATCGAGTCGAGAAACAGGGGGTAGCTATCGCTGCCCAGCATGGATTCCACTTCCCGGGCGCACATTTGCGCGGTTGCCAGATCCCACTGCGGCGTAATGCCGGCGTGCGCCATCACCAGCTTTAAGTCTTCATCCACCTGCAACAGCGGCTGGCGGCGCAGCCAGTTAATCAGCTCATCGGCGTCCGGCGCTTCCAGCAGGGCGTTGAGCCGGTCTTTGGGCTTATTGCGGCTGATCCCCGCGTAGACGGCCAGCAAATGCAGGTCGTGATTGCCTAAAACCACGCGGACCGCGCCGCCGAGCGAGCGGACAAAACGCAGCACCTGAAGCGAATCCGGACCGCGGGCCACCAGATCGCCGGTCAGCCATAGGGTATCCTGTCGTGGATGGAAGGATACCTGCGCCAATAGCGCCTCGAGTTCCGCTAAACAACCGTGAACATCGCCAATCAAATAAGTAGACATAATTAATGTATCAGTGAGGGAATAGCCAGACGGAATACGGGAATAGCGACCTGAAAAGCGTTGCCCTGATGATCGATCATCTGGTAGTGCCCTTCCATGGTGCCTAACGGGGTTTCCAGCACCGTGCCGCTGGTGTACTGAAATTCACTGCCGGGCGATATCACCGGCTGCTCGCCGACGACGCCTTCTCCCTGGACCTCGGTCTGATGACCGTTGGCGTTGGTAATCAGCCAGTAGCGGCCGAGAAGCCGTACCTCATGCCGCCCCAGATTGCGCACCGTGATGGTATAAGCGAAGACGAAACGTTCTTCATCAGGCAGTGACTGAGACTCGACGTAAAAGCTCTGAACCTGTACACAAACACGGGGCGCATTAATCATCACGAACAACTCCAGTTATTCCGGCGCGGCAGGATGCTCGGTCAGCCAGTTCGCCAGGCGGCAGTATTGCTCCACCGTCACGTTTTCGGCCCGACAGGCCGGGTCGATGCCCAGCTCCGTCAGCAGTGGCGGCGTAAAGAGATTACCCAGACTGTTGCGCAGCGTTTTACGCCGCTGATTAAACGCCGCGGTGGTAATCCTGCTCAAGGTACGGATGTCGTTCACCGGATACGGAACCTGCGCATAGGGAACCAGACGGACCACGGCGGAATCGACTTTCGGCGCCGGTTTAAACGCCGTGGGCGGCACTTCCAGCACCGGGATTATCTGACAGTAATACTGGGCCATCACGCTTAAGCGGCCGTAGGCCTTACTGTCGGGGCCGGCGACCAGACGGTTGACCACTTCCTTCTGCAACATAAAGTGCATGTCGCGGATAGCCTGAGTATAGCTGAACAGGTGGAACATCAACGGCGTGGAGATATTATACGGCAGATTGCCGAATACCCGCAGCGGCTGCCCGGCCTGCTCGGCCAGCGCGGAGAAATCCACCGTCATGGCGTCCTGCTGAATAATGGTCAGCTTATCTTTCAGCGTGGGATGGGTTTCCAGCCGCGCCGCCAGATCGCGATCCAGTTCGATGACGGTAAAGCGATCCATCCGCTCGCCGACCGGCGCGGTGAGCGCGCCGAGTCCGGGGCCGATCTCGACGATGGCCTGACCGGGCTGCGGATAGATGGCGGAAACAATGCTGTCGATCACGAAACGATCGCTTAAAAAGTTTTGCCCAAAGCGTTTACGGGCGAAGTGGCCTTGATGTACTCGATTATTCATTAATGTGCGTTGTCATTTTAATGGCAAGGTTTAATGCCGTGATAAAGCTGCCGGGATCGGCGCTGCCGCTGGCGGCCAGCTCCAACGCCGTGCCGTGGTCGACCGAGGTGCGGATAAACGGCAGCCCCAGCGTGATATTCACCGCGCGGCCGAATCCCTGATATTTCAGCACCGGCAGGCCCTGATCGTGATACATCGCCAGCACCGCGTCCGCCTGTTGCAGATACTTTGGCTGAAACAGCGTATCCGCGGGCAACGGACCGATAAGGGCGATGCCCTGTCGGCGCAGTTCATCCAGCGCGGGGATGATGACGTCCAGCTCTTCACGGCCCATATGGCCGCCTTCCCCGGCGTGGGGATTCAGGCCGCAAACGTAGATTTGCGGCCGTTCGATGCCGAATTTGCTCTGTAAATCATGATGCAGAATGGTGACGACTTCATGCAGGCTCTGCCGGGTAATGGCGGCCGAGACGTCGGCGAGCGGCAGATGCGTGGTGGCTAACGCGACGCGTAATTCTTCGGTCGCCAGCATCATTACCACGCGTTTGCAGCGGCTGCGGTCGGCGAAAAATTCGGTATGTCCGCTGAACGGCACCCCGGCGTCGTTAATGATGCCTTTGTGGACCGGCCCGGTGATCAGGGCGGCGAATTCGCCGTTCAGGCAGCCATCGCAGGCGCGCGCCAGCGTCTCGACCACGTAGGCGCTGTTGCTGACGTTAAGCCGGCCGGCCACCACGGTCGCCGGGGCGGGGAGCGCCAGCAGCGTCAGGGTTCCCGCCTGCTGCGGCCGGGCGGGTATCCCGGGCTGGTAATGCCGCAGGGTCAGCGGTAAGCGCAGCTGCAGCGCCCGGCTCATCAGCAGGTCGGGGTCGGCGCACACCACCAGCTCGACCGGCCACGGCCGCTGCGCCAGCGCAATAACCAGGTCGGGACCGATCCCGGCGGGCTCGCCGGGAGTGATCGCCACGCGTGGCGTATCGTCGTTGCCGTGCATCAGTTGTCCGCGCCGTTGACGATTTTAACGTAAGCCGCCGCGCGCTGTTCCTGCATCCAGGTTTGCGCCTCTTCTGCGAATTTGCGGTTGAAAATCATGCGGTAGGCGCGCTCTTTCTGCGCCGCGTCGGTTTTATCCACCTGGCGGGTGTCCAGCAGCTGAATCAGATGCCAGCCGAAGGCAGAGTGGACCGGCTGGCTGATTTCGCCCTTGCGCAATTTCAGCAGCGCATCGCGGAAAGCCGGATCGTACATATCCGGGGAAGCCCAGCCCAGATCGCCGCCCTGATTGGCCGAACCGGGATCCTGCGACAGCAGTTTCGCCTGCGTGGCGAAGTCGGTGCCGCCGTTTTTAATCTGCTGGGCGACCTCTTCCAGCTTCGCCTGCGCCTGGCTGTCGGTCATCACCACCGAAGGCCGCAGCAGAATATGGCGGGCATGGGTTTCGGTGACCGACACGGTTTTATCGCTGCCGCGCAGATCGTTAACCCGCAGAATATGGAAGCCGACGCCGGAACGGATAGGGCCGACTATCTGCCCTTTCTGCGCCTGCGTCAGCCTTTCGGCGAACAGGGTCGGGATCTCCTGCAGCTTGCCCCATCCCATTTGGCCGCCTTGCAGCGCCTGGGAGTCGGCGGAGTAGCTGATGGCGAGTTTGGCGAAATCCGCGCCTTCGTTGATTTGCTTCACCAGGGAGCCGGCCAGATTTTCAGCTTCATCAACCTGCTGCTGGCTGGGGTTTTCCGGTAGAGGAATAAGGATATGGCTCAAATTGAGTTCGGTATCTTCCCCGGTCTGGTTGGCGATCTGTTTGGCCAGCGCATCCACTTCCTGCGGCAGCACGCTGACGCGCCGGCGCACTTCGTTATTGCGCACCTCGGCGATCAGCATCTCTTTACGAATCTGGCTGCGGTAGGTGTTGTAGTTAAGACCTTCATAAGCCAGCTGGCTTTTTAACTGATCGAGCGAGATACGGTTCTGGGCGGCGATGTTGGCGATAGCCTGATCCAACTGCTGATCCGTAATCTGGATACCCATTTTCTGCGCCATCTGCAGGACGATGTTATCCATGATCAGACGGTCGATAATCTGATGGCGCAGGGTGGCGTCATCCGGCAATTGCTGGCCCGCCTGCTGGGCATTCAGTTTCACCGACTGCAAAAGGCCGTTGACGTCGCTTTCCAGTACGACGCTGTTATCAACCACTGCTGCAACTTTATCAACCACTTGTGGTGCTGCGAACGCGGTAGAAGCACTTAGTGCCAATCCGAGAATAAGCGTTCTCCAGTTATTCATACCTTTCCCATTTATCTCATCCGCAAGGCGGGTTAAAAGTTTCGTTGATACAGCCTGCTCGCCCCTTTATACCGGCTGGCGGCGCGATAGCGTCAAAATGCGCGCTGGTAGGGCAAAATACCCGAACGCAGCATTTTTTCGGAGCCCAGACTGTAATTATTGCTTAAACCACGTAATTCGATATTAAACGACACCTTATTATCATACACGCTGTCGTTGCTTTCCCAGTCGGTGATTTTTCGTTCATACCCGACGCTGACGGCCCAGCAGCAGGTGTTGTACTGCACCCCGATCAACTGGCTGGCAGGCTGATTGGCCTTGGTATCGTAGTAGTAAGCCCCCACCACGGCCCACTGGTCGACGATCGGCCAGCTGGCGGTCACGCCCACCTGCGAAATGCCCTGTTGGAAACCGGGATTGCGCACATTCGGCAGCATGGCCTGAATGTACTCCGGGCTGGCGAAGCGATAGTTCAACTGTACCAGACGCTCGGCGTCCTTGCGGTATTCCAGCACGGCGTCGCCCAGCGCCACTTCGTTGCGGCGGGCGTCGTACTGCAATCCGCCCCGCATGCCCCAGTTATCGTCAACCTTCAGATAGGCGTCGCCGGCCCAGACCATGCTTCCGTTATCATCGCTTTGATCGAGCGACATATTGCTATCGCCGGTACGCGGACGATCAAAGTAATAGATTTGACCCACGGAGGCATTAAAACGTTCAACCAGTTCATCATCATAAATACGCGATGTTACCCCGGTTGCCAACTGGTTGGCCGAAGCGATACGGTCCAGGCCGCTGTAGCTGCGGTCGCGAAACAGCCCGGAGTAGTCGGCCTGCAGCAGCGTTGAATCATAGGTATGGATGTCGCTTTGGTTGCGATAAGGCACATACAGGTACTGCGCCCGCGGCTCCAGCGTTTGGGTATACCCCTGCGACCAGTCCATCTCGCGCTCGAAAACCACCTTGCCGTCTATCTTGTACTGCGGCATCACGCGGTTTACCCTGTCTTTCAGATGATGCTTGGAACTGTCGCCGACCGTCGGGTCGGCGCGGTAACGATCGAGATTTTCCTGCTGGTAATGCGTCGCCAGCAGTTTGGCTTCGGTGTTCAGGCTGCCCCAGCGGTTGGTCAGCGGCAGGCTCAACGCCGGTTCGATATGCAGACGCGTCGCTTTCGGTCGGTTATCGTTCACATTGGTGAATTTTACCGCCTGACCGTAAAGATGCAGATCGACCGGGCCGATATCATTCTGATAATAATTGATATCGAGCTGCGGTTCGGCACGGTAGACGTCCCGACTGTTGGCGGTGGAAAATACCTGGAACTGTTTGGTGGAGAGCGTGGTATCCCAGTTTTGATTGGCGTAGCCCACGCTGAATTTTTGTGAGACGTAGCCGTCGGTGGTGGAACCGTATTCCGAGTCCAGATCGGTGAAATAGCGATCGTCGCTGACTTTGGTATAGTCGGAATTGAAACGCCAGACCTGATCCATCACGCCGTTGTGCCGCCAGTGAAACAGCCAGCGGGTGTCGTTATCGTCCAGCGGCGCGTCTTTGGCGTATTCATCGTCGCTGGGCAGCCAGTCGAACTGAATGGTGCCGGCGCCGGGGGCGGTCAGATAACGGAATTCGTTCTGCCACTGCATGCCGCGTTTGGTTTGCAGATGCGGCGTGATGGTGGCGTCAAAATTGGGCGCGATATTCCAGTAATATGGCGTCAGCAGCTCAAATCCGTTGCTGCTGCCGAATTTGGCATTGGGGATCAGGAAACCCGAGCGCCGCTTGTCGCCGATGGGCAGTTGCAGGTAAGGGCTGTAAAAAACCGGTACGCCGCCAATCAAAAAGCGCGCGTTCCAGATTTCGGCAACCTGCTCTTCGCGGTCCTGAATCACTTCCGAACCGACGACGCTCCAGCTATTATCTCCCGGCAGGCAGGAGGTAAAGGTGCCGTTTTCCAAAATGGTGTAGCGATTACCGTCGCGCACTTTCATTTTGTCGGCGCTGCCGCGTCCCTGACGGCCGACCATCTGATAGTCGCCCTCATACACGTCGGTATCTTTGGTATTGAGGTTCGACCAGGCCTTGGGGCCTTTCAGAATGACCTGGTTATCGTCGTAATGCACGTCGCCGGTGGCGGTAATGGTACGCGTGGGCGCGCCGTCCTGAGCGGCGGACGCAATCTGGTTGAGCTCCACCTGCTCGGCGGTCAGGACGCTGTTGCCCTGCTCGATATTGACGTTACCGCTGAACAGGGCGTTGTCAGGATAGTTGGCCGCGGTTTTGTCGGCCTGAATATTTACCGGCAAATCATTGGGATCGCCGGTGACCAGCGGCCTATTGTACGTAGGTACGCCAAGCATGCACTGTTCGGCGAGATCGGCCAGCGTTTGCTGACTGTATAGCGCCGACCAGATCAGGGTGGCCAGCAGGGTTGGGAAACTTTTTTTCATACGCGGTATCAGGTGTTCCGTCATCAGAGGCATCATGCCGGCAAACGGTCAGAGACTATCTCACTCATCAGCGTTGCGCCAGTGTTAAATCCCCACTGTTTAATACGCGCTGCCGTTAGGTGCAAAGATAAATGACGGGTATGATAAAGCAATTTTTAGCCGGCGGCATGAGGATTTGAGGAGTATATGCGGTATTGGGGAAAGTTGCTGGGGCTTGTGCTGGGAATTATCTCCAGCGGCGGCATCTGGGGAATCATCACGGGACTGCTGATGGGGCACTGGCTTGACCGGGCCCGGGCATCGCGTCGCCGTGACTTTTTCTCCGCCCAGTCCACGCGCCAGTCGCTGTTTTTTCTCACCACCTTCCAGGCGATGGGCCACCTTACCAAATCCAAGGGACGGGTAACGGAAGCGGATATCCAGATCGCCACCAGGGTGATGGATCGCCTTGAGCTGTTCGGCGAGGCGAGAGCCGCGGCGCAGCAGGCTTTTCGCGAAGGCAAGGCCAGCCATTTCCCGCTGCGGCTTAGGCTGCGCAAACTGCGCGATGCCTGCCTGGGGCGTTTTGATCTGATTAAGATGTTTCTGGAAATTCAGCTGCAGGTGGCGTTTGTCGACGGCGTGCTGCATCCGAATGAAAGGCGTTTGCTGTATGTTATCGCCGACGAACTGGGCGTGACCCGCGAGCAGTTCGAGTTTTTTCTGCGCAATATGGAAAGTTCGGCCTACCACGCCAGGCAAGGCGACGGCAGACAGGGCGGAAAGTCCCACCAGCGCCGCGGCCAGTCGTCCGGCGGCCATTCTTACGGCGGGCAGCGGCAGCCGGTATCCCCGCGCGGACCCACGCTGGAAAGCGCCTGCCGTACGCTGGGCGTACGGCGCAACGATGATGCGGCGACGATTAAGCGCGCCTATCGTAAGCTGATGAGCGAGCACCACCCGGATAAGCTGGTGGCGAAGGGGCTATCGCCGAGGATGATGGATATGGCCAAGCGCAAGGCTCAGGATATTCAGGCCGCCTATGAACTGCTGAAAAGCGCCGATCAATTAAAGTAACGACGTCTCCTTTTTCCCGCCTTTATCGTTCTCTGCTGCCGCCCGCTATCGCCCTTAAAAGTCCGCCTCACAGCGAAAGTGCATCGGCGCGTTGAATTGCGGGTGGGTGATGCACAGCTCCTGGGCGTGAAGCAGCAGACGGGGCGCCAGCGCTTTGGCGGCGGGATGGGCATAAAAGCCGTCGCCGAGAATCGGGTGGCCCAACGCCAGCAGATGGACGCGCAGCTGGTGAGAGCGTCCGGTGATCGGCATCAGCCTGACGCGGGTGGTGCCGTCGCCGTCGCGCGACAAAACCTGATATTCGGTTTGCGCGGCTTTCCCCTGCTCAAAACAGACTTTCTGTTTGGGCCGGTTCGGCCAGTCGCAAATCAGCGGCAGGTCGATCAATCCCTCATCCCGCTCCATTATCCCCCAGACGCGGGCGATATAGGACTTTTTGGGCTCGCGTTCGCGGAACTGGCGCTTTAACTCACGCTCGGCCGCTTTGGTCAGCGCCACAACCATCACCCCGCTGGTGGCCATATCCAGACGATGGACCGACTGGGCGTCGGGGTAGTCGGCCTGAATGCGGCTCATCACGCTGTCCTTGTGTTCCGGCGCGCGGCCGGGAACGGAGAGCAAGCCGCTGGGCTTGTTCACCACCATGATGTGCCGATCCTGATACAGGATATGCAGCCAGGGATCGGCGGGGGGGTTGTAGGCTTCCATCGATAATGCCTTTCTCCCGGCTACTGGTGGGTGACCACCACCAGGCGAATGGCGTCCAGACGCCAGTTTGCCTGATGAAGGTTACGCAACACCTGCTCGCGCTGATTTTCCAGCGCGCTCAATTCATCGTCGCGAATATTCGGGTTGACGGCCTTGAGCGCTTCCAGACGTTCCAGCTCGCGGCGCAATTGCTGGTCCGCCTGCTGCTGGGCATCGGCGATCAGCCGACGCGCCTGTTCTTCCACCAGCGCTTCCGCCTGCTTGAGCATGGCGTGCACGTCCGCCTGGACGGCGTTCACCAGTTTGCTCGAGGTATGGCGGTTGACGGCGCTGAGCTGGCGGTTAAAGCTTTCAAACTCCACCTGTCCGGCCAGGTCGGCGCCTTTGCGGTCCATCAGCAGGCGCACCGGCGTCGGCGGCAGGAAGCGCGTCAACTGTAAATGTTTCGGCGCCTGCGCCTCCACCACGTAGACCAGCTCCGCCAGCAGCGTGCCGACCGGCAACGCCTTGTTCTTCAACAGCGACACGGCGCAGCTGCCGGTATCGCCGGAGAGGATCAAATCAAGCCCGTTGCGGATCAGCGGATGCTCCCAACTGATAAACTGCGCGTCTTCGCGCGACAGCGCCTGTTCGCGATCGAAGGTGATGGTGCAGCCGTCCTGCGGCAGGCCGGGGAAGTCGGGCACCAGCATATGGTCGGACGGCGTCAGAATAATCAGATTATCGCTGCGATCCTCCTGATTAATGCCCACGATATCAAACAGATTAAGCGCAAAGGTGACCAGATTAACGTCGTTATCCTGTTCGGCGATGCCCTGCGCCAGCTTCTGCGCCTGTTCGCCGCCGTTGGAATGCATTTCCAGCAGGCGGTCGCGCCCTTGCTCAAGCTGCTGTTTAAGCTGTTCATGCTGCTGGCGGCAGAGACGGATAAATTCATCCAGACCCTGCTGTTCGCCCGGCGCGGTCAGTCGTTCAATCAGCTGCGCATAATGGGCGTCATAGATGGTGCGGCCCGTCGGGCAGGTGTGCTCGAATGCGTCCAGCCCTTCGTGATACCAGCGCACCAGCAGCGCCTGGGCGGTATTTTCCAGATACGGGATCAGGATCTGGATCTGCTGCGTCTGGCCGATGCGATCCAACCGCCCGATGCGCTGTTCCAGCAGATCGGGGTTGAACGGCAGATCGAACATGATCAGCTGGCTGGCGAACTGGAAGTTGCGGCCTTCGGAACCGATCTCCGAGCAGATCAGCACCTGCGCGCCTTCTTCCTCGGAGGCGAAATAGGCGGCCGCCCGGTCGCGCTCAAGAATGGACAGCCCTTCGTGGAAAACGGCGGCGCGAATGGCTTCGCGGGTGCGCAGCACCTGTTCCAGCTGCAGCGCGGTGGCGGCCTGCGCGCAGATCACCAGCACTTTTTCGTGGCGGTTGGCGGTCAGGTAATTGAGCAGCCACTCGACGCGGGGATCGAAATTCCACCAGGTGGCGTCGTTCCCTTCCAACTGCTGATAAATCTGCTCCGGGTAGAGCATATCGCGCGCGCGGGCTTCGGGCGCTTTGTTGGCGCCCATAATGGCGGACACTTTTATCGCCGTCTGATACTGGGCCGGCAGCGGCAGGCGGATTTGATGCAGAATACGCTGCGGGAAGCCTTTCACCCCCTGACGGGTATTACGGAACAGCACGCGGCTGGTGCCGTGGCGATCCATCAGCATGGCGATCAGTTCCTGCCGCGCGCGCAGGTTGTCTTCGCTGTCGCTGTTAATCGCTTTCAGCAGCGGTTCGATATCCTGCTCGCCGAGCAGTTCGCTCAGCACGTTTAGCTCAGGCGTTTTGGCTTTTTCTCCCGCCAGCAGCAGCGTTACCGCATCGGCCACCGGGCGGTATTGCCGCTGTTCGGCGACGAATTCCCGATAGTCGTGGAAGCGATTCGGATCGAGCAGGCGCAGACGGGCGAAATGGCTTTGCTGGCCCAGCTGTTCCGGCGTGGCGGTAAGCAGCAGTACCGCCGGAATATTGGCGGCCAGGCGTTCGACCGCCTGATATTCGGGGCTGGGCGCCTCTTCGCTCCAGGAGAGGTGATGCGCCTCATCCACCACCAGCAGGCCCCAGTCGGCATTGACCAACTGTTCGAAACGCTGCGCATTGCGCCGTACGAAGTCCAGCGAACAGATGACCAACTGCTCGGTTTCAAAGGGGTTGCCGCTGTCCAGCTTCGCTTCCGCGTAGCGTTCATCGTCAAACAGCGAGAACAGCAGGTTGAAGCGGCGCAGCATCTCCACCAGCCATTGGTGCTGCAGGGTTTCCGGCACCACGATTAGCACCCGCTCGGCGCGGCCGGCCAGCAGTTGCTGATGGATGATCATCCCGGCCTCGATGGTTTTCCCCAGGCCGACCTCATCCGCCAGCAGAACGCGCGGCGCGTGGCGCTGCCCGACTTCGTAGGCGATATGCAGCTGATGCGGGATCAGGCTGGCGCGCATGCCGCGCAGGCCGCCCCACTGCTGTAGCGCCTGTTCGTGCTGATGTTTACGCGCGCGGTAGCGCAGGGCGAAGCGATCCATACGGTCGATCTGGCCGGCGAACAGGCGATCCTGCGGCTTGTTGAACGTCAGCTTGCTATCCAGCATGATTTCGCGCAGTTCGGCCGGAGCCTCGTTATCCAGACGCTGGCCGCGATACACCAGCAGCCCGTTCTCATCGCCGACGCTGTCTACTTTCAGCTGCCAGCCTTCGTGGCTGGTGACGATATCGCCGGGGTTGAACATCACCCGGGTGATGGGCGCATCGCTTCTGGAATAGAGTCGGTTTTCATCGCTGGCAGGGAAAAGCAGGGTGACCATGCGGTTGTCGACCGCAATCACCGTACCCAATCCAAGTTCGCTTTCCGTATCGCTGATCCAGCGCTGACCAAGTGTAAAAGGCATAAATTCTTAGCTCGATTTTTGTCTGTGTCGGTATAGAGTCGGGTTCTATTTCGCCATGCGCATTCGGCACGAAGAAGATAATGGTGTTGTCGATGTCGATTGAGAAAGGGCGTTATGGTAATGGAAGGCGACGCGTTCGTCACCTGCTCAAAAGCCCGCAGCGGACGCCGATGATTAAAATAACCCCATCTGACCGGTAATCAAGGTAGTGAAATCGTCGTGCAGAAAGGGAAGAATGGCATCGGCCACCGGCTGTAGCTGGCGCTCGACGTAGTGCTGATAGTCCAGCGGCGAATGCCGGGTTTCCAGCGGTTCCGGCCCGCTGGTGGTGATGACGTAGCTAATCCAGCCGCCGTTTTGATATTGCAGCGGTCGCCCCTGTCGGCGATTGTAGTCATCGGCGATTTTGGCCGCCCGCGCATGGGGCGGCACGTTGCGCTGATAGTCGTCGAGCCGGCGGCGCAGCCGTTTACGGTAAACCAGCAGCGCATCGAATTCGCCGTTCAGGGTTTTCGCCACATAGTCCCGCAGCCATTGCTGATAAGGCCGTTGCTGAAAGATAAGCAGATAAAGCTGCTGCTGAAAATGTTGCGCCAGCGGCGTCCAGTCGGTGCGCACCGTTTCCAGTCCCTTAAAAATCATTTTTTCGCCCTGGGGCGTATCAATCATCCCGGCGTAGCGCTTTTTACTGCCCTGTTCGGCGCCGCGAATGGTGGGCATCAGAAAACGGCGGAAGTGGGTTTCAAACTCCAGCTCCAGCGCGCTGGTCAGCCCGTGGGTTTGCAGCAGATGCGTGCGCCACCACTGGTTGACCTGCCGCACCAGCGTATCGCCGATGCGGGCCGCCTCTTCCTGCGTATGGGCGCGCCGCAGCCAGACAAAAGTTGAGTCGGTATCGCCGTAGATCACCTGATAACCCTGTTGTTCGATCAGTTCGCGCGTTTTGCGCATGATTTCATGACCGCGCAGGGTGATGGAAGAGGCCAGCCGGGGATCGAAAAAGCGGCAGCCGCTGGCGCCGAGCACGCCGTAAAAGGCGTTCATGATGATCTTCAGCGCCTGGGAGAGCGGTTGGTTGCCGATGCGTTTGGCGGCCTCGCGCCCTTGCCAGATATGCTCGACGATGGCCGGCAGGCAGTGCTGCCGGCGGGAAAACCAGGCGCCGAGAAAACCGGCGACGGCGTGCCGTTCGTCCGGGTGCTGCATTCCCACCGCCAGACCCACCGGGTCGATCAGGAAGGTGCGGATAATTGACGGATACAGGCTTTTGTAATCCAGCACCAGCACCGAATCGTATAAACCGGGGCGGGAATCCATCACGAATCCGCCGGGGCTGGCTTGCGGCGCGACCTCTCCCAGGTTAGGCGCCGCATAGCCCATGCGATGCATGCGCGGCAGGTAGAGGTGGGTAAAGGCGGCGACGGAGCCGCCGCTGCGATCGGCGGCCAGGCCGGTCACGTTGGCGCGCTCCAGTAAAAAACGCATCAGTTCCGTTTTGGCGAAAATACGGGTAACCAGTTCGCAGTCCTGCAGGTTATAGCGTGCGAGGGCCGGTTTATCTTCGGCGAAGCGGCGGTCGATTTCGTCCATGCGCTGGTAGGGGGTATCGATGGCTTTCCCCTCGCCCAGCAGCGCCTGTGCGACAAATTCCAGGCTGAAGGAAGCGAAATTCCAGGTGGCGGACTTAAGCGCCTCGATGCCGTCAATAATCAGCCGGCCCGCGGCGCCGGCAAAAAAATGCCCCGGCTTGAAGCCGTGCTCGCGCCACTCCAGTTCACCGCCGTTGCGGCCCAGCCGCAGCGGGATACGGTAGCGCTCGGCGTGTTTTTGCAATACCCGCAGGTCGAACTGCACCAGATTCCAGCCGATAATGGCGTCAGGATCGTGTCGTTGCAGCCACTGGTTCAGCTTTTCCAGCAGTTGCGGGCGGCTGGCGACATATTCCAGCGTAAAATCATCGGCGTCGGCGGCATGCCCGTTGGCCGGGCCGAGCATATAAACCTGACGTTGACCGCAGCCTTGCAGGCCGATGCAGTACAGCTCGCCGTGGCGGTTGGTTTCGATATCCAGCGAAACCAGCTTGAGGTCGGGGCGGTAATCGGGATTGGGCTTCATCCGCGCCTGGGTCAGCAGGCCGGGCGACGCGCGCTCGCCGCTCAGCCAGACGGAGGCGGTAATAAAGCGCTCCATCAGAAAACGGTCGGGCGGGCGGATATCCGCCTCATAGACCTGAACCCCGTCTTCGCGCAGCAGCTTTTCCAGCCGCAGCAACTGGCGGTATTGCCCGCAATACAGCCCCAGCAGGGGCTGATGATGAAAATCCTGCAGTTCCAGCGGCTTTAGCTGCCAGCCTCTCTCTTTGGCTAATAGGCGGCCGGCCTGGTCCTGCTGCGCGACGGGGATAAAAGCGACGGCCTGTTGCGCGGGCAGGCGGGCCAGCAGCGGACCGTCGTCGGTGGCGAGCCAGAATTCCACCTGGGCGCCGGCGGGGGCGTCATGCCAGTGGCGGGTGAGAATAAAGCCCTGACGAGTCTCGGTCACTAAGGCTGCCTTTTCGTTGTTTGCCGGGGGAGAAAGAGGATTAAGTATGGTTATTTATACAGGTGATGTCCAGCGGTTTGCCGACATCGCCCGTTGAACGGCAGAGGGGAATTAAAGCCGCCATCCCGGCGGACTCAGCGGGCGTCCGCGGCGGCGATCACCCGGTTGCGGCCCTCCTGTTTGGCCTTATACAACGCCTCGTCCGCCATTTTAAACGCCCGCTCCATGGTGATGTCCTGATGGTGCGGCGCCCACAGCGATACACCCAGCGAGATGGTGATATGGCCGACCGACGGAATATCGGCTTGCTGCACCCTGTTGCGCAGGCGTTCCGCAATCTCCAGCGCGATTTTCATCGTGGCTTCCGGCAATAAAATCAGAAACTCCTCCCCTCCGCTGCGGCATAAAATATCGCTGTCGCGCGAACTGTTGCGGATAAGCTGAGCAAGATAGCCGATCACGCTATCGCCGACATCATGGCCATAGGTGTCGTTAACGCGTTTGAAGCTGTCGATATCCAGCGCGACAATGGCGAAGCTTTTCTGGCCGATCTGCCAGTACCGCAGAATGCTTTCCATTCCCCGGCGGTTGAACAGCCCGGTCATGGGGTCGGTTTGCGCTTCATAGCTTAGTTTACCGATCTTTTTCTGTAGCAGATCGATGCCGATTAGCATCGCCTGTTTAAGCTGTGTGGCCTCAAAATACCAGGAACGAATTTTTCTGATGTCGTCGGAAACGTTCTGCGAGTCCATTTTATTGGCGCTGCTCGCCAGCAGCCACAGCGGCTGGGCAATAAGCCGGGCCAGCAGCCAAACGCCGAATAGGGTCAGCATGGCGAATGGCAACGTATGCCGTAACACATTCATCATCAGGCTATCCAGCGGCTTTAAGGTTTCACTCGTCGGGCGCAGCACCAGCACTTCCCAGCGGTTGGCGGGAACCACGGCGTATCCGACCAGCATTTCTTGACCCGGTTTATCCCCCATCCTGCGGCTGCCGTTGCTCTCCCTGTGGCTATCCATTATCGGGCTGGTGTGGACGACGACGCCGATCTGCTGGGGGTCTTTGTGGTACAGAATTTTTCTAAAGTGGTCGGTAACATAGATATAAGAACCATCCTGATAAAAGTGCTGGTCAAGCAATTCGTTGAGAATACTAGGTTTTTCCAGGTGAATGGAGCCGCCGATAAACCCCTGGTAGCGCCCGTCGCGGCTGAATATCGGCGCAGAGACAAGGACGATCAGGTTATTGACCACGGAAGAATAAGGCGAACTGATCAGCTGATCCTTTTCCTGCAGGGCCTGCCTTACGCCGGCGGTAGTGACCTTTTGTCCTATCCATTGAAACGTTTCGGGAAAGGCCGCCTTGACCACGCCATGTTCATCGACAATGGATACGGTGTTGAAACTGCGGCTCTGTAACCCGATACGTCTGGTTTCCTGGTTCAGGTGGTCGCTGTCATCCATGTGGTCCGCTATCTCGCCGGCGCTGTAGGCTAATTGCTGCAGCGATGTTTTGAAAAAGGTATCGGTGGTGGCCGCCAGCTTGGCCGCGTAAACGCGATTGGCTTCCAACGTGTTATCGATCAGCAGCTGACGCTGTACCCGGTAACTGGCGTAAAAACTGTTAATCAACATAATCAGCGCGCTGGTCACGGCCAGCAGTAAGATTAATCGTCGTAATCCGATGTGATTGAAGCGTTTTAACAACATATTGGGCAGACTGGCGCGGTGGTAAAAATGGTCGCTATCATAAGTGCTGGTATATGGCCTGTAAAATCTGGTTAGTATAGTCATCTTGGGCGAAGGGATGATAAGTTTTTCGCCAATGCCTGATGCAAAAAACTTTTCCCCCCTGCTGCTGTAGCATAAAAAGTGGGGAATAACATATTTAAAGGAATAATCACTATGGCATCTATTTACCGTCACGCCAGAGCGGGGCATAAATAATAGATGACAATCATCAGGATACAATATTGCCGGCTCGCCCTGAGGAGCTGATTTACTTATAGAATCTGGCTGTTAACCCCGACGCACTTTTTAAAAGCAACGACGAAACAAATTGGTGCATTTCCCTTTATGCCTTTTCCGCTCTGCCGTTTTTTCTACCGTAACAAATCATTTTTTTCATTATTTATTAATTGGTTAATAACGATTTTATCGTTCTGGCACATTTATTGCTGATTTCCGTTCCGCCAGCAGAATATATCCCTGCGGCAATTTTCAGACTCTCACAGTCAGGCGTACGGCTTTATTCCATTACTGGGATGTGCATCTCTCATTATCAAAGAGGCGATCATGAATAACAATTTTGTCAGAATAACGGTAGCGGCCGCATTTGTTTCCTCTGTTCTTTGCGCCAATAGCGCGCTGGCGGCCGAAGTGAAAATCGGCGTCGTCCTGCCTTTAAGCGGACCGCTTAGCGGTTTTGGACAACCCTCGCAAAAAGGCGTTGAGCTGATTAATAGCCTGGAGCCGACGCTGAAAAACGGCGATACCATTAAACTGGTCATCATTGATGACAAAAGCGACAAGGTGGAGGCGGCCAACGCCATGCAGCGTCTGGTCTCCAGCGATAAAGTCGACGCGGTGATCGGGGAGGTCACCTCGACCAATACGATGGCGATGACCAAAATGGCCGAAGACACCAAAACTCCGCTGGTCTCCCCGACCGCCACCAACGACCGCGTGACTCGCAACCGCCAGTACGTCAGCCGCGTATGTTTTTCCGATAGCTTCCAGGGCGTGGTCGGCGCCAATCTGGCATCGCGCGATTTGGGGGCGAAAACCGCCGCCATCATGTTCGACAGCAGCAACGACTATTCCGTCGGTCTGGCAAAATCCTTCCGCACCCAGTTTCTGAAAAACGGCGGCGCCATTCCCATCGAAGTTCAGGTGCCGGGCGGCAGCAAGGACTTCAAAGCGCAGCTCTCCACCATCAAGGCTAAAAACGTCGATATGATCTATATGCCGATCTATTACACCGAAGCGGCGCTGATCGCGGTACAGGCCAAACAGCTGGGGCTGAAGGCGCCGGTGGTCGGCGGCGACGGGCTGGCGGCTGACCAGATCTTCTTCACTCTGGGGCAGGATGCGGTCGAAGGCTATATGGCTACCGACTACTACTCGCCGGACGCCAAAGAGCAGACGCCGGAAGGGGAGAAATTTATCAAGGCCTGGGAAGCGAAATATAAAGAGCCGACTCATACCTGGGGCGCGATGACCGCGGACGCTTACAAAATGATCGTCAACGGCATGAACCAGTGCAGCGACCCCAAAGACCGGGTTTGCGTCAATGAAAAAATCCGCGCCACCAATAATTTTACCGGCGTGACCGGCACGCTGACGCTGAAAGACGGCGATGCAATCCGTAGCGCGGTCATAAACGAAGTCAAAGATGGAAAAATGGTCTTCAAGACGGTGGTTAATCCTTAATTATCCCTGGCATTTTTTAAGCTGCGGCGACGTCCTTTACGCGACTCCTTTCAGGAGGGCGTAAAGCCGCGTTCCACGCCGCAGCGTGAAGTTGACTGGCTAAATAAAGGCTAATAAGGATTGAATTTATGGATGCGGCCATTTTCTTTCAGCAAGTGGTTAACGGCATGAGCCTGGGCAGTATGTATGCGCTGATTGCTATTGGGTACACCATGGTTTACGGCGTATTACGACTGATCAACTTCGCTCATGCCGATATCATGATGGTGGGGGCATTCCTTGCCCTGTTCGGTTCCACCACCTTTGAGCTGCCTTTCGGGGCCGCTATTTTATTCGCCGTTCTCTTTTCGGCCCTGCTGGGGGTGTGCATCGATCAGATTGCCTACCGCCCGCTGCGGCAGGCTTCCAAAATATCCATGCTGATTACCGCCATTGGCGTGAGTTTCTTTTTGGAGAATCTGTTTAATGTGCTGTTCGGCGGCAGCCCGCGTTTCTTCGCCGCGCCGGAATTTTTTAATCAAACCGTTTCCTTCGGCGGCATCATTATCACCAACGTCGCCTGGCTGGTGCCGCTGGTCACGCTGGTATTGTTGGGCTGCATCCTGTTTATCCTCTACCGCACCCGGCAGGGGATGGCGATCCGCGCGGTGGCCTTTGATGTCAATACCGTCCGCCTGATGGGGGTGGACGCCAACCATATCATCGCCTTTGTCTTCGCGTTGGGCAGTTCGCTGGCGGCGCTGGGCGGAATTTTTTACGCCACCAGCTACCCGACCATCGATCCGTTAATGGGGGTATTAATCGGTCTGAAAGCGTTTGCCGCCGCCGTACTGGGCGGTATCGGCAGCGTAACCGGGGCGGTGATCGGCGGTTTTATTCTGGGCTTCACCGAAGTGGTCGCCGTGGCGATATTTCCGGAACTGGGCGGATATAAAGACGCCTTTGCATTTATGTTTTTGATTTTGGTCCTGTTATTCAGGCCGGTCGGCATTATGGGTGATGAAAGACTGGAAAGGAGCCGTTTCTGATGAGAATGCCAACCAATTCCTTTTCGCTGCTGGGCGGCTATGCCGGGCTATTTGCGATTATGCTGCTGGCGCTGTTTGCGTTGCAGCATCTGTTTGACGATTACGTGCTGCGTATCGTGTGCAATATTTTTATTTTTATGATCCTGGCGGTGAGCTACAACCTGATTAACGGCGTCACCGGCCAGCTATCCCTTGAGCCCAACGGTTTCGTCGCCGTCGGCGCCTACATTACCGCCATCCTGTTGCTAAGCGCGGAAACCAAGCTGGATATGTATGAGATGGCTTCCCCCAGCGCGCTGGTGCTGGCGCTGCATACCTCCTTTCTGCCCGCGCTGATTATCAGCGGCATCTGCGCCTCGCTGCTGGCGGTATGCCTGGCGTTTCCGGTTTTTCGGGTGCGCGGCGACTATCTGGCGATTGTCACCCTGGGGTTTGGTTTTATCATTAAAATCCTGGCGATTAATAATCCGCAAATCACCAACGGCGCCATAGGTCTGAACGAAATCCCCCAGGCCAGCAATATGCTGTACTGGTGCGGCTTTATCGCCCTGATCGCGGTGCTGCTTATTTTACAGATCGTCTATTCCAAATACGGCCGGGCGATGAAGGCGGTGCGCGACGATGAGGACGCGGCGATCGCCATGGGGATTAATACCTTTAAAATCAAAACCTGCGCCTTTGCCACCAGTGCCTTTCTGGAAGGGATCGGCGGCGGTTTGCTGGCTTCGCTATTGACGATTATTTCTCCCGATCTGTTTGATTTTATGCTGACCTTCCAACTGCTGATCATCATTGTGCTGGGCGGGCTGGGCAGCACCACCGGCGCCATTCTGGGCACCATTGTGGTGGTGGGCAGCGGCGAGTGGCTGCGCTTCCTTGACCAGCCGCTGAACCTGTTCGGCGAGAATTTGGGAACTTATCCCGGTTTACGGATGGTGGTTTTTTCATTGGTACTGCTGATCATTATGCTTTTCGCCCGCGAAGGGCTGCTGGGCAAGCAGGAAATCTGGGAAGTGAGCAGGAGGCGCCGTCATGGAAAATAAACCCATTCTCAGCGTTGATAACGTCATTATGCAATTTGGCGGACTACGGGCTATCGATGGCGTCAGCTTTACGCTTAATCCGGCGGAAATCTTTGGCCTGATCGGCCCCAACGGCGCCGGGAAAACCACGCTGTTTAACGTTATCACCGCCAACTATAAACCGACCTCGGGAACGGTGATGCTGGGCAGTGAAAAAATTACCGGCCTGAAACCGAATCAGGTGGTCAATCGCGGCATTGCCCGCACCTTCCAGAATATTCGTTTGTTCAATTCCATGACGGTGCTGGAGAACGTATTAATCGGTTTTGATCGCGCCATTCACTACTCTTTTATTGAGGCGGCGCTGCATATGGGGCGCTTTTTCGCGGCGGAAAAACGGGCCAAAGCGCAGGCGATGGAGATTCTCGACTACATCGGCATCGCGCAGCATGCGGATTCGCTGGCCACCAACCTGAGTTACGGCAATCAGCGTAAAGTGGAGATCGCCAGGGCATTGGCCACGTCGCCCGCGCTACTGCTGCTGGACGAACCGGCGGCCGGCATGAATCCCAGGGAAACCAACGAGCTGGCGCAGCTGATTTTTAAAATGCGCGAGGATTACCAATTAACGGTTTTGCTGATTGAGCACGATATGTCTTTCGTCAACACTCTGTGTGAACGGGTGCTGGTGCTGGACTATGGCAAACCGCTGTTTAGCGGCACCACCCATGAGGCCATTAACAATAAAGAGGTGATTGCCGCGTATCTCGGAGAGGTCGATTATGCTTAAGGCCGCTGATCTACAGGTGTTTTATGGGCTGATTCAGGGATTGAAAGGGATCGACATCGAGGTGAACAACAGCGAGATCGTTACCCTGATCGGCAGCAACGGCGCGGGGAAAACCTCCACGCTGAACGGCATTATCAATCTGGTGAAATCGACCGGACAGGTGAGTTTCCTCAATGAGGATATCTCCCACAGCCTGACGCATCAGATTGTGCGCAAAGGGCTGGCGCTGGTGCCGGAAGGGCGCAAGGTGTTCACCAACCTGACCATCGAAGAAAACCTGCGTATGGGGGCGTACAACAATCCGCTTAATTTCAACCATCTGAAAGATAAAATGTATACGCTGTTTCCGCGGCTGAAAGAGCGGCGCAGCCAACTGGCCGGCACCATGAGCGGCGGGGAGCAGCAGATGCTGGCGATTGCCAGGGCGCTGATGAGCGAGCCGGTGCTGCTGATGCTGGACGAACCCAGCCTGGGGCTGGCGCCCAAGATCGTGGGCGAAATGTTCGGCATCATCAAGCAGTTGCAGAAGGATAATATCACCATCCTGCTGGTGGAGCAGAACGCCACCGCCGCGCTGAAGATTGCCGATCGCGCCTATGTGCTGGAGAACGGCAAGATCGTGCTGCAAGGTCAGGCGCAGGCGATTCTGGCCAATCCCGACGTGAAAAAGATGTATCTGGGGGGGTAGATTTCCTTCTGGCGTAAATACTGAAAATGACCGGTTGACGGCATCAGCCAAGATCCACACAATCCCTTTTTTATCACCAACGAGTTGGGATTTTATGGAAGCATGGCTGGATCATCTGGTGACGCAGTCATTAGCCTATGTACTGCTTGCCGTCATGCTGGTCGCCTTTCTGGAATCTCTGGCGCTGGTCGGCCTGCTGTTGCCGGGAACGGTGATGATGGCGACGCTGGGGGCGTTGATCGGCAGCGGCAAGGTGGGGCTGTACCCGGCGTGGGGCGCGGGGATTGTCGGCTGTCTGCTGGGAGACTGGATCTCTTATTTTATCGGCCGGGGTTTTAAGGGATCGCTGCATCGCTGGTCTTTCCTGAAAAAACACCAGACCATGTTGCGCAAAACGGAATATGCGCTGCATCAACACCATATCGCCACCGTGCTGATCGGGCGCTTCGTCGGCCCGACCCGCCCGCTGATCCCGCTGGTTGCCGGGATGCTGGAACTCTCGCCCTATAAATTCGCCTTGCCGAATATTATCGGTTGCCTGTTATGGCCGCCGATCTATTTTTTACCCGGCATATTGGCGGGCGTCGCCATTGATATTCCCGCCGCCGCCAACGGCGCCGGTTTTAAATGGTTGCTGCTGGCGACGGTGTTACTGCTGTGGAGCGCGGCGTGGCTGAGTTGGCGCTGGTGGCGGGGAGATAAACGTAAAAAGCGCGACGGGCTCAGCCGGTGGCTGCCGATAAACCGTTTACGCTGGGTAACGCCGCTGGCGCTGCTGGCGGCGGGCGCGGTGCTGACGATGCTGCTGCAGCATCCGTTAATGCCCGTCTATCGCCACCTGCTGTGGCAAGTGCTGAATGGCTAAATCGCCGCCCCTCGCGCAATGGGATGCCTGCGGGATCGTCATTGCGCGAGGGCGGTCGGGCGCTCAGCGATAAAATTCCGCCACCTGATCAAAGATACGCATTTCATCGCCGTGGCGGCGCACCTCCAGCACATCCTCCAGTTTTTCCACCTGGCTTACCATCTGTTGCAGCCGCTGGTCGTCCTGCACCAGCAGCCAGATGCGGCTTTCGTCGCCCCCCTCCAGCGGCATACACAAGATCCCTTCGACGTTAAACGCCCGGCGGGCAAACAGGCCGCATACGTGAGACATCACGCCGGGGTGGTTGCGTACCGCTAGCTCCAGCGTCACCTGTTTTGAGGCTGATTGAGTTGGCATGGTATTACTCTCCAATCATATCGATGTTGGCGGCGCCCGGCGGCACCATCGGATAAACTTTTTCATTGGCGTCGATCAACACGTGGATCAGGGCCGGTCCCGGCTGGTTCAGCGCATCGGCCAGAGCGGCGCGGGGATCCGCCGCCGCATTCAGATCGCAGGTGGCGAAACCGAAGCCCGCGGCGATGGCCAGAAAGTCGGTGCGGCGGCGGTAGTCCGCCGCAAAGATACGCTGCTGGAAAAACAGCTCCTGTTGCTGGTGAACCAGGCCAAGGGACTGATTGTTCAGCAGAATGATTTTGACGTTCAGCCCCTCTTCCGCGGCGGTGGCCATTTCCTGAATATTCATCATCAGGCTGCCGTCGCCGGAAAAGCACGCCACGGTGCGCTCGGGCTCGGCCAGCGCGGCGCCGATCGCGGCGGGCAGGCCAAAGCCCATGGTCCCCAGCCCGCCGGAAGTCAGCCACTGTCGCGGCCTGCGCAGCGGATAGGACTGGGCGACCCACATCTGATGCTGCCCGACGTCGGTGGCGATAATCGCCTCGTCGCTCAGCGCCTGCGCGGCGGCCCGTATCAGCCCGTAGTGGCTCAATGGGTCATCCGTTCCCGGCATATTGACCGGAAACTCGCGTTGCAGTTCGCTGACGGTCGCGCGCCAGACGTCGCGCCGCTGGGGGGCGACCAGCGGCAGCAACCGGTCCAGCGCCTGCGCGACATCCGCATGCAGGGCAACGTGCGGCTGTCTGATTTTACCCAGTTCAGCCTCATCGATATCAATATGAATGATGCCGGCCTGCGGGCAGAACTGTTCCGCCTTGCCAATCGCCCGGTCGTCAAAGCGGGCGCCCAGCACAATCAGCAAATCCGCCTGTTGCAGGATCAGATTGGTTGAGCGCGCGGCGTGCATTCCCAGCATGCCCAGCGACAGCGGATGATCGGCCGGCATGGCGCCCAGCGCCATCAGCGTCATGGTGGTGGGCAAACCGGCGCGTTCCGCCAGTTGCACGGCCTGGCGGTGGGCGGACGCGCTGATGATCCCGCCGCCAAGGTAGAGAATCGGGCGCTGGGCGGCGTTAATCAGCGCGGCGGCCTGCTCGATTTTTTGCCCGTCGAGCGCCGGCGGCTCCGGGGGCGGGATTATCGCCGGCAGTTCATCCAGTTCGATTTCCGCGGTTTGCACGTCTTTAGGAATATCAATCCACACCGGACCGGGGCGACCGGACTGGGCGATGCGAAAGGCGTCGGGAATGACGCGCGGCAGATCCCGGATATCTCTCACCAGATAGTTATGTTTGGTGACCGGAATGGAGATGCCGTAGGTGTCCACTTCCTGAAAGGCATCGGTGCCGATCATGCCGGAAGGCACCTGCCCGGTGATGCAGACCAGCGGAATCGAATCGAGCTTGGCGTCGGCGATGGCGGTCAGCAGATTGGTGGCTCCCGGCCCGCTGGAGGCCAGACAGACGGCGGCCCGCCCGCTGGCCCGCGCCATGCCCTGGGCCATAAAGCCGGCGCCCTGTTCATGGCGCGCCAGCACGTGGCGGATGGTTTTACTCTGGCCGAGCGCATCGTATAACGGCAGGGCAGCGCCGCCGGGAATGCCTGCCACCGTGGTGATGCCCTGCCGTTCGAGCAGCCGGACGATCAATTGGGCGCCTGTATAACGCATGATCATATCCTTTATCAGGGCCGGCGCGGTGGCGGAGCGGGGAGGGTGGAAACAAGAAACCCCGCTCGGCTTGCGCCGGCGGGGTTTGGGAATCTTGGTTTGATTCGGAACCCGTTACGGCGCGCTGCCGACGACCACCACGACCACGCGCACGACGACGACCGCGTCAACATGCACGGTGCTTAGTAGTGCTGAAGTGGAAGAGGCCTGTCTCATGGGATTCCTGTTAATGATATGCAACCGCTTTATATAAACACGACTGATGAAAAAGACACAATACCCACAGGGGAAAAACATTAAAAATCCGCGTGTGGATCACATTTGGTGATTTTCGGCCTGCTGCCGGACATGAATACCTGTTCTTCCGGCGAGCCAGCCCCCTAGGGGCAAACCGGGCTTATACGCCGTTGCGCATAAGCCCGCAGAGGTGGGTAGAAATTAGCTATCAGCTTTTCGCTTTCCCCTTTTTACCGCCGTTGGTGGTCGTTTTGGATTCCGCGGCCTGCTTGGGCGTATCGCTGTAGGAACGACCGTAGTAGGTATCCAGCAGAATCTGCTTCAGTTCGGAGATCAGCGGGTAGCGCGGGTTGGCGCCGGTGCACTGGTCGTCGAACGCGTCCTCGGACAGTTTGTCCACCTTGGCCAGAAAATCCGCTTCCTGCACGCCGAAGTCGCGAATGCTGGCCGGAACGTCCAGCGCCGCCTTGGCTTCCTCCAGCCAGGCCAGAAGTTTGTCGATTTTCTGTCCCACGTCGTCGCCGGGAGCGCTGAGCGCCAGATGATCGGCGATTTCCGCATAGCGTTTGCGCGCCTGCGGGTAGCCGTATTGGCTGAACGTCGCCTGTTTGGTCGGTTTATCGGTGGCGTTATAGCGAATCACATTGCAGATCAGCATGGCGTTGGCCAGACCGTGCGGAATATGGAATTCGGAACCCAGCTTATGCGCCATGGAATGGCATACGCCGAGGAAGGCGTTGGCAAAGGCGATGCCGGCGATGGTCGCCGCGCTGTGCACTTTTTCGCGCGCCACCGGGTTTTTCGCCCCTTCCTGATAGCTGGTAACCAGATTGCCGTGCAGCAGTTTCAGCGCCTGCAGTGCCTGTCCGTCGCTGAATTCATTGGCCAGCACCGACACATAGGCTTCCGTGGCGTGGGTGACCGCATCCAGACCGCCGAAGGCGCACAGCGATTTCGGCATCGTCATCACCAGATCGGCATCGACGATCGCCATATCCGGGGTCAGCGCATAGTCCGCCAGCGGATATTTCTGGCCCGTCGCATCGTCGGTCACCACGGCGAACGGCGTCACTTCGGAGCCGGTGCCGGAGGTGGTGGGCACGCAGATCATTCGCGCCTTCACCCCCATTTTCGGGAAAGTGTGGATGCGTTTGCGGATATCCATAAAGCGCAGCGCCAGATCGTCGAAACGGGTTTCCGGGTGTTCATACATCACCCACATCAGTTTGGCCGCATCCATCGGCGAACCGCCGCCCAGCGCGATGATCACATCCGGTCCGAAGGCGTTCACCTGCTCTGTTCCCTTGCGAACAATGCTCAGCGTCGGGTCGGCCTCCACCTCGAAGAACACTTCGGTAGCGACGCCGTGCTGTTTCAGACGCGATATCACCTGATCGGCATAGCCGTTGTTGAACAGGAAACGGTCGGTAACGATAAATACGCGTTTCGCACCGTCCTGTACGACCTCTGACAGGGCGACGGGAAGCGAACCGCGCCGGAAATAGATGGATTTGGGAAGTTTATGCCACAACATATTTTCCGCTCGCTTGGCTACGGTTTTTATATTGAGAAGGTGTTTGGGACCCACGTTTTCCGAGACGGAGTTGCCTCCCCAGGAGCCGCAGCCCAGCGTCAGTGAGGGCACCAGCTTGAAGTTGTACAGATCGCCGATGCCGCCGTAAGAGGTCGGCGTATTGATCAGCACCCGGGAGGTTTTCATCCTTTCACCGAAATAGAGCACGCGGTGGGCATGGTTGTCCTGATCGGTGTACAGGCAGCTGGTGTGGCCGATACCTTCCATATTGAGCAGTTTTTCAGCGATATCGACCGCTTCGCTGAAATTCTGCGCCCGGTACAGCGCCAGCGTGGGGGAGAGTTTCTCATGGGCGAAAGGTTCGGTCTCATCGGCTTTGGTGACTTCTCCAATCAGCACCTTGGTATCCGGCGGAACGCTGATGCCGGCCATTTCGGCAATTTTTACCGCCGACTGGCCGACGATGGCGGCATTCAACCCGCCGTTCTTTCTCAGAATGCCGCCTACCGCCGCGAGCTCGCTGCCCTGAAGGAGATAGCCGCCCTGGGCGCTAAAAGTCGCGCGCACGTCGTCGTAAATGCTCTTGACGACGATGGCGGACTGCTCGGACGAACAGATCATGCCGTTATCGAAGGTTTTCGACATCAGAATGGAGGCGACGAACCGTTTGACGTCGGCGCTTTCATCCACCACCACCGGCGTGTTTCCGGGGCCGACGCCCAGGGCCGGTTTTCCGGAGCTGTAGGCCGCCTTTACCATTCCCGGACCGCCGGTGGCGAGGATCAGATTGATATCCGGGTGATGCATCAGCTGGTTGGTCAGGTCGATGGAGGGCTCGGTAATCCAGCCGATGATATCCTCCGGAGCGCCGGCGGCGACCGCGGCCTGCAGCACGATCTCGAGCGCCCTGTTGGTGGAGTTTTTCGCCCGCGGGTGCGGCGAGAAAATAATGCCGTTGCGCGTTTTCAGGCTGATCAGCGCTTTGAAAATCGCGGTGGAGGTCGGGTTGGTGGTGGGAACGATACCGCAGATCAGACCGACGGGCGCGGCGATGGTGATGGTGCCGTAGGCGTCATCTTCCGACAGGATGCCGCAGGTCTTCTCATTTTTATAGGCGTTGTAAATGTATTCGGATGCGAAGTGGTTCTTGGTTACTTTATCCTCCACCACGCCCATACCTGATTCCTCCACCGCCATTTTCGCCAACGGAATGCGATAGGCGGCGGCGGCAAGCGCGGCGGCGTGGAATATGTTATCTACCTGTTCCTGCGTATAATCGGCGTAGATGCGTTGGGCCTTTTTTACCCGGGCAACCAAGGAGTCAAGATCATCAATTTGTGTTACGGCCATGGTGGTCTCCAATTGTGCAATATATTTGCCAGGGGCTTTCCCTGAGTAAGACGGCAATAGCCCACGAGGCTGGTAACGACGCATCGTGCGCGCTTGCCAGGGCTTTTGCTTCCACCTCCGGGCATTCGTTTCACAAACCGATGCCGAGAGAAAATATATTCCGTATCAAATTGGTGACTTTGATTGAGATTGATAACAAATCTCCGCTGGGAAGCTGTTAACGCCTTTCTTTTCGTCCTGAGCGGAAATTAATAATAGCCTGCTTATTATTTCGCGTTTGCATTATTAATTGGCATCACGCCAGGATGTAAAAAATCGTCATATCTTTTATTATCAATCTCGATCAAAGTATTTGTTGTTCTTGTGTTATATTTGGTTATTTAATTGTTAATTAATATCACCTCCTGCCATTTGCTTTCTTGATTGCAGTCTGCGGATTGATCGGAATCTCTCTTGAAAACATTGGTAAATATGTTGGGTGTAATGAATTTTTCTGGTGGCTTTCAGTAATATAAAAATAGTATGGATAATAAAAAAATGGGCTATTTGGTTTATGCGTTTTTAGAAAAAGTCGGCAAAATAGCCAACTAAATCAAAAGCATTATTATCTCTACCCATAATATAAGAATGGCGATGTTATTATAATGTTGCGTAGCTGTTGTTATGGAGTGATTGCTACGTTGCTCTATGTTTATTACCTGGTAGCATATTTTATTTTTTAGCGCGTTTCACGCATCAGTTTAAAGTTTTTCCCAGAATAACCGGGTAGATCACAATATGGTGTGAAGAAGCGTCTATTTACGTCGTAAAATAGCCGTTTTTATTTCCTTTTATTAACATTTCCTTTTATTCAATGGCGTTAGTTTTAACCAGAACGGTAAATGACGTTATGACCGCTTTATTTGAGCCGCCGGTTGTCGATAATGCGCCCTTCAGATACGGTGACTGCCCGGCTGGCGATATATTGCGCATCATCCAGATTGTGCGACACCATCAGCAGCGTCAGCCGGCGTTCATCGCACACCTGTTCCACCAGTTGCAGCATCTCCAGGCGTAATGCGGGATCGAGCGCGGAGAAGGGTTCATCCAGCAGCAAAATAGGCTGATGGCGCACCAGACATCGGGCCAGCGCCGCGCGCTGCCGCTGGCCGCCGGAAACCTGCGAGGGCAGGCGCTGGAATAGCTCGCTTAACCCGACCTGCTGCGCAATACGCCGCAGCGTTGCGCGCTGTTCGGCATTGAGCCGCAAACCAGGATTCAGCCCCAGGGCGATATTTTGCTCAATGGTCAGGTGCGGAAAGAGGTTGTTCTCCTGAAACAGAATGGAGACCGGACGCTTGGCGGGCGGGGTATGACGGTGATCTTCCCCGTTCAGACGCAGTTCGCCGCCGTCAGCCGGCAGAAAGCCGGCGATCAGGTTCAGCAGGGTGCTTTTCCCCGCGCCGCTGGGGCCGAGAACGGCAATGCGTTCTCCCTGCCGCACATGGAGGTCGAAGCGCATGGGCATCTGCTGGTAGAGATAGGTCAGTTTATCGAGAAAGATCATCGCGATCCGCCAGTTTTTCAATCAGGGTGAACAGCATAAAGCACAGCAGCATCAGCAACAGCGCGGTAACGGCGCCGTCGGCGCTGCGATAGGCTCCAATCTGCTGATAAAGGTAAAAGGGCAAGGTGCGGAACTGCTCATTGCCGAACAGGGCGATAACGCCGAAATCGCCTATTGACAGCACGCTGGCAAACGCCAGCGCCTGAGCCAGCGGCTGTTTCAGCGCCTTCAATTCAATAATTTTCAACCGCCGCCAGCCGCGAATATCCAGCGACAGGCAGAGTTGATTATAGCGTTCGGCGATATCCACCATCGGGTTTTCCAGCACCTTGAGCGCATAGGGGATGGCCATCAGCGCGTTGGTCAGCACCACCAGGCCATAAGGGGATTGCGGCAATCCCAGCGTATTGTTCAGCAGCAGGAAAAAACCGGTCGCCAGCACGATACCGGGCATGGCGAGGATCAACATGCCGCTCAGATTCATCAGCTGGCCGGATAGCGGCCGGTGGCGCAGCTTGAGCTCCCGGCTGCTCCATAGCAGCATCATGGTCAGGATGACGCAGATCACGCCGGCGGCCAGGGCGATGCGTAGCGACGTGAACAGCGTTTGCCACAGCGCGGGCTGTTGCAATACGCTGAGCAGGGAGCGGTTGACGCCGTCCACCACCACCGCCAGCAGCGGCGGCACGATCAACAACAGCGCCGCGCCGATCAGCAGGCTGTCGCATATCCGGCTGAACACACTGTCCTGCGGGTTGCGCCACGCCAGTTGCCGGGTACTGCCCACCGGCAGCATCCGACCTAAGCGTTGGCTCAGCAGCACCAGCCCAAGGCAGCAGGTCATTTGAATCAGCGCCAGCAGCGCGGCGCGCGACGGATCGTAATCAAAGCTCAGCGCCTGATAAATCGCCAGTTCGATGGTGGTGGCCCGCGGTCCTCCCCCCAGCGACAGCACGGTGGCGAAGCTGGCGAAACAGAGCATGAAGATAAGCGCGGCGGTGGGCGGGATCTGCCGGCGCAGCCAGGGCCACTCGACGATGCGAAAATGCTGCCAGCCGTTCATGCCCAACTGGGCCGCCAGCTGGCGCTGTTCCGTGGCGATGCCCTCCAGCGACTGCAACAGCAGGCGGGTCGCCAGCGGCAGGTTGAAGAAAATATGCGCCAGCAGAATGCCTTGCAGTCCGTAAGGGGAGAAGCGGTAGGGAAGACCCGCCGCCTCCAGCAGCTGCGCCAGCCAGCCCTGGCGGCCGTAGACGCTCAGCAGGCCGAATACCGCCACCAGCACCGGCAGCACCAGGGTCATGGCGCACAGCCGCAATAGCCAGCGATGGCCGGGGAAACGCCGGCGATAAAGCGCTCTGGCGAGGAAGATCGCCGGCAGGGTGGAGAGCAGGGCGGATAAAAATGCCTGCCAGAAGGTGAAGCGGATGACATGCCACAGATAGCTGTCGTGCCATAGCGTCCGCCACTGGTTTTCCGGCGCCTGTAGCCACAGCGCGCCGAAAGCCAGCAGCGCCACCGAGATCAGCAGCGTGGCGGCCAGTCCGCCCGGCCACAGGCTGCCGGCGGTCAGCGGCTGACGGCGCGTTGCCATGCCTGGATCCAGTTATTCCGCTGTTCCGCCACCTGCTGCGCGCTGTATTGCAAGGCTTTTTCCGGTACGGCAAGCGAGGCGAAGCCGGCGGGCAGCTCGGTGTTGATTACCGGATACATCCAGTTGGTGGTGGGGATAGCCTGCTGGAATGCCGGCGTCAGGATGAACTGCATAAAACGTTTCGCCAGCGCCGGGTTTTTGCTGGATGCCAGCTGCCCGGCGACTTCGATTTGCAGATAGTGCCCTTCGCTGAAGTTTGCCGCGGCGTAGCTGTCTTTTTTCTCTTCAATGATGTGATAAGCCGGGGAGGTGGTGTAGCTGAGCACCAGATCGGCCTCGCCTTTCAGAAACAGGCCGTAGGCTTCGCTCCAGCCTTTGGTGACGGTAACCGTTTTTTTCGCCAGCTTTTGCCACGCCTGCGGCGCCTGTTCGCCGTACACCTGCTGCATCCATAACAGCAGCCCCAATCCCGGTGTGCTGGTGCGGGGATCCTGATAAATCACCTTCCACGGCTCGCTGCTGTCGACCAGTTCATGCAGGCTCCTGGGGGGATTCTTCAGCTTATCCTTGTTGTAGACAAAGGCGAAATAGCCGTAGTCATAGGGCACAAAGGTGGCGTTGTCCCAGCCGCCGGGAACCTGCATGGCCGCAGCGGTATCCAGTTGGTGCCGGCTAAATAGCCCGGTCTGTTCCGCCGCCTGCAGCAGGTTATTATCCAGCCCCAGAATGATATCCGCTTTGCTGTTTTTCCCCTCCATGCGCAGGCGGTTCAGCAGCGAGGCGCCATCTTCCAGCGCCACAAAATTCAGTTCGCACTCACACTCTTTTTCAAAGGCGGTTTTGATCACCGGGCCGGGACCCCATTCGGACGCGAAGGAGTCGTAGGTGTAGACCGTGAGCGCCGGTTTGGCGAACGCCGGCGCCGACATCAGCAGCAGGCAGGGAAGGATTTTTTTCCACAGGGAAAGCGGGCGTTTCCGCGGTCGGGATTTTTTTAATAGCGATGTAATTAACACTTTGCACTCCTGTCGTTATAGGGTGGCAAAGGTCTTTGAGTCAGCGATGAACACTCTCAAATCCCTTCGCCGGTATTAACCGGATCAGGTTCGACGGGTATTTTCTCAGCGAAAAACGCATTAGAGACAGTTGATAAAACCTGATATCAGGGACAAAGCCGTTTTCGCACCCCGTTGAGAACGGCCTATTGTAAAGGCTTGGAGAGGGCAGGGAAAGCCGAGTCGTCAGTTTTCCGGCGGGGCGAACCAGGCGGATTTGAAATCGAACCACCCCAGGGTATTCATGCGGATGCCGCGCATACTGCGCTGTCCCTGCAGTTGCAGCCAGTTGTGAAACAGCGGATGCAACTGGCCGCTACGCACCAGTTTTTCGCTCCATTCCGCCATCGGCAGCGCTTTGCTGCGCCACAGGCCGGCGTCCTGATGCAGATCTTCCTCCAGACAATGCTGCATCAGCGGCTGTTCGTAAAGCATGGCAAACAGCGAGAACTCCAGGGGCAGATAGCAGTTGACGCTGCACAGCCAGATATCGCTCCGCGCTTCCCCCTGGTGCCAATCCTCGTAGGTCACCGTTTGGATGGTCAGGTTAACGCCGTGTGCTTTCAGCACTTTCTTTATTATTTCACCGATCATCTGATATTCGGGATGGTCATGATAGAAGGTCAAAGTGAGCTGTTTCAGTTCCGCCGGTTTTTCCTGCGCGTCGTCACGCTGCCGGTAATGCCAGCGGGGCAGCAGGCTATAGGCCGGCGACCAGTCGCGCTGATGCGCGCTATCCGCGTGGCTGAGCAGGGCTATCGGGTTGCATATCCGGCACAGCCAGCGGCGCACCTGCGGCTGGCCGGCGAGGGGCGAACGCTTATCGAACAGCAGGAAGTAGCACCCCTCTTCCATACGGCTTTCCAGCTCATCGTGGGATGAATCATCCGATTCCAGGTGCAGGGAGCAGGGATACACCTCGGTGGCGTCGGGCAACACCCAGATATTGACCTCGTCAATCAGCGCCCGATAGCCGAAGTAGTCATCAAACGCTTTTATTTTCAACTGATTATTATTGTTGCGCGTTACCGCGTAGGGGCCGGTCCCGATAGGCTGGCGGGCGAAATCAGGCAGGGTGCGCCACTCCTCCGGCAGGATCATGGCCGGCACGCTGCCCAGCAGCCAGGGCAGCCAGTGGTCGGGGCTGCTCAGCCGGACGTCGATCACGAACGGCATCGGAGAGGTCACGCTATCGATATGGGAGAACAAGGGAAGCGTATTGAGCCGGGTGAGCGAGGCGATCACGTCTTGCATGGCGAGCTCCCGCCCGTGGTGAAAACGAATCGACGGGCGCAGATAAAACCGCCAGTGCAGCGGGGATAACATTTGCCAGTGGTGCGCCAGATCGGGTTTAAGTTCCCCGTTTTCCTCATTTATATTGGTCAGACCGCTGAAAATCTGCCGGGCGATATGCATTTCCGAGCGCCGCAGGGCGGAACCCGGCAGCAGATTGCGCAGCGGGCGATAGTAAAGAATGCGCAGAATATGTTTGCCCTGGCGGAAACTGCGGCCCAGATGCGCCAGCAGCATTTGCCGCACGGTGTCTTTATCCCCCACCAGCTGCACCAGCTGATCGATGCGGTCCTGCTCCAGAAGGTCCTCGGCCCGCTGCTGTTGCAGCGCCAGCCCGGTGTAGATAAAGGTCAGCTGCGAGCGCTTGCCCCGTCCCGCTTCCGCCTGCCAGGTAATCCAGCCCTGTTGCTGCATGGCGCCCAGCAGCGAGCGGATATGACGGCGTGAACAGCTCAGAACGCTCGCCAGCTCTTGCAGCGTGGTGGCGGTGGTTTGCCCCTGAAAGCGTTGCCACAGGCGCACGAACTGTTGTTGCAGACGGGATGAAGTCATAAAAGGGGAACTCCTGGCCTTAAAGTCATCAATTTATCTTTCCCTATATTACGTTGATACTTTCCCATAATGAAAGCGCGGAGGTGGCTTATGACAATCCCGATGTTGTACCGGTTCTATCAGACCTATCTCTCAACGTGCCGGGCGAAATGGCTGTGCTGGCTCTCGGCCCAACAGCGGATGGCGTTATTGCAGCAGGCGACGCAGTGGCAAATAGCGGAAATGTCGGAGGAAGAATATCGCCACTGGATATAGTCGCAGAGAACGAGAAAAGAATAATTCTGAGTAATGGTGCACTTCACCAGCCAGCGAAACCTTCCGCTGGCTTTTTTTATGGCGCGCCGTAACTGGCGCGCCATAAAAAAGAGGTTCCCGACGGGGGAACCTCCTGATGATTATCGATCGTGCGTTATTACCGGCGAACTCGCGCCACCGGTAAGTGCGGACGGTATCAATGCAGGAACGATGGCTGCTTCCGCTCATAATCGGCGATGGCCGCGTCGTGCTGCAATGTCAGCCCGATGCTGTCCAGCCCGTTAAGCATGCAGTGGCGGCGGAAGCCGTCGATTTCGAACGGGTAGCTGTTGCCGCCGGCCACTACGGTCTGGTTTTCCAGATCGACGGTAAAGGTAATGCCTTCCTCGCCGTCGACCAGTTTGAACAGCGTATCCACATCCGCTTCGCTCAGCGTCACCGGCAGCAGCTGGTTGTTGAAGGCGTTGCCGTAGAAAATATCGGCGAAGCTCGGGGCGATCACCACCTTGAAGCCGTAGTCGGTCAGCGCCCAGGGCGCATGTTCGCGCGACGAGCCGCAGCCGAAGTTTTCACGGGCCAGCAGGATGCTGGCGCCTTTATAGCGCGGTTTATTCAGCACAAAATCAGGATTGGGCTGCTGGCCGGACTCGTCCAGAAAGCGCCAGTCGTTGAACAGGTGCTGACCGAAACCGGTGCGCGTCACCTTTTGCAGAAACTGCTTGGGAATAATCGCATCGGTATCAACGTTAGCGGCATCCAGAGGAACCACCAGACCGGTATGTTGGGTAAATTTAGTCATGTCGGCGTCTCTCTTAGTTCAACTCGCGGATATCGGCGAAGCGGCCGGTGACGGCGGCAGCGGCGGCCATCGCCGGGCTGACCAGGTGCGTGCGCCCGGCGCGTCCCTGACGGCCTTCGAAGTTACGGTTGCTGGTGGAGGCGCAGCGCTCGCCGGGGTTCAGGCGGTCGTTGTTCATTGCCAGACACATGGAGCAACCGGGCAGGCGCCACTCGAAGCCGGCTTCGATAAATACTTTATCCAGCCCTTCCAGTTCGGCCATGGCTTTCACCGGGCCGGAGCCGGGCACCACGATAGCCTGCACGCCGTTGGCGACTTTACGGCCTTTGGCGACTTCCGCCGCCGCGCGCAGGTCTTCAATACGCGAGTTGGTGCAGGAACCGATAAACACTTTGTCGATCGCCACCTCGGTCAGTTTGATGCCGGGCTGCAAATCCATATAGGCCAGCGCCTTGGCCGCCGACGCGCGTTCCACCGGATCGCTGAAGGATTCCGGCGACGGAATCACCTGATTGACGGCAATCACCTGGCCGGGGTTGGTGCCCCAGGTTACCTGCGGGGCGATGTCGGCGGCATCCAGCGTGACGATGGTGTCGAAGCCGGCGTCGTCGTCGGACTTCAGCGTACTCCAGTAAGCGACGGCGGCGTCCCAGTCGGCGCCTTTCGGCGCGAACTGACGCCCTTTCAGATAGGCGAACGTGGTTTCGTCCGGCGCCACCAGGCCGGCCTTGGCGCCCATTTCAATCGCCATGTTGCACAGCGTCATACGGCCTTCCATGCTCAGCGCCCGGATGGCCTTGCCGCAGAACTCCACCACGTGGCCGGTGCCGCCGGCGCTGCCGGTTTTCCCGATAATCGCCAGCACGATATCTTTGGCGGTGATGCCGGGCGCGGCATCGCCGGTGACTTCGATCTTCATGGTTTTGGCGCGGCCCTGCTTCAGGGTTTGCGTTGCCATCACATGTTCGACTTCAGACGTGCCGATGCCAAACGCCAGCGAGCCGAACGCGCCGTGCGTCGCGGTATGGGAGTCGCCGCAGACGATGGTCATGCCCGGCAGCGTCATCCCCTGTTCCGGACCGATAACGTGCACGATCCCCTGGTACGGGTGGTTCAGGTCATACAGCTGCACGCCGAATTCGGCGCAGTTCTTGATCAGCTCCTGCATCTGGATACGCGCCATTTCGCCGCTGGCGTTGATATCTTTCGTCTGGGTGGAGACGTTGTGATCCATGGTGGCGAAGGTTTTGCCCGGCTGACGAAGCTTGCGTCCTTTGGCGCGCAGACCGTCGAAAGCCTGCGGCGAGGTCACTTCGTGCACCAGATGGCGATCGATATACAGCAGGGGCGTTTCATTTGGCGCTTCGCGCACCACGTGCGCATCGAATAATTTCTGATATAACGTCTTGCTCATGGTTATGCCCCTTGCGCCACAAACCGGGCAATGGCATCGCCCATCTCATTGGTGCCGACGGCCTGGCCGTCGCTTGCCAGATCGGAGGTGCGATAGCCTTCAGCCAAGGCGGTATTCACGGCTTTTTCAATCGCGCCGGCCGCGTCGTCGGCGCCCAGGCTGTAACGCAGCAGCAGCGCCAGCGATAAAATCTGCGCCACCGGGTTGGCGATGTTTTTACCGGCGATATCCGGCGCGGAGCCGCCGGCGGGTTCGTACAGGCCGAAACCCTGTTCGTTCAGGCTGGCGGACGGCAGCATGCCCATCGAACCGGTGATCATCGCGCACTCGTCGGACAGAATGTCGCCGAACAGGTTGGAGCACAGCAGCACGTCGAACTGGGAGGGATCTTTAATCAGCTGCATCGTGGCGTTGTCGATATACAGATGAGACAGCTTCACATCCGGATATTCCTTGGCGATTTCAGTGACGATTTCACGCCACAGGATGGAGCTTTGCAGCACGTTGGCCTTATCGATGGAGGTCACCACGCCGCGCCGTTTGCGGGCGGACTGAAAGGCGATGTGGGCGATGCGCTCAATCTCGAAGCGGTGATACACCTCGGTATCGAAGGCGCGCTCGTACTGGCCGCTGCCTTCGCGGCCTTTCGGCTGGCCGAAATAGATGCCGCCGGTCAGTTCACGCACGCACAGGATATCGAAGCCTTTGGCGGCGATGTCGCTGCGCAGCGGGCAGAAAGCTTCCAGCCCCTGATACAGACGCGCCGGGCGCAGGTTGCTGAACAGGCGGAAATGCTTGCGCAACGGCAGCAGTGCGCCGCGCTCGGGCTGTTCGGCCGGCGGCAGATGTTCCCATTTCGGCCCGCCGACCGAACCGAACAGGATCGCGTCGGCCTGCTCGCATCCGGCTATGGTCGCCTGCGGCAGCGGCGTACCCTGACGGTCGATGGCGATGCCGCCCACGTCGTATTCACTGGTGGTGATCCCTATGCCGAAGCGCTGACGCACCGCGTCCAATACTTTGTGTGCCTGCGCCATTACTTCCGGCCCGATGCCGTCTCCGGGTAAGACGGCGATATGGTAACTCTTTGTCATCACACTGTTTCCTGACTATTTTGTTGTTTGCTGTTGTGCTGTTGCAGACGCTGAATTTCTTTTTCTACCTGCTGAGCGCGTTTAATGTTGTTCAGAACATTCACCATTGCCTGCGCGGAGGATTCGACGATATCCGTCGCCAGACCGACGCCGTGGAAACGGCGTCCCTGATAATCCGCCACGATATCAACCTGACCCAGCGCATCGCGCCCTTGCCCTTTGGCGGTCAGCTGATATTTAACCAGTGAAATCTGGTAGCCGGTAATACGGTTAATCGCCTGATAGACGGCGTCGACCGGGCCGTTGCCGGTGGCGGCCTCGGACTGGGTTTCATCGCCGCAGATCAGTTTGACCGAGGCGGTCGCCATCACGCTGGAGCCTGATTGTACGCTGAAATAGTCCAGACGATAAAATTCGGCCTCTTCTTGTTTGTTATTGATAAAGGCCAGCGCTTCCAGATCGTAATCGAATACCTGACCTTTTTTGTCCGCCAGTTTCAGGAACTCGGCGTACAAATTATCCAGATTATAGTCGCTGTCCTGATAGCCCATCTCTTCCATGCGGTGCTTGACCGCCGCACGGCCGGACCGGGAAGTCAGATTCAACTGGACCTCTTTCAGGCCGATGGATTCCGGCGTCATGATTTCATAATTTTCGCGATTTTTCAGCACGCCGTCCTGGTGAATGCCGGAGGAGTGGGCGAAAGCGTTGGCGCCCACCACGGCTTTATTGGCCGGGATCGGCATATTGCAAATCTGGCTGACCAGTTGGCTGGTGCGGTAGATTTCCTGATGATTGATGGCGGTCTGGACGTTGAGAATGTCATGACGGGTTTTGATCGCCATGATCACTTCTTCCAGCGCGCAGTTGCCGGCGCGTTCGCCGATGCCGTTCAGCGTGCCTTCAACCTGGCGCGCGCCGGCGTTGACCGCCGCCATGGCGTTGCCCACCGCCAGACCGAGATCGTCATGGGTGTGAACGGAGATAATGGCTTGATCGATGTTGGGAACGCGCTGGTACAGGGAAGAGATGATATTGCTGAATTCGTGGGGCAGGGTATAACCGACGGTGTCCGGAATATTGATGGTGCGGGCGCCGGCGTTGATGGCGGCCTCCACCACGCGACACAGATCGTCGATTGGCGTGCGCCCGGCGTCTTCGCAGGAGAATTCCACGTCGTCGGTGTAGTTGCGCGCGCGTTTGATCATGTAAATCGCCCGTTCGATAACCTCGTCCAGCGTACTGCGCAGTTTGGTGGCGATATGCATCGGCGAAGTGGCGATAAAGGTGTGGATGCGGAAGGCATCGGCCACGCGCAGCGCCTCGGCGGCGACGTCAATATCTTTTTCAACGCAGCGCGAGAGGGCGCAAACCCGGCTGTTTTTTATATGGCGGGCAATGGTCTGTACGGATTCGAAATCGCCGGGCGAGGAAACCGGGAAGCCCACTTCCATTACGTCAATGCCCATTCTTTCCAGCGCCTGCGCGATTTGCAGTTTCTCTTTAACGCTCAGACTGGCCTGCAGCGCCTGTTCACCGTCACGCAATGTGGTATCGAAAATAATGACTTGCTGGCTCATCGATTGGTTTCCTTATCGTATTTACTTGGCGCCCGGCGAGTTAAAAAAAAACCCGCGCATCGGCGCGGGTTTTTTATTTGGTGGCGTGAAATCAGTTCTAAATTCCTCCCACCGGCATACCGCGCAATGTAGATGCGTTTAGTAGTAGGCCTAGTAGGAAAGTGAAGTTGAACATGAAGTCTCGTCATCTGAAATTTGTAAAGTGCTCTATTGGTACTTGATTAGCAGGGTTATGTCAACCTTTGATTTGGTGTGACCCGCGTCAAGTAAACCATCTGAGGCCCGCTGCCGGGGTTAGAAAGATCGTTGCGGTTTTATTCTTTAACGGTAGACTGCGTCCCAAATAATTTATACCCGTCATACTTCAAGCTGCATGTGCGTTGGCTGCGCTCAGTCACCCGAATCACTTACCTAAGTAAGCTCATCGGGATTCCTTCCCTTGCCGCCTTCCTGCAACTCGAATTATTTAGGGTATACAACACTGTACGCTGAAACTTTCAGGCTAACTTTCCTCTGTGGGTAGTCTCTTGCAAATGAATGAGCATTTACAGCAATACCATGTAGTACACCGGATACAGCAGCAGGTTGAACATTGTTCAGGTCGCATCGTGTTACGGGAATGGACGCCGGACGGCGAACGGCAGCTTAGCTGGGCTCAGGCGGGACAGCGCATTCGGCGAATCGCCAGCGCCCTGCTGGCGCAGGGGCTGGACGTGCAGGAGCGCGCGGCGATTTTCTCGCATAATTCGCTGAACTGGTCGCTGGTCGATCTGGCGATGCTGCACCTGCGGGCCGTCAGCGTGCCGATCTACGCCACCAACACCGCCGCGCAGGCGGCATTTATCATTAACGACGCCGATATCCGCACCATTTTTGTCGGCGGTCAGGCGCAGTTCGACGCCCTGCTGGCGCTGCGGGAAACCTGTCCGCAATTACGCAATATCATTGTGATGGACGACGACGTGGATTTACGCGGCTGCGATATTGCCGTAACGCTGCGCGAATTCGAAGCGCAGGCGGTGGACGCGTTCTGGCGCGATGAGCTGCAAAGGCGGATTGACGGCCGCGATCTCAACGATCTATTTACCCTGATTTATACCTCCGGCACCACCGGCGAACCCAAAGGGGTGATGCTGGACTACGCCAATATGGCGATGCAGCTCAAGCTGCACGACCGGCGTTTACACGTGACGGAGACGGATATTTCCCTGTGCTTTCTGCCGTTGTCGCACGTGTTCGAACGGGCCTGGAGCTTCTTTATCATGCACAGCGGCGCGCAAAACGTGTATCTCAGCGAAACCAATCTGGTGCGCGACGCCATGCAGGCGGTTAAACCGACCGTGATGTGCGCGGTGCCCCGCTTTTACGAAAAGGTGTACAGCGCGATTTATGAAAAAGTGGCGCAGGCGCCCTGGTATCGTCAGCGCTTATTCCACTGGGCCGTCGACCAGGGGCGGCGGGTCTTTCTGCTGCGGCGCGCCGGCAAACATCCCGGCGCGTGGCGTCGCCTTATGCATCGCTACGCCGACCGTCTGGTACTGGGTAAATTACGCCAGCTATTGGGCGGGCAGGTCAGGTTTCTGCCCGCCGCCGGCGCGCGGCTGGACGACAACATTATTCTGTTTTTCCAGTCGATGGGGATCCGCATCGTCTACGGCTATGGCATGACGGAAACCTGCGCCACGGTCTCCTGCTGGGAAGAAGAGAACTTCCTCCTGGGGTCGATCGGCACGCCCTTGCCGGAAATTGAGGTGCGCATCGGCGCGGATAATGAAATTCAGGTGCGCGGCGCCACGGTGATGCGCGGTTATTTCCATCGTCCGCAGGACACGGCGGACGCCTTTACGGCGGATGGCTGGCTGAAAACCGGCGATGCCGGCGAACTGGACGCGCAAGGCAATCTGTTTATTACCGAACGCCTGAAAGATCTGATGAAAACCTCCGGCGGTAAATACATCGCTCCGCAGCACCTGGAAGGCACGCTGGGGCAGGATCGCTTTATCGAACAGGTGGCGGTGATCGCCGATGCGCGCAAATACGTGTCGGCGCTGATTGTTCCCTGTTTTGAAGCGCTGGAAGAGCATGCCCGCTCGATCAATCTGAAATATCACGATCGTCTGGATCTGCTGCGCCACAGCCATATTATCGAACTGTTCGAGCAACGCCTGCGCGAGATACAGAAAGAGCTGTCCCGCGTCGAACAGGTGAAAAAATTCACCCTGTTGCCAGCGCCGTTTTCGATGGAGGAGGGGGAGCTGACGCCGACGTTGAAGCTGCGCCGCAAGGTGATTCATCAGCGTTATCAGTTGGAAATCGACGCCATGTATTCTGAATCATGACGGTTGCCGTTGCCTGAGTTATCATCTCACGTTATTTTGATTAGTTATATTTAAAAACCCTATGTTAAGAGGCAAACCCATGGAGATGTTGTCAGGCGCCGAGATGGTGGTCCGATCGTTAATCGATCAGGGCGTAAAACATGTATTCGGCTATCCCGGCGGTGCGGTGCTGGATATTTACGACGCCTTGCATACGGTTGGCGGTATTGAACATATTTTGGTGCGCCACGAACAAGGCGCGGTGCATATGGCCGATGGCTATGCGCGCGCCACCGGCGAGGTCGGCGTGGTGCTGGTGACCTCCGGTCCCGGCGCGACCAACGCCATTACCGGTATCGCCACCGCCTATATGGACTCGATTCCCATGGTGGTGCTTTCCGGTCAGGTGGCGACGTCGCTGATTGGCTACGACGCCTTTCAGGAGTGCGATATGGTGGGGATTTCCCGGCCCATCGTAAAGCACAGCTTTCTGGTCAAACAGGCTGAAGATGTGCCGACGGTGCTGAAAAAAGCCTTTTATCTGGCGTCCAGCGGCCGTCCCGGTCCTGTGGTGGTGGATTTGCCGAAAGACGTGATGAATCCGGCCAATAAGCAGCCTTACGCCTATCCCGATCGCGTCAGCATGCGCTCCTATAACCCGACGGTTCAGGGGCATAAAGGGCAGATTCGACGCGCGTTGCAAACCCTGCTGGCGGCGGAAAAGCCGATTATTTACAGCGGCGGCGGGGTGATCAACTCCGGCTGCCATCAGGAACTGCTGGCGCTGGCGGAAAAACTCAACCTGCCGGTGGCCAGTTCGCTGATGGGGCTGGGCGGCTTCCCCGGCACGCATCGTCAAAGCCTGGGCATGCTTGGGATGCATGGCACCTACGAAGCCAATATGGCGATGCATAACGCCGACGTGATTTTCGCCGTCGGCGTACGCTTTGACGATCGCACCACCAATAATCTGGCCAAGTACTGCCCGGACGCCACGGTGTTGCATATTGATATCGATCCGGCTTCGATCTCCAAAACGGTAAACGCCGATATTCCCATCGTCGGCGATGCCCGCCAGGTATTAACCCTGATGCTGGAGTTGCTGGCGCAGGATGAGGCGCAGCAGCAGTTTGACGCGCTGCGCGACTGGTGGCAGAACATCGAGCAGTGGCGCGCCCGCCGCTGCCTGAAGTACAGCGCGGACGGCGAGGCGATCAAGCCGCAGGCGGTGATTGAAACGCTGTATCGGCTGACGGGCGGTAATGCCTATGTCGCCTCGGACGTGGGCCAACATCAGATGTTCGCCGCCCTTTACTATCCTTTCGATCGGCCGCGCCGCTGGGTCAACTCCGGCGGTTTGGGCACCATGGGATTCGGCCTGCCCGCCGCGCTGGGGATCAAGCTGGCGCTGCCGCAGGAAACGGTTATCTGCGTCACCGGCGACGGCAGCATTCAGATGAATATTCAGGAACTTTCCACCGCGCTGCAGTATGACCTGCCGATCGTGGTGGTTAACCTGAACAACCGTTTCCTCGGCATGGTGAAACAGTGGCAGGATATGATCTATTCCGGCCGCCACTCCAGTTCCTATATGGAGTCCCTGCCGGATTTCGTCAAGTTGGCGGAGGCCTATGGGCATATCGGCATCGCCATTGATACCCCGGACGAACTGGAAAGCAAGCTGGCGCAGGCGCTGGCGCAGAAAAACCGTCTGGTGTTCGTGGATGTCAAAATCGACAGCGGCGAGCACGTTTACCCGATGCAGATCCGCGGCGGCGGGATGGATGAGATGTGGCTAAGCAAAACGGAGAGGACCTGATCATGCGGCGGATTTTATCGGTATTACTTGAAAATGAATCCGGCGCATTGTCACGCGTCGTCGGCCTGTTCTCGCAGCGCGGTTACAATATTGAAAGCCTGACGGTGGCGCCGACCGACGACCCCACGCTGTCGCGCATGACCATTCAAACCGTTGGCGATGAAAAAGCGCTGGAGCAGATAGAGAAGCAGCTGCATAAGCTAGTGGATGTGTTGCGCGTCAGCGAGCTGGGACAGGGCACCCACGTCGAGCGCGAAATCATGCTGGTGAAACTGCAGGCGACGGGCTACGGCCGTGAAGAAGTCAAACGCTGCGCCGAGATTTTTCGCGGGCAGATTGTGGATGTCACCTCCTCGCTTTATACCGTTCAGTTGGCCGGCACCAGCGATAAGCTGGATGCGTTCCTCAACGCCGTACGTGAAGTGGCTGAGATTGTGGAAGTGGCGCGTTCCGGGATCGTTGGCGTATCCCGCGGCGATAAAATCATGCGTTAGGAGGATTTAGCGCGGATTTTTGCCGTAACAGGCCCGATAATCGCATCGGGCCTGTCGATTTTTTCCGGTGTTATCCTATATATGATAAAAGCGGTTGCCGTTCAGTTGCTTCTGCTGTTAGATCTACACGGATATCCATGATGAGCTTATGGTCATCGCTCTATTTTATTTATCCGGCTTACTAAGGGGTTACCAGTGAAACTGGATGAAATCGCGCGTCTTGCGGGTGTTTCACGCACTACTGCCAGTTATGTGATCAATGGAAAAGCAAAACAGTATCGCGTCAGCGATAAGACCGTTGAGAAAGTGATGGCGGTGGTCAGAGAGCATAACTATCATCCCAACGCCGTCGCCGCCGGATTACGCGCCGGACGCACCCGTTCTATTGGCCTGGTGATCCCTGATTTGGAAAATACCAGCTATACGCGGATTGCCAATTATCTGGAACGCCAGGCGCGACAGCGCGGATATCAGCTGTTGATCGCCTGTTCCGAAGATCAGCCGGATAACGAAATGCGCTGCATCGAACACCTGCTGCAACGCCAGGTCGATGCAATCATCGTGTCGACGGCGCTGCCGCCGGAGCACCCGTTCTATCAGCGCTGGGTGAATAACAGCCTGCCGATTATCGCGCTCGACCGGGCGTTGGATCGCGAACATTTCACCAGCGTGGTCGGCGCCGATCTCGAAGATGCCGAAATGCTGGCGCAGGAGCTGAGGAAAATCCCGGCCGAATCCGTTCTTTATCTCGGCGCGCTGCCTGAGCTTTCGGTCAGTTTCCTGCGTGAACAGGGTTTTCGCCAGGCCTGGGCCGACGATGCGCGGGAAGTGCATTATCTGTATGCCAATAGCTATGAGCGCTCGGCGGCGGCGGCGGCGTTTGCCCAGTACCTTAACGATCATCCGATGCCGAAAGCGCTGTTCACCACGGCTTTTCCGCTGTTGCAGGGCGTGATGGACGTTACGCTGCGCCAGAGCGGGCGTTTGCCGAATAATCTGGCCATCGCCACCTTTGGCGATAACGAATTGCTGGATTTTCTGGAGTGTCCGGTATTGTCCGTCGCGCAGCGTCATCGTGAAGTGGCGGAACGGGTATTGGAATTGGTTTTGGCCAGTCTGGACGAGCCGAAAAGGCCGAAGCCGGGGCTTAACCGCATTCGCCGCAACCTTTATCGCCGCGGCTCGCTTAGCCGCCGTTAACATCGTTCCCCGGCGCGCCATATAAGCGCAACGTATGGCGCCCGCCGACGATGAAAAACGATCTGCGTTTAAACCTTTCATAAATCAGTCAGTTAACATGTCAGAAATTAATCAGGCCAGTTTTAAGCTCGCGCCGGGAAAAGCGCTTTCCGCCGAGCAGGAGGCGTTAAAGCGCGGCGTCGAGGCGTTCCTGAACCGGCATCGGCATGACCGACATGCGCTCTTCGTTATTCATGGCGAGGCCGGAACGGGCAAAAGCGTTTTTTTGAATACCCTGTTTGGCGAGATACAAACCCAGTCCCGCCTGCGGCCGCGGCACCCGCTTTACGGCAGCGAGAACTACCTTCTCGTTAACCATCCCGAGATGCTGAAAGCCTATAAAAATGCCGCCGATAACCAGCCCGCGCTGAGAAAAAAGGATTATGAGCGGCCTACCACCTTTATCAACCGGATGCATAAACGCTCTGCGATAGCCGACATCGTGCTGGTTGACGAGGCGCATCTGCTGCTGACCCGGCGCGATAGCTATAACCACTTTTTCCAGGATAATCATCTGGAGGAGATTATTCGTCTGGCGCGCATCGTGGTGCTGGTTTTCGATGAACAGCAGGTGTTGAAGTTCAAGAGCCTGTGGCGGGAAAGCGATCTGTCGCGCATGCTGGCCCGCTGGCCGCATGAGGTTTACGCGCTGCGGCGGCAGTTCCGCATGCGCGCGGACGCGGCGAGCCTGCGCTGGATCCGCGCTTTTTGCCAGCGCCGGCTGCTGCCGTTGCCGGCGGCGGAAGAGGCTTTCGAGATCGGGATATTCGATGATGCCCAGGCGATGTATGAACGGGTAAAAGAAAAAAATGCGGCCAGCGGCCTGTCGCGCATGTTGTCGACGTATGACTATCCCTATCGGCTGGACGGGCAGGACTATTTTATCGAAGAGGGGCGGTTCCGCTTACGCTGGGACCGCGCGAAACCCAATGAGCGTCTGCCCTGGGCCGAGCGCGAAGACACCATTGACGAGGTGGGATCGGTTTACACCGCGCAGGGGTTCGATCTGAACTACGTCGGCCTGATTCTGGGGCCGTCGGTGGCGTGGGATGCGCAGCGCGAGGAGATCGTGCTCGATGCGGCCAGATACGAAGATAGCGCGGCTTTTCAGGGCCAATCGGCAATTGAAAATAGCGCCGCGATGAAAGAGCGCATCATGCTCAACGCCATCAATGTGCTGATGACCCGCGCCATTCACGGACTCTATATTTACGCCCACGATCGCGGGTTGCGTAACAAGCTGATGTCGCTGGCGCGAAAATAGAGAGTAACGGGGAAGATAACTATGGATGCAACTGAAGTGCTTTGGATCGACGATCCGCGGATGAACCAGCGTTCCCGCAACGTCGATATTATTGATGATGAGGTTAAGGCGCTGGTCGCGCGTATGTTCGCCGTGATTGACGCCATGAAGGATTCGGGGCTTGCCGCCATCCAATTGGGCGTTCCGCTGCGCATCGTCGTCATAGATATGGCGGACGAAAAGGGAGAACGCCAGCGCCTGGCCTTGATTAACCCGCAGATAACCTACTCTTCGCCGGAGAAAACGTCGCATCTGGAACTGTGCTCTTCTATTCCGGGCCATCCCATGCCGGCGGAACGGGCGCAGCGGGTCAAGGCGGCGTTTATCGATCTGGACGGCGCCGCGCGGGAGATCGACGCCGGCGGCGAATTTGCCGTATGCCTGCAACACGAAATCGATCATCTGGACGGGCTGTCGCTGCTCGACGATCTGTCCGATCTGAAACGTAACCGCCTCAAGACGCAGCTTGCCAAACTGCGCCGCAAAACGGTTTCCCATCGGTGATGCCTTTGCCGGGGAAGCCGGTTAGCCGGTGACGGCGACCCGGAACAACCGGCGGCAGTATTCCAGAAAATAGCCGTATATCACGCCCATCACCATGGAGACGACCGCATTGCTGGCAACGGCGGTCAGCATCTGCGACGAATCCGCCCCGATGGTCCACAGAATGGCGATATAAACCGGCGACTGAAAACTGACGTACGCCAGCAGATCGGCCAGGTTGCGTAGCAGAAAGTGTTGCGGGCCATGGCGTCGGGCGAAGCCGAGCACGCGGTCGCGGTAAATGCCGTAGGGCCAGGCAACGACGATATTGACCGGGATAGACAGCAGCCGTGAAGATAAAGACTGTTCAAAGCTCATGCCGGAAAGCCCGATCTCAATCACCATGCCGGTAATAAAGCAATAAACCACCAGGGCGAAGGTATCCGCCGTGGCGCTGCGTAATCTTGAGGCCGGGGAAAAGAACATCTCCACTCACTCCATTTTCAGATGGCGAACAAAAATCAGAGTAACGGGTTAATCATGGCTTTTTGTTTTGCTTTTTAAATTGTGGGTAGTGTACATCACTGTATTGTTGCTTAATAAGTAGCTAAAAATATTTATTTTTGACCTCTTGGTCAGGTTTTTCGCTACTTTATCTTCGGTTTGCTGCCGTTTTGCTTTTTTATCGCGCGAATGGTAATAAATTATTTTAAAAACAATACCTTAATTTAGGCTGGCGCTAGCGTGTCATTCAACGGGAAATAGCGGCTTAAGAAGAGAAAATGAGCGCTAAAAATAACTGGATATATCCCCATGCTTTTTAACCCGCGGCGGTGAATACGCTAATACTTTATTTATTCCGCGGTACTTAACTGTGGATTTTTCTTTTTGGCGGAGGATTTTTGGCGAGGAAAACGTAAATTAAAGTAAATCGGGCGCTGAATAAAGACACAGGGATATTGATGATAAAAATGTGACGTTGAGCAAATGCCGGCAATCGCAGTATAATAGCGCCTGATTAGCGAAAGCCTTGTTATGCAAGGCTTACGGCAAGTTAAGATTATTCTGGAAACATTTATATTTAGTATCAGCCTGTGACAATAAAAATAATCGACCAAGGGAAATCCAGCGCCATTTCGCCAGCCAATATTATTTTGGGAGTGAAATTCTCTTAAATTTTCATGATCTTAATAATTATTAATTATCCGCCTTTATTTTTTTTACCTTCCTGCCGGCCCAAATCCATGCAGAAATAATTCCAAAGCACGCCAGCTCTGGCTTGACAAGGTTTTAATACCCTCCGTACACTCTTCATCGTGGGGATTTGTGGGATAAAGTGGTAAAAAAGGTTATGGAGGGGTAACTCAGGCATGTTTCGTGGGGCAACGCTGGTTAATCTCGACAGCAAGGGGCGGCTTGCCGTACCTACCCGTTATCGGGAAACGCTGAACGAGGAATCGCAAGGTCAAATGGTTTGCACCATTGATCTTCATCAGCCGTGCCTGCTGCTTTATCCCTTGCCTGAATGGGAAATCATTGAACAGAAGCTGTCGCGCCTGTCGAGTATGAACCCCGCAGAGCGCCGCGTTCAGCGCCTGTTGCTGGGCCATGCCAGCGAGTGTCAGATGGATAACGCCGGACGGTTATTGATCGCCGGTACGTTGCGGCAGCACGCAGGCCTTACAAAAGAAGTGATGCTGGTCGGGCAGTTCAACAAGTTTGAACTGTGGGATGAACAGACTTGGTATCAACAGGTCAAGGAAGATATCGACGCAGAACAATCGACTCAGGAACCCTTGTCTGAGCGGTTGCAGGACTTATCGCTATAGTCATGCCGGAAAATTATAAACACACCACCGTGCTGTTGGACGAGGCCGTTAACGGCCTGAATATTCGCAGCGACGGAACCTATATAGACGGCACTTTTGGCCGTGGCGGCCACTCTCGCCTCATTCTTTCCCAATTGGGACCGGAAGGACGCCTGCTGGCGATCGATCGCGATCCGCTGGCCATTGAAGCCGCCGGCGCGATAGACGATCCCCGGTTTTCCATTATTCACGGCCCGTTTTCCGCGCTGGCCGACTATATGGCCGAGCGCGACCTTACCGGTCGTATTGACGGCGTATTGCTGGATCTGGGCGTATCCTCGCCGCAGCTCGACGATCCCGAACGCGGTTTCTCCTTTATGCGCGACGGTCCGCTGGATATGCGCATGGATCCGACTCGCGGCCTTTCCGCCGCCGAGTGGCTGCTGAAAGCGGAAGCGGAAGATATTGCCTGGGTGCTGAAAACCTTCGGTGAAGAGCGTTTCGCCAAACGCATCGCCCGCGCCATCGTCGAGCGGAACCGCGCCGAACCGCTGACGCGCACCAAAGAACTGGCCGAGCTGATTGCCGCCGCCAGTCCGATTCGCGAAAAGCATAAACACCCGGCGACGCGCAGTTTCCAGGCCATTCGCATTTATATCAACAGCGAGCTGGAAGAGATTGAACGGGCGCTGAACGGCGCGTTGAGCGTGCTGGCTCCGCACGGTCGCCTGTCGGTCATCAGCTTTCACTCGCTGGAAGACAGAATCGTCAAACGCTTTATCCGTCATCAGAGCCGTGGTCCGCAGGTGCCGGCAGGTATGCCGTTGACGGAAGAACAGCTGCGCAGCCAGGGCGGACAAACCCTGAAGCAGGTGGGGAAGATGATGCCGTCGGCTGAAGAGGTCGCCGCCAATCCCCGCGCCCGCAGTTCGGTCCTGCGCTTTGCCGAGAGGCTGCCGGCATGATCGGCCATGAGCGTCACGGCCTGGTCGGCGTCATCGGCGAGGATCTGCTGCGTAACGGCAAGATCCCGCTGTTGCTGATGGCGGCGGTGCTGGTTTCCGCGGTGCTGGTGGTGACGACGGCGCACAAAACGCGTTTGTTGACCGCGGAGCGCGAACGGCTATTGCTGGAGCGTGACGCGCTGGATATTGAGTGGCGCAACCTGATTCTGGAAGAAAATTCGTTAGGGGATCATAGCCGCGTTGAGCGGATCGCGACGGAAAAACTGCAAATGGGGCATGTCGATCCGTCACAGGAAAATATTGTGGTTAAGCAATGAACTAAACAGGCATCCAATACAGCATGAAAGCAGCCCGTACAGGAAGGTTAAAACGCCAGGAAGATCAAGCCAGCTTTGTCAGCTGGCGTTTTGCGTTGCTCTGTAGCTGTATTCTGCTGGCGATGATCGGTCTGATGGCGCGGGCGGCCTATCTTCAGGTGGTTAACCCCGACAAACTGGTGCGTGAAGGGGATATGCGTTCGCTGCGCGTGCAGGAGGTGCCGACGGCGCGCGGCATGATCAGCGACCGCGCCGGTCGCCCGTTGGCGGTAAGCGTACCGGTTAACGCGGTGTGGGCCGATCCTCAACAGGTGAACGAACAGGGCGGCATCACGCTGGATACGCGCTGGAAAGCGCTCTCAGACGCGCTCGAAGTCCCGCTCGATCAGCTGGCGGCGAAGATTAACGCCAACCCGAAAGGGCGCTTTGTCTATCTGGCGCGTCAGGTCAACCCGGCCATCGGCGAATATATCCATAAACTGAAGCTGCCCGGCATTAACCTGCGTCAGGAGTCCCGCCGCTATTATCCTTCCGGCCAGGTCACGGCCCATCTGATCGGCTTTACCAATATTGACGGACAGGGTATTGAAGGGGTTGAAAAAAGCTTTGACCGCTGGCTGACCGGTCAGCCGGGCGAACGAACCGTGCGTAAAGATCGGTTTGGCCGGGTGATCGAAGATATCTCCTCCGTTGACAGTCAGGCGGCGCATAATCTGGCGCTGAGCATCGATGAGCGTTTGCAGGCGCTGGTCTATCGCGAACTGAGCAATGCGGTGGCGTTTAACAAAGCCGAGTCGGGCACCGCGGTGCTGGTCGATGTCGGTACCGGCGAAGTGCTGGCGATGGCCAACAGCCCGTCTTACAACCCCAATAATCTGGCCGGCACCGCCAAAGATATTATGCGCAACCGCGCCATTACCGATATTTTCGAACCCGGCTCCACCGTGAAGCCGATGGTGGTGATGACGGCGCTGCAGCGCGGGGTGATAAAAGAGAACAGCGTGCTCAATACCCTGCCTTATTACGTTAATGGTCACGAAATCAAAGACGTGGCGCGCTACAACGAATTGACCCTGACCGGGGTCCTGCAAAAATCGAGTAACGTCGGCGTTTCCAAGCTGGCGTTGGCGATGCCTTCCTCGGCGTTAGTGGATACTTACGCGCGCATGGGGTTGGGAAAGGCGACCAATTTGGGGTTGGTCGGAGAAAGCAGTGGCTTATATCCTCAAAAACAACGGTGGTCTGACATAGAGAGGGCCACCTTCTCTTTTGGCTACGGGCTGATGGTAACGCCGTTACAGTTAGCGCGAGTCTACGCCACGATCGGCAGCTTTGGCGTTTATCGCCCGCTGTCGATTACCAAAGTCGATCCGCCGGTCGCCGGCGAACGCGTGTTCCCGGAAGCGCTGGTGCGCACCGTGGTGCATATGATGGAAAGCGTGGCGCTGCCCGGCGGCGGCGGCACCAAGGCGGCGATTAAAGGCTACCGGATCGCGATTAAAACCGGCACGGCGAAAAAAGTCGGTCCGGACGGCAAATACATCAACAAATATATCGCTTACACCGCGGGCGTCGCGCCCGCCAGTAACCCGCGCTTCGCTCTGGTCGTGGTCATCAACGATCCGCAGGCCGGGAAATATTACGGCGGTGCGGTTTCAGCACCGATATTCGGCGCCATCATGGGGGGGGTATTACGGACGATGAACGTAGAACCTGATGCCTTGCCCACCGGCGAAAAAAACGAGTTTGTAATTAACCGAGAAGAGGCTCCAGGTGGCAGATCGTAATTTGCGCGAGTTATTAGCGCCGTGGGTGCAGGATGCCCCGGCCTGTGCGCTGCGGGAAATGACATTAGACAGCCGCGTTGCGGCTGCCGGGGATCTGTTTGTGGCGATTGTCGGCCACCAAACGGACGGACGGCGCTATATCCCGCAGGCCATTGCGCAAGGCGTCGCCGCGATTATCGCCGAAGCCGAAGGCGAGGCCGCAGATGGGGACGTGCGTGAAATGCACGGCATTCCCGTGGTTTACCTGAGCAATCTGCATCAGCGTCTTTCCGCTCTGGCGGGACGTTTCTATCGGCAGCCGGCGGAAAAATTGCAGCTGGTCGGCGTGACCGGAACCAATGGTAAAACCACCACGGCGCAGCTGCTGGCCCAGTGGAGCCAGGCGTTGGGCGAAACCAGCGCGGTGATGGGCACGGTGGGAAACGGCCTGCTGGGGCACGTCGCGCCGACCGGCAACACCACCGGATCGGCGGTGGAGGTACAGCAGGTGCTGAGGCAACTGGTCGATCAGGGCGCGACGTTTGCGGCAATGGAGGTCTCTTCCCACGGTCTGGTGCAAAACCGCGTCGCCGCATTGCCGTTCGCCGCGGCGGTATTCACCAATCTGAGCCGCGACCATCTGGATTACCACGGCGACATGGAACGCTATGAGGCCGCGAAATGGTCGCTGTTCGCCGACCACCGGGTGGGGCAGACGATCATCAATGCGGATGACGACGTCGGCCGCCGCTGGCTCGACAAACTGCCGGACGCCGTCGCCGTCACCATGGAAAACAATCTTGTCCCGGGCTGCCGCGGCCGCTGGCTGAAAGCCACCGGCATCGATTATCACGACCGCGGCGCCACTATCCGCTTCGACTCAAGCTGGGGCAATGGCGAAATCGCCAGCCGCCTGATGGGAGCCTTTAACGTCAGCAATACGCTACTGGCGCTGGCGACGCTGCTTTCCCTGGGCTATTCGCTGGATCGACTGATTAGCGCCGGCGCGCATCTGCAACCGGTGTGCGGCAGGATGGAGGTATTCAGCGCCCCGGGCAAACCGACGGTGGTGGTGGATTACGCCCACACCCCGGACGCGCTGGAAAAAGCGCTGGAGGCGGCACGGCTGCACTGCGCGGGGCAACTGTGGTGCGTCTTCGGCTGCGGCGGCGATCGCGATAAAGGTAAGCGCCCACTAATGGGGGGCATCGCGGAACAGCTGGCCGACAGAGTGGTGGTGACCGACGATAACCCGCGCAGCGAAGAGCCGCGCGCCATCGTCAAGGATATTTTAACCGGGCTGCTGGACGCCGGCCGCGTCCAGGTTATTTCCGGCCGCGCCGAGGCAGTCACCAGCGCCATTATGCAGGCGAAAGAGAACGACGTGGTGCTGGTGGCCGGTAAAGGCCATGAGGATTACCAACTGGTCGGCAATCAGCGGCTGGATTATTCGGACCGTATTACCGTCGCCCGCCTGTTGGGGGTTATCGCATGATGCGCGTTTCCTTGCAGCAGATAGCCTCGATTCTGGGCGCCCGGTTAATCGGCGGCAGCGTCGAAATCGACGATGTCGCCACGGATACGCGCAAGCTGCAGGCCGGCTGCCTGTTTGTCGCGCTGCGCGGCGAGAAATTCGATGGGCACGACTATGCCGCGGATGCATTGAAAAGCGGCGCGGCGGCTCTGTTGGTAAGTAAGCGCTTACCAGTTAATGCGCCGCAGTTGCTGGTGGAAGATACCCGTCTGGCGCTGGGCAAGTTGGCCGGCTGGGTAAGGCAGCAATCCAATGCCCGCGTGGTGGCGTTAACCGGCTCTTCCGGCAAGACGTCGGTCAAGGAGATGACCGCCGCCATTCTGCGTCAGCGCGGCAATGTGCTGTATACCGCCGGCAACTTTAATAACGACATCGGCGTGCCGCTGACGCTGCTGCGCCTGACGCCGGAGCATCAGTTCGCGGTGATTGAACTGGGGGCCAACCATATCGGTGAGATTGCCTACACCACCGATCTGGTGCGTCCGGAAAGCGCGCTGGTCAATAACCTTGCCGCCGCGCATCTGGAGGGCTTCGGCTCGCTGGCGGGGGTGGCGCAGGCGAAAGGCGAGATTTTTGCCGGCCTGCCGGCCGACGGCGTGGCGATTATCAATGCGGACAGTAATGACTTTCCGCACTGGCAGGTGACGCTGAGTCATAAAACCGTATGGCGTTTTTCACCGCAGGCCTCCGGGGATATCGATTTTTTTGCCAGCGATATCAAGGTGCTGGCGCAGGGTACGCAGTTCAGCCTGCATACGCCGTTCGGGGCGGTTGCGGTGACGCTGCCCCTGCCAGGGCGCCACAACGTGGCCAACGCGCTGGCCGCCGCCGCGCTGGCCATGTCCGTCGGCGCCACGCTGGCGGAGGTGAAAGCCGGTTTGGCGCAGCTTCAGGCGGTGCCGGGAAGGTTATTCCCGATTGTGCTGGCGCCGGGAAAATTGCTGCTGGACGACAGCTACAACGCCAATGTCGGCTCAATGACCGCGGCGGCGCAGGTTCTTGCTGAAATGCCGGGATACCGCGTGATGGTGGTCGGCGACATGGGGGAACTGGGCGACGAGGCGCGGGAGTGTCACCGTCAGGTCGGTCAGGCCGTTCGCGCCGCGGGCATCGATAAAGTCTTGAGCGTGGGGACGTTAAGCGAATTGATCGGCCGCGCCGGCGGCGATGGCGAACATTTTCAGGATAAGGGCGCGCTGGTTTCGCGCCTGGGCGCGCTGATAGCCGAACATAAAACAATAAGCATATTGGTTAAGGGTTCACGGAGCACCGCGATGGAGCAGGTAGTACGCGCATTACAGGAGAATGCAACATGTTAGTGTGGCTGGCCGAACATCTGGTCAAGTTTTATTCCGGCTTCAACGTCTTTTCCTATTTGACGTTTCGCGCCATCGTCAGCCTGCTGACCGCATTGGTGATTTCCCTATGGATGGGGCCGCATTTGATCGCCTGGCTGCAACGTTTGCAGATCGGGCAGGTGGTTCGCAGTGAAGGGCCGGAGTCGCATTTCAGCAAGCGGGGAACGCCGACGATGGGGGGAGTGATGATTCTGGCGTCGATCATTATTTCGGTGCTGATGTGGGTCAACCTGTCCAATCCCTATGTCTGGTGCGTGCTGGCGGTGCTGCTGGGCTATGGCGTGGTCGGCTTTATTGACGATTACCGCAAGGTTGTGCGTAAAGACACCAAGGGGCTGATCGCGCGCTGGAAATATTTCTGGCAGTCGCTGATTGCGCTGGTGGTGGCCTTCGTCATGTATTCGATTGGTAAAGACACGCCGGCCACCCAGCTGGTGGTGCCGTTTTTTAAAGACATCATGCCGCAGCTGGGGCTGCTCTACGTTGTGCTGGCGTACTTTGTGATTGTCGGGACCAGCAACGCGGTGAACCTGACCGACGGTCTGGACGGACTGGCGATCATGCCGACGGTATTCGTCGCCGCCGGATTCGCCCTGGTCGCCTGGGCGACGGGGAATATGAATTTTGCCGGTTATCTGCATATTCCCTATATCCGCCATGCCAGCGAACTGGTGGTCGTCTGTACCGCTATCGTGGGCGCCGGACTGGGCTTTTTATGGTTTAACACCTATCCGGCCCAGGTGTTTATGGGGGATGTGGGTTCGCTGGCGCTGGGCGGCGCGCTGGGCACCATCGCGGTGCTGCTGCGTCAGGAGTTTTTGCTGGTGATTATGGGCGGCGTGTTCGTGGTGGAGACGCTGTCGGTCATTTTACAGGTTGGGTCCTTTAAGCTGCGCGGCCAGCGTATTTTCCGCATGGCGCCGATTCATCACCACTATGAACTTAAAGGATGGCCGGAACCGCGGGTGATCGTGCGTTTCTGGATTATTTCGCTGATGCTGGTGCTGATTGGCCTGGCAACGCTGAAGGTACGGTAAAATATGGCGGACTATCAGGGTAAAAAAGTTGTCATTATCGGGTTGGGGCTGACCGGCCTCTCCTGTGTTGATTTCTTCCTCGCGCGCGGCGTGGCGCCGCGCGTGGTGGATACCCGTATCAGTCCGCCGGGGTTGGATAAGCTGCCGGAAAACGTCGAGCGCCATCTCGGCGATCTCAACGAAACCTGGCTGATGGACGCGGATCTCATCGTCGCCAGCCCGGGCATCGCGCTGGCGACGCCGATACTGAGCGATGCCGCCGAGGCGGGCATTGAGATCGTCGGCGATATCGAGCTGTTTTGCCGTGAAGCGCAGGCGCCCATCGTGGCGATCACCGGCTCCAACGGCAAAAGCACGGTGACCACGCTGGTGGGCGACATGGCGCGGGCCGCCGGGTGGCAGGTGGGCGTGGGCGGCAATATCGGCCTGCCCGCGCTGCGCCTGCTTGAGCATGAATGCCAGCTCTATGTGCTGGAACTGTCGAGTTTCCAACTGGAGACCACCAGCAGCCTGCACGCGGCGGCGGCGACCATTCTGAACGTGACCGAAGACCACACCAACCGCTATCCGTTTGGCTTACAGCAGTATCGCGCCGCCAAGTTGCGCATTTACGAAAACGCCGGCGTGTGCGTGGTTAACGCCGATGACGCGCTGACCATGCCGATTCGCGGCGCGGATGAGCGCTGCGTGAGCTTCGGCGTCGACGTCGGCGATTACCACCTGAATCGGCAGCAAGGGGAAACCTGGCTGCGGATTAAAGGCGAGCGGGTGTTGAACACCCGCGAGATTAAACTGGTGGGGCAGCACAACTACACCAATGCGCTGGCCGCCCTGGCATTGGCGGACGCCGTGGGTATTCCGCGTTCGTCGGCCTTAACGGCCCTGACCGCCTTTACCGGGCTGGCGCATCGTTTTCAACTGGTCTGGGAGCGCAACGGCGTGCGCTGGATCAATGACTCCAAGGCCACCAACGTCGGCAGCACCGAAGCGGCGTTAAGCGGCCTTAAGGTGGACGGCACCCTGCATCTGCTATTGGGCGGGGACGGCAAATCCGCCGATTTTTCGCCCTTGCTGCGCTATTTTCAGGGCGACGACATCCGGCTTTACTGCTTTGGCCGCGACGGCGAACAGCTGGCGGCGCTGCGTCCGGATATCGCCGAACGGACGGAAACCATGGAGCAATCCATGCATCTGATCGCGGGACGGGTCGCGCCCGGCGACATGGTTTTACTGTCGCCGGCCTGCGCCAGCCTCGATCAGTTCCGCAGTTTTGAACAACGGGGCGACGAGTTCGCCCGTCTGGCGGAGGAACTGGGCTGATGCGCTTCTCCGGGCTGGCGGTTGTCGAACGTATAAAAAACTGGGTCATGGGGACGCGGGAAAGCGATACGCTGAGCGTGGTTCTGTATGACCGCACGCTGGTATGGCTGACGTTCGGGCTGGCGGTGATCGGTTTTGTGATGGTGACGTCCGCCTCGATGCCGATCGGGCAGCGTCTGGCGAGCGACCCCTTTCTGTTCGCCAAGCGCGATGCGCTGTATCTGGGGCTGGCTTTGGCGCTGTCTCTGGTGACGTTGCGCATTCCCATGGAAATTTGGCAGCGTTACAGCCCGGTGCTGCTGTTGGCCTCCATGCTGCTGTTGTTGGTGGTGCTGGCGGTCGGCAGCTCGGTTAACGGCGCGTCGCGCTGGATATCGCTGGGGCCGTTGCGCATTCAGCCGGCGGAGTTATCCAAGCTGACTCTGTTCTGTTATCTGTCCAGCTATATGGTGCGCAAAGTGGAAGAAGTGCGAAACAACTTCTGGGGCTTTTGCAAACCGATGGGGGTGATGGTGGTGCTGGCGGTGCTGCTGCTGGCGCAGCCGGACCTCGGAACCGTGGTGGTGCTGTTTATCACCACCCTGGCGATGCTGTTTCTGGCGGGGGCGAAGCTATGGCAGTTTCTGGCCATTATCGGCTGCGGCATTTTTGCCGTTTGCCTGCTGGTTATCGCCGAACCCTACCGTATGCGGCGCGTCACCTCGTTCTGGAATCCGTGGGAGGATCCGTTCGGCAGCGGTTATCAGCTCACCCAATCCCTGATGGCGTTCGGCCGGGGGGAACTGTGGGGGCAGGGCCTGGGAAATTCGGTGCAGAAACTGGAATATCTGCCGGAGGCGCACACCGACTTTATTTTCTCCATTTTAGGTGAAGAACTCGGCTATATCGGTGTGGTTTTGGCGCTGTTAATGATATTCTTCGTCGCTTTTCGCGCGATGTCCATCGGGCGGCGTGCGCTGGAGATCAACCAGCGTTTTTCCGGTTTTCTCGCCTGTTCGATTGGCGTCTGGTTCAGCTTTCAGACGCTGGTCAACGTCGGGGCCGCGTCGGGGATGTTGCCGACCAAGGGGTTGACGTTGCCGTTAATCAGCTACGGTGGTTCCAGTCTGATCATCATGTCGACGGCCATCGTTATGCTGTTGCGTATTGATTTTGAAACGCGCCTGACCAAAGCGCAGGCGTTTACAAGGAGTGCCCGATGAGTGGCGAAGGCAAGCGTTTGATGGTGATGGCGGGAGGAACGGGGGGACATGTGTTTCCCGGGCTCGCCGTGGCGCATCATCTGATGGCGCAGGGCTGGCAGGTGCGCTGGTTAGGCACCGCGGATCGCATGGAAGCGGATTTAGTGCCGCAGCACGGTATCGAGATCGATTTTATCCGCATCTCCGGGCTGCGCGGCAAGGGGCTGCGCGCCCAACTGGCCGCGCCGCTGCGTATTTTCCAGGCGGTGCGGCAGGCGCGGGCGATAATGCGCCGCTACCGGCCGGACGTGGTGCTGGGGATGGGCGGCTATGTTTCCGGCCCCGGCGGTCTGGCCGCGTGGCTGTGCGGCGTACCGGTGGTGCTGCATGAGCAAAACGGGATTGCCGGGCTGACCAACCGCTGGCTGTCGCATATCGCCAAAAAAGTATTACAGGCTTTTCCGGGCGCCTTTGTGAAAGCCGACGTGGTCGGCAACCCGGTCAGGGCGGACGTACTGGCATTGCCCGCCCCGGCGGTTCGTCTGGCCGGCCGCAGCGGCCCGGTTCGGGTGCTGGTGCTGGGCGGCAGCCAGGGGGCGCGAGTCCTCAATCAGACGCTGCCGGGCGTCGCCGCGACCTTGGGCGACGGCGTGACAATCTGGCATCAGGTCGGCAAAGGCGCGCTGGCGGACGTTGAGCAGGCCTATCGGCAGGTCGGGCGGACGCAGCACAAGATCGCTGAATTTATTGATGATATGGCGCAAGCCTACGCCTGGGCCGACGTGGTGGTCTGCCGTTCCGGCGCGCTGACGGTCAGTGAAATCGCCGCCGCCGGTTTGCCGGCGCTGTTTGTCCCTTTCCAGCATAAGGACCGGCAGCAGTATTGGAACGCCCTGTCGCTGGAAAGAGCGGGGGCGGCGAAGATTATCGAACAGCCGCGGTTTAACGCGGCGTCGGTAAGTGAAGTCCTGGCGAACTGGGATCGCGCCACGCTGCTGGCGATGGCGGAAAAGGCCCGAGCGGTGGCCGTTCCCGACGCCACGGAGCGCGTGGCGAAGGCGGTGAGCGCCGTAGCGGGCTCAGTGGTTCATAGCTGATTAATTAATACATTATCGCCGGGCGGCGCTGCCGTTCGGGGGATTAAATAAGGTAGCGATAGAAAAAAGTGAATACTCAACAACTGGCGAAACTGCGTTCAATCGTGCCCGAGATGCATCGCGTCCGGCACATCCACTTTGTCGGCATCGGCGGTGCCGGCATGGGCGGTATCGCCGAAGTGTTGGCTAATGAAGGGTATCAGATAAGCGGGTCCGATCTGGCGCCGAACGCCGTCACCCGGCAGTTGAGCGAACTGGGCGCGCAGATCTATTTTCACCATCGGGCGGAAAACGTACTGAACGCCAGCGTGGTGGTGGTCTCCAGCGCCATTTCCGCCGATAACCCGGAGATTGTGGCGGCGCACGAGGCGCGTATTCCGGTGATCCGCCGGGCGGAAATGCTGGCCGAGCTGATGCGTTTCCGTCACGGCATCGCGGTGGCGGGAACGCACGGTAAAACCACCACCACGGCGATGGTCGCCAGCATCTACGCCGAAGCGGGGCTGGATCCGACGTTTGTCAACGGCGGATTGGTGAAGGCGGCGGGCACCCACGCGCGTCTGGGTTCCAGCCGTTACCTGATCGCGGAAGCGGACGAAAGCGACGCCTCGTTCCTGCATCTGCAGCCGATGGTGGCGATCGTGACCAATATCGAAGCCGATCACATGGATACCTATCATGGCGATTTTGAAAACCTGAAGCAGACCTTTATCAGCTTCTTGCACAATCTGCCGTTTTACGGCCAGGCGGTGATGTGTGTGGACGACGCGGTGATCCGTGAACTGCTGCCGCGGGTCGGGCGCCATATCACCACCTACGGCTTTAGCGACGACGCCGACGTGCGCGTCGCCGACTATCAGCAGACCGGCGCGCAGGGGCACTTTACCCTGGCGCGCCAGGATAAGCCGCTGCTGCAGGTGACGCTGAACGCGCCGGGGCGTCACAACGCGCTGAACGCCGCCGCCGCGGTGGCGGTGGCGATGGACGAGGGTATTGACGACGAGGCGATCCTGCGCGCGCTGGAGCGCTTTGAAGGCACCGGCAGACGGTTTGATTTTCTGGGCGAATTCCCGCTGGAGCGGGTAAACGGACAAAGCGGCAGCGCCATGCTGGTGGATGATTACGGCCACCATCCGACCGAAGTCGACGCGACCATCAAGGCGGCGCGCGCGGGCTGGCCGGACCGGCGTCTGGTGATGGTGTTTCAGCCGCACCGCTATACGCGTACCCGAGACCTGTACGATGACTTTACGCATGTGCTGTCGCAGGTGGACGTTTTACTGATGCTGGAGGTGTATTCGGCGGGCGAGTCGCCGATTCCCGGCGCGGATAGCCGCTCTTTGTGCCGCACCATCCGCGGGCGCGGTAAGATTGATCCGATTTTGGTGCCCGACGTGGATACCTTGCCGGAACTGTTGTCACAGGCGCTACGCGGCGGAGATCTGGTCTTGGTTCAGGGCGCCGGCAATATCGGCAAGCTGGCGCGGAAACTGGCTGATTCCCGGCTGCAGCCCCAGATAAGCGAGTGAGGAACATCATGACTGAGAAAGTTGCCGTATTGCTTGGTGGTACCTCTGCCGAACGTGAAGTGTCGCTGCTTTCAGGTCAGGCGGTGCTGGAAGGCCTGAAAGAAGCGGGCATCAATGCCCATGGCGTGGATACGCGCGAGTTTCCGGTAACGCGGCTGAAGGATGAGGGATTCACCAAAGTCTTTATCGCCTTGCACGGCCGCGGCGGCGAAGACGGCACCTTACAGGGGCTGCTGGAATTTTTACAACTGCCCTATACCGGCAGCGGGGTGATGGCGTCCGCGCTGACGATGGACAAACTGCGCACCAAACTGGTGTGGCAGGCGTTGGGGTTGCCGGTGTCGCCGTATATCGCCCTGAACCGGCGGCAGTTTGCCGCGCTTGCAGAGGATGAGCTGCTGGAAAAATTCGCCCATTTGGGTACGCCCCTGATAGTGAAGCCAAGCCGCGAAGGCTCCAGCGTCGGCATGAGCAAGGTGAATCAGGTCGCGGAACTGCCGGCCGCGCTGGAAGAGGCGTTTCGTCATGACGACGAGGTGCTGGTGGAAAAATGGCTCAGCGGCCCGGAGTACACGGTCGCCATTCTTGGCGACGAGGTGCTGCCGTCGATTCGGATCCAGGCCGCGGGCACGTTTTACGACTATGAAGCGAAGTATCTGTCGGATGATACGCAGTACTTTTGCCCAAGCGGTCTGTCGGCGGAAAAAGAACGGGAACTGGCCGCTCTGTCGCTGGCGGCCTACCGCGCGCTGGACTGCGGCGGCTGGGGCAGAGTGGATCTGATGATGGACGGCGACGGGGCTTTTTATCTGCTGGAGGTCAACACCTCTCCGGGGATGACCAGCCACAGTCTGGTGCCGATGGCGGCAAGGCAACAGGGGTTGAGTTTCTCACAGCTGGTTGCCAGGGTTCTGGAACTGGCCGGCTGATATGTCGCAGGCAGCGCTGAATACGCGCGCACGGGAACCCGAATCGAAAGGGGCTCGTCGCAGTAACGGAGGCCAACTGGCGGGGATGATTTTCCTGCTGATGGTGGTGGGGACGATCGTCTGGGGAGGATGGATGGTCGTCGGCTGGATGAAGGACGCCAGCCGCCTGCCGTTGTCCAGAATGGTGGTGACGGGCGAAAGGCAGTACACCACCAACGACGATATCCGTCAGGCGATTTTGTCGCTGGGGTCGCCGGGAACCTTTATGACGCAGGATGTGAACGTCATCCAGCAGCAGATTGAACGTCTGCCCTGGATCAAACAGGCCAGCGTGCGCAAACAGTGGCCGGACGAATTAAAGATTCATCTGGTTGAATATGTTCCGGTGGCGCGTTGGAATGATCTGCTAATGGTCGACGGCGCGGGAAATGCTTTCAGCGTACCGGCCGAGCGGGTCGGCAACCGCAAGATGCCGTTATTGTACGGTCCGGAAGGGAGTGAAATCGATGTTCTGGAGGGTTACCGGACCATGAATCAGGTGCTGGCGGCTGGGAAATTCAACCTGAAAACGGTGGCGATGAGCGCGCGTCACTCATGGCAACTGGGGTTGGATGATGATACCCGTATCGAACTGGGACGGGACGATCGGGCCAAGCGGCTGGCGCGTTTTATCGAGCTTTATCCGCTGTTGCAGCGCCAGGCGCAGAGCGAGAACAAGCGCGTCGGCTATGTGGATCTGCGCTATGACAGCGGCGCGGCGGTAGGCTGGGCGCCGGCCTTGTTTGAACAGCAAGACGCTGAGCAGCAGCATGGGATTGAGCGGCAACAGAACAGTAATCAGAATCAGGCACAGGCTAAACAACAATGATCAAGTCGACGGACAGAAAACTGGTAGTTGGGCTGGAAATCGGTACGGCAAAGGTGGCCGCACTGGTAGGGGAGGTTCTGCCCGATGGCATGGTCAATATTATCGGCGTGGGCAGCTGCCCGTCGCGCGGTATGGATAAAGGCGGCGTCAACGATCTCGAATCGGTGGTCAAATGCGTGCAGCGCGCGATCGACCAGGCCGAACTGATGGCGGACTGCCAGATATCCTCCGTCTATCTGGCGCTGTCGGGAAAGCACATCAGTTGCCAGAATGAAATAGGGATGGTGCCGATTTCGGAAGAAGAGGTGACGCAGGACGACGTGGAAAGCGTGGTGCATACCGCCAAATCGGTACGCGTGCGCGATGAGCATCGCATTCTGCACGTGATCCCGCAGGAGTACGCCATTGATTATCAGGAAGGGATCAAGAATCCGGTGGGATTATCCGGCGTGCGCATGCAGGCGAAGGTCCACCTGATTACCTGCCATAACGATATGGCGAAGAATATTGTCAAAGCCGTTGAACGCTGCGGCCTGAAGGTGGATCAGCTGATTTTCGCCGGTCTGGCCTCCAGCTACGCCGTTTTGACGGAAGACGAGCGCGAACTGGGCGTTTGCGTGGTGGATATCGGCGGCGGCACGATGGATATCGCGGTTTACACCGGCGGCGCCCTGCGCCACACCAAGGTTATCCCTTACGCGGGCAACGTGGTGACCAGCGATATCGCCTACGCGTTCGGCACGCCGCCGACGGATGCCGAAGCGATAAAGGTGCGCCACGGCTGCGCATTAGGCGCCATCGTCGGCAAAGATGAAAACGTCGAGGTTCCCAGCGTCGGGGGCCGCCCGCCGCGCAGCCTGCAACGGCAGACGCTGGCGGAAGTGATTGAACCGCGTTACACCGAACTATTGAATCTGGTGAACGACGAACTTTTACAGTTGCAGGAGCAGTTACGTCAACAGGGCGTTAAACACCATCTGGCGGCAGGTATCGTGCTTACCGGTGGTGCGGCGCAAATAGACGGCCTGGCGGCCTGTGCGCAGCGGGTGTTCCACACCCAGGTGCGTATCGGCCAGCCGCTAAATATTACAGGTCTGACGGATTATGCGCAGGAACCTTACTACTCAACGGCGGTCGGGTTGCTGCATTACGGCAAAGAGTCTCACCTTGGCGGTGAGCATGAGGTCGAAAAACGTGCCTCGGTGAGCAACTGGTTCAAAAGAATCAATAGCTGGCTGAGGAAAGAATTTTAATTTTATCAAAGAGATCACCTGGCACAGTTTATGATCTCGCAGTTACAGGCACAAAACGGAGAGAAACTATGTTTGAACCAATGGAATTAACCAACGACGCGGTGATTAAAGTCATCGGCGTCGGCGGCGGCGGCGGCAACGCCGTCGAGCATATGGTGCGCGAGCGCATCGAAGGCGTTGAATTTTTCGCGGTCAATACCGATGCTCAGGCATTGCGCAAGACGGCGGTAGGCCAGACGATCCAGATCGGCAGCGGCATCACCAAAGGTCTGGGCGCCGGCGCCAACCCGGAAGTCGGGCGTAATTCGGCGGAAGAGGACCGCGAGGCGCTGCGTACGGCGCTTGAAGGCGCCGATATGGTGTTTATCGCCGCGGGCATGGGCGGCGGCACGGGTACGGGCGCGGCGCCGGTGGTTGCCGAAGTGGCGAAGGATCTGGGCATCCTGACGGTCGCCGTGGTGACCAAGCCTTTCAACTTCGAAGGCAAAAAGCGTATGGCATTCGCCGAGCAGGGCATCGCCGAGCTCTCCAAGCACGTCGACTCCCTGATCACCATTCCGAACGATAAACTGCTGAAAGTTCTGGGACGCGGCATCTCCCTGCTGGATGCGTTCGGCGCCGCGAACGACGTGTTGAAAGGCGCGGTTCAGGGTATCGCCGAACTGATTACCCGTCCCGGTCTGATGAACGTCGACTTTGCCGACGTGCGCACCGTGATGTCCGAAATGGGTTACGCCATGATGGGGTCGGGCGTGGCGCGTGGCGAAGATCGTGCGGAAGAAGCGGCCGAAATGGCCATCTCCAGCCCGCTGCTGGAAGATATCGACCTGTCCGGGGCGCGCGGCGTGCTGGTTAACATCACCGCGGGCTTCGATCTGCGTCTGGATGAGTTCGAAACCGTGGGTAACACCATTCGTGCTTTTGCTTCCGACAACGCGACTGTGGTTATCGGTACCTCGCTCGATCCGGAAATGAATGACGAACTGCGCGTCACCGTGGTGGCGACGGGCATCGGCATGGACAAGCGGCCGGAAATTACCCTGGTGACCAATAAGCAGTCCAGCCAGCCGGTGATGGATCATCGCTATCAGCAGCACGGCATGACGCCGCTGACCCAGGAAAAACCGGCGGCTAAAGTGGTCAACGACCAGAATCAGCAGGCTAATAAAGAGCCGGATTATCTGGATATCCCGGCGTTTCTGCGTAAGCAGGCGGATTAATATCGCCCTATGACGTTGGAATCTCCGCTCTTTGTGCTAAACTGTCCCGCCGATCCTGGTATAAACTAGGTCGGTAGGTTCAGTAACATGCGAGATAAAATGATGATCAAACAACGTACACTAAAACGTATTGTTCAGGCGACAGGGGTCGGTTTGCATACCGGCAAGAAAGTCACCCTGACCATGCGGCCTGCACCGGCAAATACCGGGGTCATCTATCGTCGCACCGACTTGAATCCACCGGTTGATTTTCCGGCTGATGCAAAATCCGTGCGTGATACCATGCTCTGTACTTGCCTGGTTAATGAGCATGACGTGCGTATTTCCACGGTGGAGCACCTTAACGCCGCGCTGGCGGGGTTGGGGATTGACAATATTGTCATTGAAGTCGATGCGCCGGAAATTCCAATTATGGACGGCAGCGCCAGTCCTTTCGTCTACCTGCTGCTGGATGCGGGGATTGAAGAGCTGAACAGCGCCAAGAAATTCGTGCGTATCAAGCAGCCCGTGCGGGTTGAAGATGGCGATAAATGGGCCGAGCTGACGCCGTTCAACGGTTTTAGCCTGGATTTCACCATCGATTTCAACCACCCGGCTATTGATGCAGGATCCCAGCGTTATCGTCTGGACTTTTCTGCCGACGCTTTCGTGCGTCAGATAAGCCGCGCGCGTACTTTCGGTTTTATGCGTGATATCGAATATCTGCAGTCTCGTGGGTTGTGCCTGGGCGGCAGTTTCGATTGTGCAATAGTGGTGGATGACTACCGCGTGCTGAACGAAGACGGACTGCGTTTTGAAGATGAGTTCGTGCGCCATAAAATGCTGGACGCCATCGGCGACCTGTTTATGTGCGGTCACAACATCATCGGCGCATTTACCGCCTTCAAGTCAGGACATGCCTTGAATAACAAACTGTTGCAGGCTGTGTTGGCGAAGCAGGAAGCGTGGGAATACGTCACCTTCGAAGATGACGCTGAAATGCCGCTGGCGTTCAAGGCGCCGTCGACCGTATTGGCTTAACGCATAAAGTCGTTATTTCTTATTACGACTGGTTTTACTGGTACCCTCTCCGGCCAGTGAAGCCAGTCGTTCTAATATCCGGCGCAACTTCTCCGGGCTCTGACCGGCCAAACCCCGCAATATTTCCGCACTTTGTTCGCTCAACTGGCGAAATGGTTTTGCCTCTTCCTCCTTGTCGGGCGTGCCGATAGCGCTTTTTTTCACGATTTCATGCCCTTTTGCGGCGAGCGCGGGATTAATCCTGATGTCGATCGAGGCCAATGATGGTAATATTTGGGCGCGCAGTGCAGAGAGCAGGGCTGGCTGTTCATAACGTAACCGCATCAACCAGTTAGCGTTGGCGGTTTCCAGCACCAGCAGTCCATGCCGATAGTTGGCAACGCGGCACCAAGGGTGCAGCTGTGCGGGAAGCAATCCGCGCACCGCCCGGTTGAGTTTTAATAAAGCGATAGCGCGCTGCTGCACATCCCGCAGTGGGCCGGTACCCGCACCCGATGCGCTATCAAACAGGGATTCCAGTGATTGTGGGCGGCTATCACGCATAAATCAGGCTCCGACGGACGTTAAACTAGTGATCGGTATTCTAAATCGTTGGCGACAATTTGGCAGACGTTATTTCTGGCCGCATCTCTTATTGGGGATGGTCGCGGCGAGCCTTGGCTTGCCGGCCGGTCTGAATGAGTCGCAGGATCTGGCGCCGTTGCCTAATTCCGCTTCCAGCGTCAGCCGCCAGAACAGCGTATCGCTCAGCCTTACCGATTTAGTGGCGTTGAAAGAAGCGCAGCGTCGCTCTTCTTTTGGCGTGGACTACTGGCATCAGCATGCCATCCGCACGGTAATACGTCACCTCTCTTTTGCGCTTACCGCGCCGCAGCAGCTACATGCGCAGCAGGTCGACGACTTGCCCTCGCATTCTCTGGTGCTGCTGGATACGCTGAGCGCGTTGCTTACGCACCAGGAACAGCAACCCACCATCATTCGCCAGACCGGGCGAGCTTCCGATTTTTCCCCAGCGCAGCATCAGACGGGCATCTGGCTGGCCCAGGTTCGCGGCATTCGCGCCGGCCCCGCTATCCATAGCTGAAAAAGATTGCTTGCTAATTAACAGCTGTAGGATTTCCTCCCAGTTTTTTTGATGTTGTGCCGCCACTGGATGAGTGGCATTTGTGAGATTAAAACTATTATGGTCATGAATATATTAACCAAAATTTTTGGTAGCCGTAACGATCGTACGCTGCGCCGTATGCGTAAGAACGTTGAGGTGATCAACCGTCTGGAAGCCGATATGGAAAAGCTTTCGGATGACGAACTGAAAGCCAAAACGGCTGAATTCCGCGAGCGTCTGGAGAAAGGCGCATCGCTGGAGAGCCTGCTGCCGGAAGCCTTCGCCGTGGTGCGCGAATCCAGCAAACGGGTGTTCGGCATGCGCCACTTCGACGTGCAGCTTATCGGCGGGATGGTTTTGAACGAGCGCTGCATTGCGGAAATGCGCACCGGTGAAGGTAAAACGCTGACCGCGACGCTGCCCGCTTATCTCAATGCCCTGACCGGCCGCGGCGTGCACGTGGTGACGGTGAACGACTATCTGGCGCAGCGCGATGCGGAAAACAACCGTCCGCTGTTTGAGTTCCTGGGATTGAGCGTCGGCATCAACCTGCCGGGCATGCCGGCGCCGGCCAAGCGCGAAGCCTATGCCGCGGATATTACTTACGGCACCAACAACGAATACGGTTTTGACTATCTGCGCGACAATATGGCCTTCAGCCCGGAAGAGCGCGTACAGCGTAAACTCTATTATGCGCTGGTGGATGAGGTTGACTCCATCCTGATCGATGAAGCCCGTACCCCGCTGATTATTTCCGGTCCGGCTGAAGACAGCTCCGAACTTTATATTCGCGTTAACAAAATCATTCCCCACCTGATCCGTCAGGAGAAAGAGGATTCGGATACCTTCCACGGCGAAGGCCACTTCTCGGTGGATGAGAAAGCGCGCCAGGTCAACCTGACCGAGCGCGGTCTGGTGCTGGTGGAAGAGCTGCTGGTGCGCGAAGGCATTATGGATGAGGGCGAGTCGCTCTACTCGCCGGCCAATATTATGCTGATGCACCACGTGACCGCCGCGTTGCGCGCCCATGTGCTGTTTACCCGCGACGTGGATTACATCGTGAAAGACGGTGAAGTTATCATCGTCGATGAGCATACCGGGCGTACCATGCAGGGGCGTCGCTGGTCGGATGGTTTACACCAGGCGGTGGAGGCGAAAGAGAATGTCGCTATCCAGAATGAAAACCAGACGCTGGCCTCCATCACCTTCCAGAATTACTTCCGTCTGTATGAAAAACTGGCCGGGATGACCGGTACCGCGGATACCGAAGCCTTTGAATTCAGTTCGATTTATAAGCTGGATACCATTGTCGTTCCCACCAACCGTCCGATGATCCGTAAAGATCTGCCCGATCTGGTCTATATGACCGAGAGCGAGAAGATTGACGCCATCATTGAGGATATCAAGGAACGCGCCACCAACGGACAGCCGGTGCTGGTGGGTACGATTTCCATCGAAAAGTCGGAGGTCGTTTCTCAGGCGCTGGATAAAGCGGGCATCAAGCACAACGTGCTGAACGCCAAATTCCACGCCATGGAGGCGGATATCATCGCCCAGGCGGGCCAAAGCGGCTCGGTAACCATCGCCACCAATATGGCCGGTCGTGGTACCGATATCGTGCTGGGCGGAAGCTGGCAGGCTGAAATCGCCCGCTTGGAAAATCCCGACGACGCGCAGATAGCCGAAATTAAAGCGGCATGGCAGGTGCGCCATGACGCGGTGCTGGCGGCGGGCGGTTTGCATATTATCGGTACCGAGCGTCATGAATCCCGCCGTATCGATAACCAGCTGCGCGGCCGTTCCGGTCGTCAGGGGGATCCGGGTTCTTCACGTTTCTACCTGTCGATGGAAGATGCGCTGATGCGTATTTTCGCCTCCGACCGCGTATCCAACATGATGCGTAAACTGGGGATGAAGCCCGGCGAGGCGATAGAACACCCCTGGGTGACGAAGGCGATCGCCAATGCGCAGCGCAAGGTGGAAAGCCGCAACTTCGATATCCGTAAGCAATTGCTGGAATATGATGACGTGGCGAACGATCAGCGCCGGGCGATTTACACCCAGCGCAACGAGCTGCTGGACGTTTCCGATATCAGCGAAACCATCAACAGTATCCGCGAAGACGTGTTTAAGGTGGCCATCGACAGCTGTATTCCGCCGCAGTCGCTGGAAGAAATGTGGGACGTCGAAGGTCTGGAGCAGCGTCTGAAAAATGACTTTGATCTGGATATGCCGATTAAAGAGTGGCTGGATAAAGAACCTGAGCTGCATGAAGAGACGCTGCGCGAGCGCATTTTACAGCAGGCGATCGAGGTTTATCAGCGTAAAGAAGAGGTTGTGGGCAGCGAGGTGATGCGTAACTTCGAGAAAGGCGTGATGCTGCAAACGCTGGATTCCCTGTGGAAAGAGCATCTGGCGGCGATGGACTACCTGCGTCAGGGTATCCATCTGCGCGGTTACGCGCAGAAGGATCCCAAACAGGAATATAAGCGCGAGTCTTTCGCCATGTTTGCGGCCATGCTGGAATCGCTGAAATATGAGGTGATCGGTACGCTGAGCAAAGTACAGGTTCGTATGCCGGAAGAGATTGAGGCGCTGGAGCAGCAGCGGCGTGAAGAGGCCGAGCGTCTGGCCCGTCAGCAGCAGTTGAGCCACCAGGAAGAGGAGACTCAGAATGCCGGCGCGCCGATTCATGCCGAGCGTAAAATTGGTCGTAACGACCCTTGTCCTTGCGGCTCCGGGAAAAAATATAAGCAATGCCACGGTCGATTACAGAAGTAGCCGCCCGTTGAATTGAGCAATAATATAAAGGCGGTCGCAGAGACCGCCTTTTACTTGATGGGACGTATTATGGTGCAAAAACAGTTATCCGTTGCGGTGGGCATTATCCGCAATGCCGAGCGGCGGTTTTTTATTGCTCGTCGACCGGCCGGCGTTCATATGGCGGGGATGTGGGAATTTCCCGGCGGTAAAGTGGAAGCGGGCGAAACCCCGGCGCAGGCGCTGATCCGTGAACTGCGTGAAGAAACCGGGATTGAGGCGCAAAACCCGCAGCCGCTGAATACGAAAACTTTCTCTACGCCGGAGCGCGCCATCACGCTGCATTTTTTTCTGGTGGAGAGCTGGCTTGGCGAGCCATACGGCCGTGAAGGTCAGTCTTCCCGCTGGTTGAGGGCGGATGAGCTGCTGGAAAATGAATTCCCGCCGGCGAATGCGGAGATGATCCGCTGGTTGAAAGCCAATTAACGCGGTTCTTAAGCGCGAGCGGCCGCCGTTGCCGGCGGGCGTTTGAAAAACGTGGAGCTACTCCTTAGTGCTGCGGTTCGCTCCAGTCTTCGCTGTCGGAAATAATATCATCGCTGGGGATACACTTTTCCTCGTCGGCCCATTCCCCCAGATCGATAAGCTGGCAGCGCTTGCTGCAAAACGGGCGGTAAACGCTTTTCTCATTCCAGATAACGGTTTTCTTGCAGGTCGGGCATTTTACGCTGGTAACGTCATTAGTCATGGCTTTTTCCTAACATATTCTCTTAACTATTTGTTCTTAAACATTTTTTCTTAACAACAGGCCAAATCAAACGGTAGCCGGGCGGGAATCTGGCCGTTCTCATTGTCCAGGGACAGGAAACGGATGGCGTAGCGCGTTTTGTGACCGGAAATTTGCGGATAGAGCTGATAAGCCAGATCGATACGCAGACGTAACAGATCGGCCTCAGAGGCATTATCCTGAAAGAAGCCGTTCTGGCTAATCTGCGGGCGGAAGGTGGCGGAATGACGGATCAGCTCCAGTATCATATCCAGCGATTTCTTTAACGGCGCCAATGAGTCGAGCCAGCCCGCCACCAGCTGTTCGCGCTGTTCCTGCGGCTGATAAAGCCAGATATGCAGCGTGGGCAAATCGAAGCTGCAACATCCTCCCGGTATGCTGAGCCGCTGACGGACCATGGCGATCAGCCGATCTTCCCTCAGGAGTTGTCCCATCCGCGGGGCGGCCATCAGCACGCCTGACTGCGTTTTCAACTGCTGGCGCAGGGAATGGATCCGCTCCATATCAACACCGGGAACATGGCTCCATTGCAGTAATTTTTGCTGCTGGCGTTCCAGCTCTTTTAGCAGTTCGGTGCGAACATCCCCGCGCTCCAACACATCCATCAGGTCGGAAATGGCGCGAAAAAACGTCAGCGCGCTTCCCATGTCGGTCAGGGAATGGTTGCGGTGCAACTGCTGCAACAATGATTCGATACGCAACCAGGTGCGTGTTTTCTCGTTTAAAGGATATTCAAATAAAATGGTTGAGGATACGTCACTCATGCTTATTAATCCTGTCAGCGGCTGAGGCAGCGAGCTCAAGGTAACGACGATGCAATTGTGCAACGCACGATGCAAGCTCTCTTTGGCTGCGACTATTATCAATAATATCATCGGCATAGGCCAGGCGCTGTTCACGAGTCGCCTGGGCCGCCAGTATGTTTTCTGCTTGTTGACGACCGATCCCGTCTCGGGCCAGCGTGCGTTCAAGCTGAGTATCCCGGTTCACATCGACCACCAGAACACGCTGGGCATGGCGTTGTAAACCATTCTCTATTAGTAATGGCACAACCCACAAGACATAGGGATCGGTCGATTCCTGAAACCGGGATTGTGTTTCCGCATGAATCAACGGGTGCAATAGATTATTCAGCCATTGCTTATCCTCCGGGGAGGAAAAGATTCTTTGGCGCAACGCGGCGCGGTTCAACGAGCCGTCGGCGTGCAGGATGTCGGCGCCAAAGCGGAGCCTGATGGCGTCCAGCGCCGGTTTCCCCGGTTCAACCACCTGACGGGCAATGATATCCGCGTCAATGATGGTCACCCCGAGTTTGGCGAACTCATCGGCTACCGTACTTTTGCCGCTGCCGATGCCACCGGTTAAGGCTACGATATATGTCATATGCCGATTTTAAAAGTTGATGGATGAATTTATCCGATTTTATCCCAAATAGGGAAGTTTTGCGCGCGGAATAACATGGCGTAAAGATAACGTGATGCCAGTATGGCTGCGGTCTGTGACGAGTTTCAACCCCCTATGTCGCCCCGCCGGCGGCGGGGCGACAGATTGAACGTTTCGATAAAAAATGGCGTAGGGCGGTTTAGGCCCTCGGTCCGGCGTTTACTCCAGGCTCACAACCACGACTGATTTGGCGGGGATTTTCAATGCCAGCAGCGAGCCGTTAATTTCGCCATCCCGATAGTTTTCCGGATGAATAACTTCGGGCTTACCGGGGATGTTGTGCGCGTCCGTCGCCGCGCCGGTCAGTATTTCACCGGAAACAGACGTCGCTTTAAGCGTCCCCAGATTGATGGACAGATCATAGCCTTCGCGCGGGTTCATGTTGGCGACGCCGATATATACCTTGCCGTCCTGCGCCCTGGCGGCGGAGACATTAAAAGCCGGGAACGATTTGCCGTCGGAGGTGAGCAGCGGCGCCTTAACATCAAGCGGGATGGCGGTAGCATCCTGGAACGGCACATACATCCTGAAGGCATAATAGGTCGGCGTCAGCGCGATCTTGTCGCCTTCAGTCAGGATCATCGCCTGCAAGACATTGATGGCCTGGGCGATGTTGGTCATACGCACGCGCTCGGCATATTTATGGAAGATATTGAAATTGGCGGCGGCCAGGATACCGTCGCGCAGGGTGTTCTGCTGGAACAGATGGCCGGCATAGGTGCCTGGCTCAACGTTATACCAGGTGCCCCATTCGTCAACGAACAGACCGATGCGTTTTTGAGGATCGTGCTTATCCATCACGGCGATATGCTGCTGCAGCACATCGTCCATGCGCAGGGTTTGCTGGAAAATCGCGTTCCACTGCTCGTCAGGGAAACCCGTAGCGCTGGCCTGATTACGATTTATCCACTCTCCCGTCAGCACGGTATAGAAATGCAAAGAGATGGCGTCCAGATGAAACGCGGCGTTTTTCATGACCACGTCCGTCCAGTTAGTGTCGTCGTTATTCGCGCCGGAGCCGACGCGCAGCGCGGTATTGTCATTGTCTTCATGGAAGTTGAGGCCGTCTTTGTGGAAAAAAGATCCCCAGCGGCGCAGTTCGTTGGAATAATACTCCGGCGTCATATTGCCGCCGCAACCCCAGCTTTCATTGCCGATGCCGATAAAAGGCACCTTAAACGGCTTGTCGCGGCCATTGGCGCGGCGCTCGTTGGCCAGGCTGTCCTGCTCCGTCGACGTCAAATACTCAATCCATTCGCGCATTTCCGTCGGCGTGGATGACGCGACGTTAACCGAAATATAGGCATCCGCGCCGATCTGTTCGGCAAAGTCGAAAAACTCATGGGTGCCGAAGGCATTGTTTTCCAGACCGCCGCCCCACCAGTTATTCTTGCGCACAGGGCGTTTTTCGCGCGGCCCTATGCCGTCACGCCAGTGATATTCGTCGGCGAAACATCCTCCCGGCCAGCGTACGACCGGCACCTTGAGCGCTTTGAGCGCGGCGACGACATCGTTTCTGATGCCGCGCGTGTTCGGAATGGAGGAGTCGGGGCCGACCCAGATGCCATCGTAGATGCCGCGTCCCAGATGCTCAGAAAACTGGCCATAGATATAGCGTGATATCCGCGGGCCGGATTGTTCGGCTTTCAGCGTCGCTTCGATGCGGTTCTCCGCGACCGCCGTCGACATCATTCCCATCAATCCCACCATTAATACCGAGAGCTTCATTTTTCTCATCATCATCCCGCCCATAATATTTAAGATAAAAAAAACCCGAGTGAGCCTCTTGCGAGGACCCACTCAGGTTTTGCCTGGTCGATGACCAGTGACAATCCGGTTTTTAGCGAGAGAAAGATTATAGTGATTAAACGAACGGTGATGTAACGTACGTCACATTTCACTCGTCATCGTCCCTGACGGTGATGATGACAGGGAGTCATCCGCTAAACGTCCCCCGCCGGCGCCACCTGAAAAAGTAAATTCGCGCTCTTGTCGCAGGATTATTCCCGCGTATGATAACGTCACTGGAAAGGGCATGAATTACGCCGAACATCACCGTTGCGCCTCGTCGCCACTAACCAGGAATGCAAACCCCATGCGTATTGAAGAAGATTTGAAATTAGGCTTTAAAGACGTTCTTATCCGGCCCAAACGCTCTACCCTCAAAAGTCGTTCCGACGTTGAACTGGAGCGTCAATTCACTTTTCTCCACGCCGGGTGCGACTGGTCCGGCGTGCCGATTATCGCCGCCAATATGGATACGGTCGGCACCTTCCGCATGGCGGAGACGCTGGCGTCGTTCGATGTATTAACGGCGGTGCATAAACATTATTCGCTGGAGCAATGGACGCGCTTTGTGCAGGATTCATCCGCATCGGTGTTAGGTCACGTGATGGTGTCAAGCGGTACGTCGGCCGCCGATTTCACCAAGCTGCAGCAAATTCTGGCGTTGTCGCCCGAGCTGAAGTTTATTTGTATCGACGTCGCCAATGGCTACTCGGAGCATTTTGTCACCTTTCTGCAAAAAGTGCGTGAGGCCTTTGCGGACAAAGTGATTTGCGCGGGCAACGTGGTGACCGGTGAAATGGTCGAAGAACTGATTCTATCAGGGGCGGATATCGTTAAAGTCGGTATTGGTCCGGGTTCCGTATGCACCACCCGCGTCAAGACCGGGGTTGGCTATCCCCAGCTTTCCGCGGTGATTGAATGCGCCGATGCCGCCCACGGTCTGGGAGGGCAGATCGTCAGCGACGGCGGCTGTTCCGTGCCGGGCGACGTGGCGAAAGCCTTTGGCGGCGGCGCCGATTTCGTTATGCTGGGCGGCATGCTGGCCGGGCATGATGAATGTGAAGGCGTCATTGTGGAAGAGAATGGCGAAAAAATGATGCTGTTCTATGGCATGAGTTCGGCTTCAGCAATGGAGCGCCACGTGGGAGGCGTCGCGGAATACCGCGCCGCCGAAGGTAAAACGGTCAAATTGCCGCTGCGCGGCCCGGTTGATAACACCGTACGCGATATTCTGGGCGGATTGCGTTCCGCCTGCACCTATGTCGGCGCTTCACGCTTGAAGGAGCTGACCAAGCGCACCACGTTTATTCGCGTCGCCGAGCAGGAAAATCGTATTTTCAATAGCTGACGAACGACGTCCGCCGGTATTGGCTGGTTCAGGCGCCGGCCAATACGTTGCCCAACTGGAAAATAGGCAGGTACATGCCGATAACCAGGGCGCCGACCATCGCTCCGACAATCAGCATCAGCATCGGCTCCAGCGTTTGCGTCAGCGTGTCCGCCTGCTGGCGGGTTTTTCTCTCATACCACTGCGCCAATTGGGTAAACAGGCTATCCAATGCCCCGGTTTCCTCGCCCACGCGAATAAGCTGCTGACAAGGGGCGGGGAACAGCGCGCCATATTGCCGCGTCGCGTGATGCAGCGTGTTGCCCTGCCGGATTTCTATTTGTATCTGCCGGATGGCCGCCTGATAAACCGGGTGGTGGATGGCGGCGGCGGCATCCAGTCCTGCCGGCAGCGTCAGCCCGGCGTGTTGCGTCATCGCCAGTACGTTAAATATCTGGCTCAGGCAGCTGCCGCGTATCAAGTGCGCCAGGAGCGGTAATTTCAACAGCCAGACCTGTTCCTTCTCCCGCCAGAAGGGGCTGCGCCGGCGTAGGCTGCAATAGCTCAGTAACGTGGTCAATGCGATGATAAAGCCCGCTAAACCGTAGCGGGCTATCCAGTCCGCCAGATGCAGTAACTGCCGGGTAAACCAGGGAAGCGGCGTGTCGAAAGACGCATACAGGTTGGAAAATTCCGGCAGTACCAGCGTCAGCATCAGCAGGCTGACCAGCATGGCGATGGCTAATACAAAGCAGGGATAACGCAGCGCTTTCACCACCTTCTGACGCAGGCGATACTGCGCCTCCTGTTGCAGCGCCAGCCGCAGGCAGCACTCATCGAGCTTTCCCGTCAGTTCGCCCACGGCGATCAGCGAACGATAGATGACGGGAAAGATATGCGGATATTCCGCTATGGTTTCAGACAGCGCTTTTCCCTGCGCCACCTGGACGCCGATTTCTCTCAGCACGCAGCGCCAGCCCGGACGTTGATGCTGTTCGGTCACCAGATGCAGGGCTTCCAGCAAAGGGAGCCCCGCCTGCAACAGCGTCGCTATTTGTTTGATAAGCTCGCTGAGCTGCTCGCCTTTCCAATAGCCTGGCGTCAGGTAGCGGCCGGTTTTCAGCGATAAAGGCTGATATCCCTGGCTGATTAAACGCGCGTGGGCCAGTCGTCGACGGGCGCTGATTATTTCTCCGTGGACCAGCGTCCCTTCCGGCGTAATGGCCTGCCAGTGGTATAAGCGCTCCAGCCTCATGACGCCGGCTCCTGATGCCATGCGCCCGCGCCGACAATGCGGTAAATCTCCGCTATTGACGTCACCCCCTCATGCACCAGTGATAGCCCGGCTTCAAGCAGCGAGGGGGAGCCCGACTGGCATGCGAGCCGCGATAGCTCGCCGCTGCCGGCGTTATTCGCCAGCGCTTGCTGCAGCTGCGGCGTAATCGGCAGCAGTTCATAGATGGCGACACGATCATAGTAGCCGGACAGACAGTGGCTACAGCCGTTGGCCCGCCAGTTATTCAGCGGACCGCGCCACAGCGCCGCTGGAAAATGAGCGAGCGGGTCGGCCGGCGTTTTACAGCGGGGGCATAAGCGCCGCACCAGACGCTGGGCAATCACCAGTTTCAGGGCGGCGGCGATCAGGTAGCCCGGTATGCCGAGATGGCTCAGCCGGGTGAGGGTTTCCGGCGCGGAATTGGTATGCAGCGTGGACATCACCAGATGCCCGGTTTGCGCCGCTTTGACGGCGATTTCCGCGGTTTCGGCATCGCGGATTTCGCCGACCATGATCACGTCCGGATCCTGACGCAACAGCGCCCGTAATATGCGGCTGAAATCGAGGTCGGCTTTCGGGTTGATCGCCGTCTGATTGATGCCCGGCAGCGGGATTTCAACGGGATCTTCCACGCTGCAGATGTTGCGACTGACATGGTTCAGCCAACTGATGGCGCTGTACAGGGTGACGGTTTTACCGCTGCCGGTGGGGCCGGTCACTAAAATCATCCCTTGCGGCGCATTCAGCACCCGCATCAGCTGCTTCAGGTCGGCGTCCGCCAGCCCCAGTTTGTCCAGCGCCAACGCCTGCCGGCGGGTTTGCAGAATACGCAGCACCACTTTCTCGCCGTGGTGTACCGGTAGGGTGGCAATGCGCAGCGAACAGCTTTGCCGATCCAGCATGATGCTGAACTGCCCGTCCTGCGGCAGTCGCCGCTCGGCGATATTCAGCTTGCCCATGATCTTCAGCCGGGCGGTAATGCGCGCGCTTAACCCGCTCGGCGGCGGCGAGGCTTCCTGCAATACGCCGTCAATGCGCAGGCGTACGCGATAGTCGGCCGGCAGGGGTTCAAAGTGAATATCGGAGGCGCGGCGCTGAATGGCCAGGCGCAATATCTGATTGATAAACTGCACCGCCGGGGCGTCTTCGTCGCTGATGTGGCTTTCAGATTCGGCTTGGTAAGCCTCGGTGGTTTCCTTCACCACGGTTTTTTCCGCGCCTGTTTTGAGCTGCTGCTCCATTCTGGCCCGCGGCCAGTGTTCCAGTAGGATCTGGCGGTTGCTGGCGAAACGCAGCGCCGCCATCATTTCCGCTGACGCCTCGCCGCTGACGGCCACCGATAAGGTCTGCTCATCCATATTCAGCAGTAACGCATGGTAGCGATGGCACACTAGCTGTAATTCGCCGGCAAGATGTTGTGCGTCAGCCATGGTTAACCCGCCGTGTCGTCAAAACGGAAAACATCCTGACAGGCGGATTGCAGGCTGTCCGCCGTGCTTTCGGTGACGCAGTTTTTGGTCCAGCGCGCCGAACCGCTTTCCGTATCCCATACGGGCGTCAGGACGACGCTCAACCCTTGCAGGGTGGATTGTCCGCTTAGGGTGATGACGCCCTGATTAACGCTGACCGCGCTGACGTAGCGTGAGGTTTTACTGCCGGGTATTCCCTGATTTTCCGCGTTGCAGGCGGAAAAAGCCGCATGCTCCAGCCCGCAAAGGTCTACGGCGGTTTTATACGACGCCATCGTTTGCAGCATATCGGTCATGGCCGCCTTTTGCAGGTATCCCTGATAGGCGGGTACGCCGATGGCGCTCAGGATGGCGACAATCGCGATGACGATCATCAACTCTACCAGCGTAAATCCCTGTTGTTTTCCCATGGTGGTTTTCCCCGTTGCGGTGCGTAACGACAAGATAGAAAACGTGGCGGCAGCTGGCGACGGTCGGTGATGAAAACCGGAATACGGCGCGGAGAAGAGTTGCTGATTTGCCGATTATTGAATGGTTTTTGCGAGCGGTTTTGCAATTTCCCAGCGGCAATGAAGCGTAAGATTCAGGACGGAAAGCGATTTTTGCTGTCCTTATTTACTTTGCCGTATGAAAAGGAGTTTTAGAACTGCTCCCTTAATCGGAGGTTCGTATGAAAATCTTGCTAGCGAGGAAAATATTACTGACGGCGATGTTTAGTCTGTTCGCGCTAAGCGCTAATGCGCAAACAAAGACCTATGACGTCGATGTCGGCGTTATCGGCGGCGGCGCCGGAGGCGTCACCGCGACGCTGGTCGCCGCGGAAAACAACCTGAGCGTGGTACTGTTGGAAAAGATGGCGTTTTTAGGCGGAGGCGGCAATCATTTTGAAGGCACCTACGCGTCGGAAAGTCCTATGCAGATTGAGGAAAATAATCCTTACTCACCGGAATTCGCCTTCAAACAAATCATGAATTTTCATCATTGGCGCATCGACCCGAAGCTGTTGCGCACCTTTATCAACGCCACCGGCGACAATATCCGTTACATGATGGCGCACGGCGTTGAATTTGAAAAAATACAGACCATGCAGCCTAAAAATGCCAACCGCACGTGGCATGTGCTGAAAAACAATACCGGCGCCACCATGATCAATGCCTTTGTCAGGGATATCAAAAAATACCCCGATGTGACCATATTGACCAAAACCTCGGGGAAAAAGCTAATCCAGGACGATACCGGCCGGGTAACCGGCATTATCGCCGAAGACACCGCCGGCAATGAAATCATCATCAATGCCAAAGCGGTCATCGTCGCCACCGGCGGTTTCGCCATGAATCGGGAAATGGTGCTGAAATACCTGCGCTTTCCGCTGGAAGGGCAGGGCGCGGCCGGCCGCGTCGGCGATGGGGTCAATATGATGATGGCCGCCGGCGCCGATACCGTCAATATGGAGCTTGGCGCGCAAGCCGGCCCTTGTTTTGACGTGGATGGCAGCTACACCTTTGGCCATGGCGCCAAATATCTCGCCATCGGCGCCCTGGTGCTGCAACCTTTTCTGCACGTCGATATGACCGGCGATCGGTTCTTTGACGAATCACAGCCGCTGGAGTTTATGTCCAACGCCATTGAAGCGCGCGGCGGCAAAACCTGGCATATCATCAATCAGCAGGTGCTTGATGAGCTCCAGAATGGCAAGGGACTGGCCAAAAACCACGGCAATATGCTGGTCAGAGGCACCAGGCTAGATAATCTGCAAACCATTTTGCAACAGGCCATGGCGGAGCCGGGTCCGGTGGTTGTCAAAGCGAATACGCTGGATGAACTGGCCGTTGCCACCGGCATGGATCCTCAGATATTGGCCGCCAGTCTGGACAGGAACAACCGCTATGCCCGGCAAGGCTACGACGAGGAGTTTTATAAGGACCGTATCTACCTGAGAAGTATGGAGGAGGGGCCTTATTACGCGGTGAAGACGGTCATCAAGATGTTCGCCACGCTGGGAGGCGCACGCGTTAATGAAAAATTCCAGGTGCTGGACAAACAGCGGCAAATCATCCCCGGCCTTTATGCCATCGGACAGGATGCCGGCGGTCTTTACAGCGATTCCTACGACATGTCGATCGCCGAAGGCACCGCCAGCGCGTTCGCCATCACCGGCGGCAGGCTGGCGCCGCTCGCCATTGCGGAAGAGGTGAAAAAATAGCCGTGGTTTTCTTACGGTAAAGCCCCCTGGGTAGGGCTATATCTTAGTCACATATTTATCGATAAAAGGTATATGTAAGCTCAGTGTTATTTCGTGCGCGAAAAAGAAAGGTATTTTTATGCCACTTCGCAGCATGCGCCCTCCTCAGGGCGCTCAAACGCCGCAGCCCTGAGAACCCTGGCTTTCGGCTGAAATCATGCCGCTGACGCGGTGCCCTCGGCGCCCATGACCGCTATTCGAGCCTCCAGTGACGCGGGATACTCGCCCCATCCATGGGGCTCGCCCTAACGGGCCAGCACAAGTGCTGTTCAAAAACGCTCCGGGCGTTTTTGTCCGGCGCGGCACTGGTTTTCGCAGCATCCCTGCTGCTCACTCGGCGGTCAAGTTCACCTCGGCATAATTTCTTACGCCGGGTAAGGGCAAAACCCGTTATGAGTCCCTGCATTTGTGTATAAGACGCAGTGCGCAGGGGGCTTTCATAAAACAGCGGTCAGATAAAGCGCATCGATAAATCCAGCGCGCGGACGTGCTTGGTCAGGGCGCCGACGGAAATATAGTCCACGCCGGTTGCGGCGTAGTCGCGCAGCGTCTCGATCGTTACGTTGCCGGAGATTTCCAGCAGGGCGCGGCCCCGGGTGATGTTCACCGCCTCGCGGATGGTTTCCAGACTGAAGTTGTCCAGCATGATGATATCCGCACCGGCGTCCAGCGCCTGTCGCAGCTCATCAAGCGATTCCACCTCCACTTCCACCGGCACGTCGCGGCGCAGTAAAAAGGCGTTCTCCACCGCCTGCCTGATGGAGCCGGCCGCGATGATATGGTTTTCCTTGATCAGGAAGGCATCGGACAGACCGAGCCGGTGGTTATTGCCGCCGCCGCACATCACCGCATATTTCAGCGCGGTGCGCAGCCCCGGAATGGTTTTTCGGGTATCCAGCAACCGGGTGCCGGTGCCTTGCAGCACCGAGACGTAACGGCTGACTTCGCTGGCCACGCCGCACAGCGTTTGCAGGAAATTCAGCGCGGTACGCTCCCCGGTCAGCAGCTGTTTGGCCGGGCCGGCGATATCGCACAGGGTTTGGCCGGGCGCGATGGCGTCGCCATCGGCAACGCGCCAGGTAATGGACGTCGCGTCGCCGAGTTGGGCAAAAACCTCCTCAAGCCAGCGTTTGCCGCAGAAAATGCCCGCCTCGCGGGTGATAATACGGGCTGAGGCCTGGGCGTCATGCGCTAACAGATGGGCGGTAATATCCTGGGAGGCATCCGCCACGCCGCCCAAATCTTCACTTAACGCCAGCCGGACGCTGGCGGGAATATCCTGCTCAATACGATTGAGCAGGTCGGTCTGGCGTTGTTCCTGACTGTAGCGACGCGTTGTCATCACAAAAAGCTCCGAAAGGGGATTCGGGGCTCTATGCTACCCTGTTTGAACGACGACATCCACAAGGAGTAGTTGTTATAATTCAAGGTGTTAAATTGTTAAAAACTGTAGCCCACCACCAGATAATAACCCCAGCCGGTTGATTTCACTTCAAATGGCCCCTGGCCGAAGTTCAGCTCGGCGCCGTCCGCCCACTGTCCGCCGTTGTGGAAATAACGGGCGACGACGGCGTAGTGCCAGTGGTCGTAACCCAGCGACAGAATATGGCTGGAGGCGATGGAGTTGCCGGTGCGCGACCGGCCGTCCTTATTGCGCAGGTCCGAGCCGAAGTCAACGTTGGTGAAACCGATATAGGCGACGTTGCCGCCCCACAGCGCCCCTAACGGATAGGCGTATTTCACTTTGAAACGGTAGCCGTCCCATTCGTTCTCATTGCCGGCGCCATAGTTCTTCCACTGGTATTTGGCGTAGATATTGGTGGAAAGCGATAAGTCGGTGCCGGTATCGATATCGTTGCCCAATCCCACGTACCAGGTGCTTTGCCGCGAATCACTGCTGCGCCCGTGGTCGTAAATGATATTGTTGGCGACATACCACTCTTTGAACGGACCGACGCCAAGGTCGACGCCCGTCAGCTTATCGATGGAAAAGCGCGGTTCAATTTCCACGAACAGCGGCGAGCCATCGTCCCAGGCGCCGCGGTCGTTCGAGTTTCCCACGCCGAAGAACTTCGGCACGTCGACATAGCCGTAAAAATCGAACCAGTCTTTGCGGGCGAACGCCTCGTATTCCAGGTAGACATCGTTGTTCAACTGAGGTCCGAAGCGGGTGTGATAACTCCCCACCACGTTGACGCTCTGATGCCACCAGTCGGAAAGATATTCCGGTTTATTCTCGTCAGCGAGAGCCGGCACGCTGTAGGACAAGGCGACCAAAGCGCCTGCGGCGAAAGTTTTTTTCATATTAATTTCCGTATAGTTAGCAAAGCGCGTTGTGAAGCCGAGTATTGTGAAATAAGTTTTTGTAATACCTGAAAAAAATCGATGGCTATTTCAGGTCGCCATTTTAAATAAAAATTGAAACAGTGCACGTTAGTTAATTCACATATTCATCAAATTGCATAAAAATTGTGATGTGCATCACTATTTTCTGGCGAGCGGGAGAGGAGTAACGCTGCTCGTTTCTGGAGCGATTACCCTGTTTTAAAGAGGGTTTACGGCGGCGTTGCGACGCGCGGGGAAACAATAAAACCTTTTTGTATCCAGCCGGTTAGGTATGGTGTTGAGAAATATGGTACTCTGTCGGCAGGCGCATTCCGGTTAAATACCGTTCCGATTAGCGCGCCAGATTCAGCCCGGCAAACGACATGATGCGAGGTTATCGCCGATGCTTTTGGAAAATGGCTGGTTATCCGAGATAAAACATATTCCTTCCCCCCATTGCGATAGTCGCCCGGACGACGAAGCCCCTTCTCTGCTGGTGATCCATAATATCAGTTTACCGCCGGGGGAATTTGGCGGCCCTTATATCGATCAACTGTTTACCGCGACGCTGGATGCCGACGCCCATCCCTATTTCGCCGCTATCCGCCACTTACGGGTTTCCGCGCACTGCCTTATTCGCCGCGACGGGGAAATTATTCAATATGTTTCTTTCAACCAGCGAGCCTGGCATGCCGGCGTTTCTCAATATGAAGGTCGTGAACGGTGTAACGATTTTTCCATCGGCATCGAGCTGGAAGGAACGGATACGCTACCTTTTACTACAGGACAATATTATCAGCTGGCGGCGGTAACCCGGCTGCTGCTCAGCGCTTACCCCGTTACGCCGTCGCGCATTACCGGACACAGTAATATCGCACCGGGCCGTAAAACCGATCCTGGCCCGGCCTTTGATTGGGATTTATATCACCGCCTGATACGGGAAGGCCGGATAGATAATGACGGGAGCATAAACCGATGACGCTGTTTACATTGTTGCTGGTATTGGCGTGGGAGCGTCTGTTCAAACAGGGTGAGCACTGGCAGCTGGATCACCGCCTTGAAGCGGTGTTTCGCCACCTGTCGCCCCCTTCCTTACTGCAAACCCTGTTTCTGACATTGTGCTGCGTGGGCGGGGTATCGCTCTTGCTATGGCTGGTGGACGGCATCCTGTTCGGACTGATTCTGTTGCTGCTGTGGATCGCCATCAGCCTGATGTGCATCGGGGCGGGGGAGGTGCGTCAGCACTATCGGCGATATCTACAGTCGGCCCGGCGCGGTGAAGTGGGCGCCAGTCAGGAAATGGCGGCGGAGCTGGCTTTGATTCAGGGCTTGCCCGTCGGGGTGGGCGAAAAAGAGCGTTTGCAGGAACTACAGAACGCCTTGCTGTGGATTAATTTCCGCTTTTATCTGGCTCCGCTGTTCTGGTTTATCGTCGCGGGCCCTTATGGTCCCGCCGCCATGGCCGGCTATGCGTTTTTACGCGCCCGGCAGACGTGGCTGGCGCGCCACCATACGCCGCTGGCGCGCGCGCAGTCAGGGGTTGATTCGCTATTGCATTGGCTTGACTGGATCCCGGTGCGTCTGGCCGGCGTGACTTACGCTCTGCTGGGGCATGGCGAGAAGGCGCTGCCGGCCTGGTTCGCTTCCCTGGGGGATTTTCGTAACTCGCAATATTGGGTGTTGACCCAGCTGGCGCAATTTTCGCTGACGCGTGAGCCGCATATCGACCCGGTCGAAACGCCAAAGGCCGCGGTGGCGCTGGCGAAAAAAGTGACGCGGATACTGGTGGTGGTGGTGGCTTTACTGACGATTTATGGCGCGCTGGTGTAAGGCGCAAGAGGAAGAAAAATGGCCGATATGTTCGGCCATTTTTTCGGGCGTCAGGTTAATTAACGGACCTGATTTTTCTGCCTGAGAGCGTAACCGATACCCAGAATAACCAGCCATACCGGGATCAACAGCACGGAGATGCGAATGCCCGGCGTCAGGTACATCACTACCAGAATACCCGCCAGGAACAGCAGACAGATATAGTTGCCCAGCGGGTAAATCAGCGCCCTGAACTTGGTTACCGTCCCTTCGCTGTCTTTTTTCGCCCGGAACTTCAGGTGGGCGAGACTGATCATCGCCCAGTTGATCACCAGCGCGGAGACCACCAGCGCCATCAGCAATTCAAAGGCCTTGCCGGGAATCAGGTAGTTGATCACGACGCAAAGGGCGGTCGCCAGGGCGGAAATGCCGATCGCCACCACCGGTACGCCGCGGCTATCCACCGTTTGCAGCACTTTAGGGCCGTTGCCTTGTTTCGACAGGCCGTACAGCATACGGCTGTTGCAATAAACGCAGCTGTTGTACACCGAGAGCGCGGCGGTCAGCACCACGATATTCAGTACGGTCGCCACCACGTTGCTGTTCAGTTCATGGAAGATCATCACAAACGGACTGCCGCCTTCGACCACTTTGCCCCACGGGTAAAGCGACAGCAGAATGGTCAGGGAACCGATATAAAAGATCAGGATACGGTAGATAACCTGATTGGTGGCGCTGGGAATGCTCTTTTCCGGGTTATCCGCTTCCGCCGCGGTGATGCCGACCAGCTCCAGTCCGCCGAATGAGAACATGATTACCGCCATCGCCATCACCAATCCGCTGGTGCCGTTGGGGAAGAATCCGCCCTGCGCCCACAGGTTGGTGACGGTCGCTTCCGGGCCGCCGGTGCCGCTGAGCAACAGCCAGCCGCCAAAGACGATCATGCCGATGATGGCCGCCACTTTAATGATGGCGAACCAAAATTCCATTTCGCCGTAAATTTTTACGTTCGCCAGATTGATGGCGTTAATCACCAGGAAGAACACGGCGGCGGAAACCCAGGTTGGGATATCAGGCCACCAATACTGGACGTAAATCCCTACGGCGCTCAGTTCCGCCATGGCGACCAGCACATACAGTACCCAGTAGTTCCAGCCGGAAGCGAAGCCGGCGAAGTTGCCCCAATATTTGTAAGCAAAATGGCTGAAAGAACCCGCTACCGGCTCCTCTACCACCATCTCCCCCAGTTGTCGCATAATAAGGAAAGCAATCAGCCCGCCAATCGCATATCCCAAAATAACCGAGGGTCCAGCCATTCTGATTGTTTGAGCGATGCCGAGAAAAAGGCCGGTTCCCACCGCGCCGCCCAGGGCAATCAACTGGATATGACGGTTTTTCAAGCCACGCTTTAGCGCTCCGTCCTGTTGTTGACCATCCATCAAATTTAATCCTCTGCCTTGGTGAGCAATAAAGGCCGATGCGCTCCGCTCGGCCTCACAACTCTTTTACGTTGGTGTAATTTTATTTTTACGATGAGATGTAAACGAATATTGCTTAGCACCTACCGTTGGTCAGAGAATAGTGGCAAGCAAACAAGATTGCACTGATTTCTTCTGGTCTATAAAGAAAAATTATAGTGACATCAATGTCTCACCGCTAAATCATCATCTTACTGGCCGGCAGGCTCTCTTTCCCCGTTTCGGCGATCGCCTTTTTCTTACCATAGAATGAAGTCGCCCGATTTCCTGGGCGAATTGCGACGGGAAATCGCGTTGATTTGAGATTATAAGTGAATAAAAAATTGTTTATTTTGATTTTATATTCATTTATTCGCTGTTTAAACGGTTCAGCAACGCCTGCTTCACGTTTCATAAAAGTTAAAATACAAGCCAGGGCGATAAAGGGGAGTAGCGCAGGCGCGCTATCACTTTGCTGCATATCTTTGGTGCGTTTGTTAAAATATGAGGAGATTGGTGATTTAGCGCCACGTCCTTATGGACAGAAGGTGAATATTTTGTTACTTTAGCGTCACGTTTTTGAAATTGGTAATACCAATTGACTCCGCGCCATTCGCAGAGATGAATCCACCATGGCATACAGCAAGATCCGTCAGCCCAAACTGTCAGATGTGATTGAGCAGCAACTGGAGTTTTTGATCCTTGAGGGAACCTTGCGCCCCGGCGAAAAACTGCCCCCGGAGCGCGAACTGGCCAAACAGTTCGATGTCTCCCGCCCTTCTCTGAGAGAAGCCATTCAACGCCTGGAAGCCAAAGGTTTGCTTTTGCGCCGTCAGGGCGGCGGCACTTTCGTTCAGGCCAATCTATGGCAAAGCGTTAGCGACCCGCTGGCGGAATTACTCAGCAACCATCCCGAATCACAGTTTGATTTGCTGGAAACCCGCCATGCGCTGGAAGGCATTGCCGCCTACTATGCCGCCCTGCGCGGGACCGAGTCGGATTTGCAGCGCATCCGGGATTGTCATGACGTCATCCAGCAGGCCAGGGACGCGGGCGATTTGGCGGCGGAGTCGGAAGCGGTGATGCAGTATCAGGTGGCCGTAACGGAAGCGACCCATAACGTGGTGCTGCTGCACCTGCTGCGTTGTATGGGGCCGATGCTGGAACAGAACGTAAGACAGAATTTTGAATTGCTTTATCTAAGCCGGGAAGTGCTGGCGCAGGTGAGCATTCATCGCGCCAGTATTTTTGCGGCGATTGTTGCCCGCGAGCCGGAAAAGGCGCGCGAAGCATCACACCGCCATCTGGCGTTTATTGAGGAAGTATTGCTGGATCTTAACCGGGAAAATAGCCGACGAGAAAGGTCATTGCGCCGGCTCCAGCAACGCAGAGATTGAGCGTCCTATTTTGTATTTCGGGGCTCTGAATTGCGGCGACTACGATGATGAGCCTGTCTTCATGTGCTTTACTCGGATCCAGGGACGGGTCAGAGCACAGGAAGACAGGCTCCAACAAACCAACTTATTAGAGAAGATAAGGAATAACCATGTCAGATCGTTTAAATAATGACGTGGATCCGATCGAAACCCGCGACTGGCTGCAGGCGATCGAATCGGTCATCCGTGAAGAGGGTGTTGAGCGCGCTCAGTTCCTGATTGATCAGGTATTGAGCGAAGCGCGTAAAGGCGGGGTGAAAGTTGCCGCCGGCAGCGCCGCGCGTCAATACGTCAACACCATCGCAGTGGAAGACGAGCCGGAATATCCGGGTAATCTGGATCTGGAAGGCCGTATTCGCTCGGCGATCCGCTGGAACGCGGTAATGACGGTGCTGCGCGCTTCGAAAAAAGATCTGGACCTGGGCGGCCATATGGCCTCTTTCCAGTCTTCCGCCACCTTCTACGAAGTGTGTTTCAACCACTTCTTCCGCGCGCGTAATGCGCAGGACGGCGGCGATCTGGTGTACTTCCAGGGGCACATTTCTCCCGGCATTTACGCCCGTGCTTTCCTTGAGGGCCGTCTGACCGAAGAGCAGATGAACAACTTCCGTCAGGAAGTGCATGGCAAAGGCCTCTCTTCTTACCCGCATCCCAAACTGATGCCGGAATTCTGGCAGTTCCCCACCGTCTCCATGGGCCTGGGCCCGATTGGCGCCATCTATCAGGCTAAGTTCCTGAAATACCTTGAGCACCGCGGCCTGAAAGACACCTCTAAGCAAACCGTTTACGCCTTCCTGGGCGACGGCGAAATGGACGAACCGGAATCCAAGGGCGCGATCACCATCGCCACCCGTGAAAAACTGGACAACCTGGTTTTCGTCATCAACTGTAACCTGCAACGTCTGGACGGGCCGGTTACCGGCAACGGCAAGATCATCAACGAACTGGAAGGCATCTTCGCAGGCGCCGGCTGGGAAGTGATCAAGGTTATCTGGGGCGGACGCTGGGACGAACTGCTGCGTAAAGACACCAGCGGCAAACTGGTCCAGCTGATGAATGAAACCGTCGACGGCGACTATCAGACCTTTAAATCCAAAAACGGCGCCTATGTACGCGAGCACTTCTTCGGTAAATACCCGGAAACCGCCGCGCTGGTCAAAGACTGGACCGACGATCAGATTTGGGCGTTGAACCGCGGCGGCCATGACTCGAAGAAAGTCTATGCCGCGCTGAAAAAAGCCCAGGAAACCAAAGGCAAGCCGGTGGTTATTCTGGCGCATACCATTAAAGGCTATGGTATGGGTGAGGCGGCGGAAGGTAAAAACATCGCCCACCAGGTCAAGAAAATCAATATTGAAGGCGTGCGTTACTTCCGCGATCGTTTCAATGTGCCGGTCAGCGACGACAACGTCGAAAAACTGCCGTACATCACCTTCGACAAAGACTCCGCGGAATACAAATATCTGCATGAACGCCGTCAGGCGCTGGAAGGCTACCTGCCGTCCCGTCAGCCGAAATTCAGTGAAAAACTGGAGCTGCCGACGCTGGAGGATTTCAACACCCTGCTGGAAGAGCAGAACAAAGAGATCTCCACCACCATCGCTTTCGTGCGCGCCCTGAACGTGATGCTGAAGAACAAGTCGATCAAGGATCGTCTGGTGCCGATCATCGCCGACGAAGCGCGTACCTTCGGTATGGAAGGTCTGTTCCGTCAGATCGGTATCTACAGCCCGAACGGTCAGCAGTACACTCCGCAGGACCGCGAGCAGGTCGCCTACTACAAAGAAGACGAGAAAGGCCAGATCCTGCAGGAAGGGATTAACGAACTGGGGGCCGGCTCATCCTGGCTGGCGGCGGCGACCTCCTACAGCACCAACGATCTGCCGATGATCCCGTTCTACATCTACTATTCGATGTTCGGTTTCCAACGCATCGGCGATCTGTGCTGGGCGGCCGGCGACCAACAGGCGCGCGGCTTTCTGATCGGCGGCACCTCCGGGCGCACCACGCTGAACGGCGAAGGTCTGCAGCATGAAGACGGCCACAGCCATATTCAGTCGCTGACCATCCCGAACTGTATTTCCTACGATCCGGCCTATGCTTACGAAGTGGCCGTCATCATGCATGACGGTTTGCATCGCATGTACGGCGAAGCGCAGGAAAACATTTATTACTACATCACCACGCTGAACGAAAACTACCATATGCCCGCCATGCCGCAGGGTGCGGAAGAGGGTATCCGCAAGGGTATCTATAAGCTGGAAACGGTGGAAGGCGGCAAAGGCAAAGTCCAGCTGCTGGGCTCCGGCTCCATCCTGCGTCACGTGCGTGAAGCGGCGCAGATTCTGGCCAAAGATTACGGCATCGGTTCCGACGTGTTCAGCGTTACCTCCTTCACCGAACTGGCGCGCGACGGCCAGGACTGTGAACGCTGGAATATGCTGCACCCGACCGAGGAAGCGCGCGTTCCCTATGTGGCTCAGGTATTGAGCGATGCGCCGGCCGTAGCTTCAACCGACTATATGAAGCTGTTCGCCGAACAAATCCGCAACTTCATTCCGGCCAGCGATTACCGCGTACTGGGTACTGACGGTTTCGGACGTTCCGACAGCCGTGAGAATCTGCGCCACCACTTTGAAGTGGATGCGTCTTACGTCGTGGTTGCGGCCCTGGGTGAACTGGCCAAACGCGGTGAAATCGACAAGAAAGTGGTTGCCGAGGCGATCGCCAAATTCGAGATCGATGCAGATAAAGTCAACCCGCGTCTGGCATAAGAGGTAAAGATTACATGGCTATCGAAATCAAGGTACCGGATATCGGTGCAGATGAAGTTGAAGTCACCGAAGTGCTGGTGAAGGTGGGCGACAAGGTGGAAGCCGAGCAGTCGCTGATAACCGTAGAGGGCGATAAGGCCTCGATGGAAGTGCCTTCCCCGCAGGCCGGTGTGGTTAAAGAGATCAAGGTTGCGGTCGGCGATAAAGTCGAAACCGGCAAACTGATTATGATTTTCGATTCCGCCGACGGCGCGGCCGATGCCGCGCCCGCCAAGGCCGAAGAGAAGCAGGAAGAAGCCAAACCGGCGGCCGCGCCGGCAGCCGGCGCCAGCAAAGAGGTTGCGGTGCCGGATATCGGCGATGACGAAGTCGAAGTCACCGAAGTGCTGGTGAAAGTGGGCGACAAGGTGGAAGCCGAGCAGTCGCTGATCACCGTGGAAGGCGACAAGGCCTCCATGGAAGTGCCGGCGCCGTTCGCCGGCACCGTGAAAGAGATCAAAATCAACACCGGCGATAAAGTGAAAACCGGCTCGCCGATTATGGTGTTTGAAGTGGCGGGCGCGGGTGATGCCGCACCGGCCGCGGCGCCAGAGGAAAGCAAAGCGGAGGCCGCTCCGGCCGCCAGCGGCGCGCCTGCCGCGAAAGACGTTAGCGTGCCGGACATCGGCGATGACGAAGTCGAAGTCACCGAAGTGCTGGTGAAAGTGGGCGATAAGGTGGAAGCCGAGCAGTCGCTGATCACCGTGGAAGGCGACAAAGCGTCGATGGAAGTGCCCGCGCCGTTCGCCGGCACCGTCAAAGAGATTAAAATCAACACCGGCGACAAAGTGAAAACCGGCTCGCCGATTATGGTGTTTGAAGTGGCGGGCGCCGCGCCTGCTTCCGCCCTGGCGGCGAAACAGGAAGCGGCTCCGGCTAAGCAGGAAGCCAAAGCCGCCGCGCCGGCGCCGGCGGCGAAAGCTGACGGCAAGGGCGAGTTTGCCGAGAACGACGCTTACGTTCACGCCACGCCGGTTATCCGTCGTCTGGCCCGTGAATTCGGCGTCAATCTGGCGAAGGTGAAAGGCACCGGTCGTAAAGGCCGTATCCTGCGCGAAGACGTTCAGGCCTATGTGAAAGAGGCGGTTAAACGCGCCGAGTCCGCGCCGGCCGCCGCCAGCGGCGGGAGCCTGCCGGGTCTGTTGCCCTGGCCGAAAGTGGATTTCAGCAAGTTCGGCGAAGTGGAAGAAGTGGAGCTGGGTCGCATCCAGAAGATCTCCGGCGCCAACCTGAGCCGTAACTGGGTGGTCATCCCGCACGTTACGCACTTCGACAAAACGGATATCACCGAGCTGGAAGCGTTCCGTAAACAGCAGAACGCGGAAGCGGAGAAGCGTAAACTGGATGTGAAAATTACCCCGGTGGTTTTCATCATGAAAGCCGTTGCCGCCGCCCTTGAGCAGTTGCCGCGTTTCAACAGTTCGCTGTCCGAAGATGCCCAGCGTCTGACGCTGAAAAAATATATCAATATCGGCGTGGCGGTCGATACGCCGAACGGTCTGGTGGTTCCGGTGTTCAAAGATGTGAACAAGAAAGGCATCATCGAACTGTCTCGCGAACTGGCGACTATCTCCAAGAAAGCGCGCGATGGTAAGCTGACCGCCGGCGAAATGCAGGGGGGATGCTTCACTATCTCCAGCATCGGCGGCCTTGGCACGACGCATTTCGCGCCGATTGTCAACGCGCCGGAAGTGGCTATCCTGGGCGTGTCCAAGTCCGCGATAGAACCGGTCTGGAACGGTAAAGAGTTTACGCCGCGTCTGATGCTGCCGATATCTCTGTCCTTCGACCACCGTGTCATTGACGGTGCTGATGGTGCGCGCTTTATTACCATCATCAACAACACATTGTCTGACATCCGCCGTCTGGTGATGTAATCGAAAAGCCGGCCTGACGGCCGGCTTTTTCTGATAAGCTGTTATTCGCTACGGCTATCAGTGATTAAGGACAAATCGTTAGTCGCATGTTGTTTCAAAGTTGTTAACAATTTTGTAAGCTACCGCGGCAAAGACACGTCCCGGTGGAAGAGGGCGTTAAGATTCGATAACAATAACGTCACAGGCCCGCCGGAAATTAATTAAGAGGTCATGATGAGTACTGAAATTAAAGCTCAGGTGGTGGTACTTGGTGCCGGCCCCGCAGGCTATTCCGCGGCATTCCGCGCTGCGGACCTAGGCCTGGAAACCGTACTGGTGGAGCGCTACGCCACGCTGGGTGGCGTGTGTCTGAACGTCGGCTGTATCCCTTCCAAAGCCTTACTGCACGTCGCCAAAGTGATTGAAGAAGCCAAAGCGCTGGCGGAACACGGCATTGTGTTCGGCGAACCCAAAACCGATATTGATAAAATCCGCCTGTGGAAAGAAAAAGTCATCACCCAGCTGACCGGCGGCCTGTCCGGCATGGCGAAGGCGCGCAAGGTGAAAGTGGTTAACGGCCTGGGCAAATTCACCGGCGCCAACACGCTGGAAGTGGACGGCGAAAACGGTAAAACGACGATCAATTTCGACAACGCCATCATCGCGGCGGGCTCCCGTCCGATCCAACTGCCGTTTATTCCCCATGATGACCCGCGCGTATGGGATTCCACCGATGCGCTGGAGCTGAAAAGCGTGCCGGAACGCCTGTTGATTATGGGCGGCGGCATTATCGGTCTGGAAATGGGCACCGTGTACCACGCGCTGGGTTCGCAGATCGACGTGGTGGAAATGTTCGATCAGGTGATCCCCGCCGCCGATAAAGACATCGTCAAAGTGTTTACCAAGCGTATCAGCAAGCAGTTTACGCTGATGCTGGAAACCAAAGTGACCGCGGTGGAAGCCAAAGAAGACGGCATCTACGTGACGATGGAAGGCAAGAAAGCGCCCGCCGAACCGCAGCGTTATGACGCGGTGCTGGTGGCCATCGGCCGCGTGCCGAACGGTAAAAACCTGGATGCGGGCAAAGCGGGCGTAGAAGTGGACGATCGCGGCTTTATCCGCGTGGATAAGCAGCTGCGTACCAACGTGCCGCACATCTATGCCATCGGCGACATCGTCGGTCAGCCGATGCTGGCGCACAAAGGGGTGCACGAAGGCCATGTCGCCGCGGAAGTTATCGCCGGCAAGAAACATTACTTCGACCCGAAAGTGATCCCGTCCATTGCCTATACCGAGCCGGAAGTGGCCTGGGTCGGGCTGACCGAGAAAGAAGCGAAAGAGAAAGGCATCAGCTACGAAACGGCTACCTTCCCGTGGGCGGCGTCGGGCCGCGCCATCGCTTCCGATTGTTCAGACGGTATGACCAAACTGATTTTCGACAAAGAGACCCATCGCGTTATCGGCGGAGCGATTGTCGGCACCAACGGCGGCGAGCTGTTGGGTGAAATCGGTCTGGCGATTGAGATGGGTTGCGATGCGGAAGATATCGCGCTGACCATCCATGCGCACCCGACGCTGCATGAATCCGTCGGTCTGGCGGCCGAGATTTATGAAGGCAGCATCACCGACCTGCCGAACCCGAAAGCCAAGAAAAAGTAATCGCGTCTATCGCACGGTGAAAAACCAAAATCCGGCAGATTATGCCGGATTTTTTTATGGCGGGCTGTTCTGCCCGCCGCTCCCTGCTTTTTTTAGCCGGTTGCGCGGAATGTGGCGTCGGCCCGGTTATTTGCCGCCCAACGTTTTACAATTTCGTCTCAAGGAAAAACAACGTCTTATCTTTGGGACTACTATAATGTACATTTCACGACGAGCACCGTTCTGGTTGCTGGCGGCCTGCCTGATCGCTCCTTCACTTATGGCGCACGACATGACCTACCAAACTTCGGCGGTGACGGATGAAGGACTGCCCTCATTTTACCCACAGCTTAAACAGCAAATGACTTACCCGGACTCCTGGCTGGTAAGCGAGCATTTTCGCTTCCCAGACTGGAAGCACCACGCTCGCCGGACGCTGCGCGCTTTGCTGCTGACGCCCGACTCGACCATCGCTTTCGCGCCGCAGACGCTTGACCGGCAGGATCGCGGCAGCTATCTGGCTGAGAAAGTCGCGTTTAACCTGACGGATGAAAGCCGGGTCGGCGCATTATTGCTGACGCCTAAATCTCCCGGACCTCATCCCGCGGTGATCCTGCTGCACGATCACGGATCGAAATTCGATATCGGCAAAGAGAAAGTGATCAAACCCTGGGGCAACGAGCAGCGGCTGGTTTCCGCCCAGGCGTGGGCGGATAAGTTTTTCTCCGGACGTTTTATTGGCGATGAACTGGCGCAACGCGGCTATGTGGTATTGGCGGTGGACGCGCTGGGCTGGGGCGATCGCGGACCGATGCAGTACGAACGCCAGCAGGCGCTGGCGAGCAATTTCTTCAATCTGGGGCGTTCGCTGGCGGGGCTGATGGCCTATGAGGATATGCGGGCCGCGGACTTTCTGGCTTCGCTGCCGCAGGTGGACGCAGAGCGTATCGGCGCGCTCGGGTTTTCCCTGGGCGCATACCGCGCCTGGCAGCTGGCGGCGCTGTCCGACAGGGTGGCCGCCACGGCGGCGGTAGCGTGGATCGGCACCTACAGCGGGCTGATGACGCCGGGGAATAACGTGCTGCGCGGCCAGTCGGCCTTTTATATGCTGCATCCCGGACTGTCGGCGCGCCTGGATTTCCCCGATGTCGCCAGCATTGCCGCACCCAACCCGATGCTGTTTTTCAACGGCGCCGCGGATAGCTTATTCCCGAGCGATTCGGTGCGGGAGGCGTACGGCAAAATGCGCCGCGTCTGGCAGTCGCAGCAGGCGGACGACAAACTGGAAACCCGAATCTGGCCGGAGCTGGGCCACGTTTTCGAGCGGCAGCAGCAGGAAGCGGCGTTTAACTGGCTGGATCGGTGGCTGAATGTTGCCGGGCAGTAACAACGTCCGCATCAGGCGCCTAAGCGCGATGCTACCGTTCATTTTTCATATGGGTATAAATTTATAATAAATTTGATACCCATTAGGGCTGCTGCTAGTATTTTACTCGTTGGCGTTTATTTCCACGCTTAGCGACCGGCTCAAGTGAGGCAATAATTAGCCGGTGATTATCCAGAAGTTAACCGGCCTGTTTGTGGAATTTGTCCACTCGCCATCAGGTATCAGTAAGGAGATTGAGTATGACTAATACCATGTCCCAAAAAACAGCGCGGGAAGGTTTAGGTAATCCCGAACTTTTTGAAGGCGGCGTCTTTGTCACCAAAAACGGAGTCGCCGAGCTTTTTGTGCAGACGGCCGCGGAACGGCAAGCCGAACTGGCTGAAAGAGCCCGAGAGCGTCAGATTAACGCCCTGTTGAAACTCGTTATGAAAGGGAAACACGACATCGCCAACGATCGCAAAATGTCCCCTGAAGAAGCAAAACAGCGTCTACGCAATGCGCGGGGATAACGGGAAGTAATCAATGAATAAAATGGTGGTTTTGGCGCAGACGGCCTTTGATAGCTTACGTGAAATCGAGTTTTATAAGTCTGCTATTATCGGGCCGCAGCAAGCCGCAATTTTTGTCGATAATCTGATTGATCGCTCCGTAGCCAGCATTAGCCGTTCCCCCGCGCTCTACAAATTTAATCCGGATTTGGCTGACAAAGGCATTCAGGTGCGAGAATGGTTGGATATTCACCACGGCTATCGTTGTTTTTACGATGACAGAGGCCCGGAGATTGAAATCCTGCTGTATGCCAGCACCAGACAAGATTTTGAGGCGGCACTTTACCGCCACAGTATTATTTATGCCGACTCATCGATTGAGTAGATAGGAGCGCGGCTTATGCCGGCGTGTCTATCAGCAGCTCCAGCAGATAGCGCAGATCCCCCGCGTCTTGCAGCGCGCAGCGAGCCAGAATCCGCTGGCTATCCACATGCGGCGATGCGCTGATGTTCTGCGCCAGCTTCGCGCCGAGATCGGTGGGTTTCGTCACCGTTTCCCGCCGGGTAACGCGGCGGGTCAGCGTTGAGCCGTCGCGCAGAAACAGGGTGACTTCATGGAAACGGGCGTCCGGATCCAGTTCGTCCGGCGGCGCGCTATCATCCGCCAGCCGGGTAACCTTGTCCGCCAGCGCGGCGATAGCCGGATCCACCGCACCTTCCGCAAACCGTGCCAGTTTCAGCTCGCCTTCCAGCAGCGCCGCGGCAATCACATACTCCAGACTAAAGCGCGCTTCCACACCGGTGGCGGCTTTACGGATAAATGGGGCGGTATCGCCGCCGGGCGGGAAAGAGACGGAGATGCTGGTTATATCATCCGTCAATGATGCGCCGCTTTCCCGCTGCGCCTGCCACTGCTCCCTGAGCGCGAAAGCCGCTTCCGCCGCGCTGTGGGTGCCGCCGCAGGTCGGGTAGCGTTTGAACTCCAGGCCGGGAGACAGGATCCGCCACGGCGCCCCCCAGGATTCGACAAGCAGTTGCGGCTGCTGTTTCTGGTCGCCGTGCGCGGCCAGAAAGGCTTCCACAACCCGTTGGGCGTTGCCGTTGAAACCGGCCAGCCCGAGTTTAACCGCGGTGAGGCCGGCTCTTGCCGCCAGTCCGGCATGCAACGGCTTGGCCGCGGAACCAAACTGGGCGCGCAAACCGGCGGCCTGCGTCGCCGCCAGGCCGAGGATATTCCGCGTCTGCGCGGCGGAGGCGCCGGCCAGCCGCGCCGCCGCTGCCGCCGCCGCAATGGTTCCCAGCGTGGCGGTGCTGTGATAGCCAAGGCTATAGTGGCGCGAGCCGCTGGCCAGGCCGATGCGTCCTGCGGCCTCCACCCCGATAACGTAGGCGGTGAGAAACGCCGCTTCGGTTATGGCGGAGTTTTCCGCAGCCAGGGCGAACAGGGCCGGCAGGATCACGGTGCCGGAATGGCCGCGAAACGCCGGCTGATAGTCATCAAAGTCCAGCGCGTGGCCGGCGTACCCCAGAATCAGGCTGTTCGTCAGGCTGTCGGCGCCGCTAAATACCTGCTTTAACGGATAAAGCCCGCTGTCGGCGATAGCGCCCTGGGTAATGGGCAGGGCGGCGGCGACAAAATCGGTGACGCCCCGACGCGCGGCGTCAACGGCCGCCCGGTCTGGCGAACTGTGGGTAACGTAATCGGCGAAGGTAGCGGTTAAATCGGCAACGTTAGTCATAAATAGTGCAAAATCAGCAGTGGAAGATACCTTAATCTACTGCGCCCGGCCGACGGATGATTAATAGCCAAACGTAATGAATCATTCTTTTCGGCTATTAAGGGCGTAATGGCGCGTATCAGAAACGATCCCTTACCTGCCCCGGCGTGATGCCGAAGGCGCGGCGCAGCGCGGTGGCGAAGTTGGCCGGGCTGTTATAACCGGCGATGCTGGCCGCTTGCGCAATGCCTATCCCATCTTTTTGCAGCGCCAGCATCGCGCGCTGTAAACGGCAGTTACGCAGATATTCAAACACGGTGATATTGAACGTCTGGCGAAAATGACGCTGTAGGGTACTTTCGCTCATGCTGACGCTTTTGGCGATTTCAGCCATGGAGAGGTGGTCGGCGGCGCCGCTTTCCAGCATATCCCGGATCTGATGAACCCGTTGATGATTGCGCAAGGTCACGCCGGGGGCGGTTTTGTCCCGTTGCGCCTGGCTGGTGAGCGAGCCGAACGCTTCGATAATCAGCAACATACACTGGGTTTCCAGATACAGCCGTTGCAGCGGGGTATGGCAGGGGCCGGCGTTCAGAATCTGCCAGGCGATGGCCAGCGCCTGACGCGACGGGAGCCATAAATGGGTGGCGAGATGGGTTTGCGTGAAATCATAAATAGCCTGCCAGTCGCTGACGCTGTCCAGCAGATTGCCGTACAGCCATTCCCGGCTAAAGGTCAGCGACACGGTACGTTCGTATTCGTCTCGTTTGCCGCTGCGGCTGAACCGCGTAGGTTCGGTCAGTGAAATCAGCGAGGCGGGCTGGTGCTTTCCCAGATGCAGCGGCTTTTCATCGTAGCTGATATGCGCGATGCCGTTTACCACGATAGCCAGCTTTATCGCCCCGTTCAGCATACTCTGCGTTTTCATATTGTGCAGGTTGATCACATCGGCCGTGTGCAGAATCAGATCGCGGTTCAGTTGGATAACATTAAAGCTGCCGAACAGCACCGGCGTATCGTCAATCAGCCTCGATCCCAGCAGTTGGTAGTCATTGGTGACCAGGCTGGACTGCTGCACGATATGGTTCTTATAGATCGATTTTGACGATGGCAGCTGATTTTGCATGATCCCCTCTTACCTTGTCCGGTTATCGCCGGTCATTTTGCCGTTTTTGCAAAACAATTTGCTGTTTGCACAAACCCGCCCCTGAAAAACAAATGTAACAATGACGGCGCCGAATTGGTAATGCAAATACTTCTCAATAGCATTTTTCGTTGGCGGCCGGCAACGCGCGGGCGATAAGCGCCGGTGATATCCCAGGCTTGTCTCCACAAAGTATGGAGCCGGTTTTACGGCAATAAATAAAGCCTGTCACAGCTGCGTCCGCATCAGCGTCTTTCAAATTACGATTCTACAGGGCGATTTTAATCATGAGACTACCACCACGCCGCTATCTGGCGACCCTTATCGGACTGAGTTGTGCGACTACGCCTTTCCTGAGCTGGGCCGAGACGCCGGATGACGCCGCTGATTCCTCCGATACCATCGTGGTCACCGCCGCCGAGCAGACCCGCCAGGCGCCGGGCGTGTCGACGATCACCGCGGAAGATATCGCCAAGCGTCCGCCGGCCAACGATCTGTCGGAACTGATCCGCACCATGCCGGGGGTGAACCTTACCGGGAACTCCACCAGCGGACAGCGCGGGAACAATCGCCAGATCGATATTCGCGGCATGGGGCCGGAAAACACGCTGATTCTGGTGGACGGCAAGCCGGTCTCCAGCCGCAATGCGGTGCGCTATGGCTGGCGCGGCGAACGCGATACCCGCGGCGACACCAACTGGGTGCCGGCCGATATGGTGGAGCGCATCGAAGTGCTGCGCGGCCCGGCGGCGGCGCGCTACGGCAACGGCGCGGCGGGCGGGGTGATCAACATTATCACCAAACAGCCGGCGCAGGAGCTGCACGGCAGTTGGAATACCTATCTGAACGCGCCGCAGCATAAGTCGGAAGGCGCCACCAGACGCACGGATTTCAGCCTGATGGGCGGCCTGACCGATAATCTGAGCTTTCGTCTGTACGGCAATCTGAATAAAACCCAGGCCGATGCCAGAGATATCAATGACGGGCATCAGTCCGAGCGTACCGGCAATCAGATCAATTCTCTGCCCGCCGGTCGGGAAGGGGTGCGTAATAAAGATATCAACGGCCTGCTGCGCTGGGATGTCACCAAACAGCAGTCGCTGGAGTTTGAAGCGGGCGTCAGCCGTCAGGGCAATATCTATGCGGGCGATAGTCAAAATACCAATAGCAATGCCAATGTCCTCAGCAATTACGGCAAAGAGACCAATCGCCTGTACCGTCAGAACTTTGCCATCACGCATCGCGGCTATTGGGACAGCGGCGTCAGTTCGATGTCATACCTGCAATATGAACGCACCCACAATACCCGTATTCTGGAAGGATTGGCGGGCGGTACGGAGGGGATTTTCTCTTCGCCTAATGCTTTTAGCACCATCAAACTGGATAGTTTCACCGCGCATAATGAAGTCAATATTCCGTTTAATGCGCTGTTCGATCAGGTGGCGACCATCGGCGTAGAGTGGAACGAGCAGAAAATGAAGGATCCGGTGTCGAATACGCAGACCACCACCGAAGCCGGCAGCATCGGTTCGCTGAGCAGCGCCGGGCGCAGCGACAAGACATCCGCCCGCCTGGCGTCGGCTTTTATTGAGGATAATATTCAACTGACGCCGAGTACGGTGCTGACGCCGGCGCTGCGTCTCGATCACCATAGCACGGCGGGCACCAACTGGAGCCCGTCGCTGAACCTGTCTCAGGAACTGGGAGAGGATTACACCCTGAAACTGGGTATCGCCCGGGCTTACAAGGCGCCCAATCTGTATCAGACCAACCCTAACTATATTCTCTACAGCCGCGGTCAGGGATGTTACGGCGGCAGCTCACAGAGCTGTTACCTGCTCGGTAATGAGGATTTGAAAGCGGAAACCAGCCTGAATAAGGAGATTGGTCTGGAGTTCCACCGCAACGGTTTGACGGCGGGCATTACCTATTTCCACAATGATTACCGCAACAAGATTGAATCCGGTTTGTCGCCGATAGGTCAGGCTGTCGGGGGAAGCAACCCCGCTTACGCCAATGCCAATATTTTCCAGTGGGGAAATATCCCGAAAGCGGTGGTGCAGGGGCTGGAGGGCAGCCTAAGCGTTCCGGTAACGGAGAGCATTAACTGGCGTAACAATCTGACGTGGATGCTGGAATCGAAAAATAAAACCACCGGCGATTACCTGTCCATCACGCCGGAGTTTACTTTGAACTCATCGGTTGAATGGCAGGCGACGGAACAGCTTTCCTTCCTGGGGGATGTCACCTGGTATGGTCGTCAGAAACCTAAAAAGTATGACTATAACGGCAACCGCGTGACCGGCAGCGCCAGCGATGAACTCAGCCCGTATGCGTTATTCGGCCTGAGCGCCACCTACGCGTTTAACCAGTACGTGAGCGTGACGGGCGGGGTGGACAATCTGCTGGACAAGCGCCAGTTCCGCGCCGGCAACGCGCAGGGGGTGAACAATATCGCCGGCGCGGGCGCCGCCACCTATAACGAGCCGGGCAGAACCTTTTTCGTCAGCCTGAATACCCACTTCTAAGAGGCGTCGGCCGGCAAAGACGCCGCGCCGGGGTTTCCCCGCGGCGGACAATAATATCCGGTCGCCAGATCGGAGATTATCGCCGCGATTGACGCCCTGCGCTCAGGATACCATCGCCGCCAGTTGCGGCACCGCCTGCGCGTCTGATTTTGCCTCGTCGTGCGTCTGATCCTGCTCCAACTGGAAAATGGCTACCGCCAGCATCAACTGCCGGGCCTGCTCTTCCAGTGACGCCGCCGCGGCCGCCGACTGTTCCACCAGGGCGGCGTTCTGCTGGGTGACGCCGTCCATTTCCGTCACCGCCTGACTCACCTGACTGATGCCCTGGCTCTGCTCGTCGGATGCGGAGGCGATCTCTCCCATCAGGTCGTTAACCTGGCTGATGGCGGTAATGACGCCATCCAGCACCTCGCCGGTACGCACCACCTGTCTGGCGCCCGCATCAACGCGATCGACCGACTCGGCAATCAATCCTGCAATTTCTTTCGCCGCCTGAGCGCTTTTCTGCGCCAGATTACGCACTTCGCCCGCCACCACGGCAAAACCGCGCCCCTGTTCGCCGGCGCGCGCGGCTTCGACGGCGGCGTTCAGCGCCAGGATATTGGTCTGGAAGGCGATGCTGTTGATCATGCTGGTGATCTCGTTGATTTTACGCGAGCTGGTGGCGATGCTGTCCATAATGGTGCCGAGTTCGCGTCCCATCTCCCAGCTCTGTCTGGCCACCGAGGTCGCTTTTTCCGTCAGGCTGCTGGCCTGATGAACGTTGTCGGTATTGTGTTTTACCGTGGTGCCCAATTGCTCCATGCTGGCGGCCGTCTGTTGCAGCGCCGCCGCCTGCTGTTCGGTGCGCGAAGAGAGATCGTTGTTGCCGGCGCTGATCTCCGCCGTTCCCTGATAAATGGAATCCGCGCTGTTGCGAATCGTCGCCACCGTCATTTTCAGGCTCTCCTGCATCTCCCTGAGATAAGGCACCAGCTGGCCGGCATCGTTACGCCCGAAATCCTCCAGCGAGCGATCCAGTTTTCCCGCGGCCAGAGTACGGAAATGATCCCTGATCGACATCAGCGGCTTCACCACATAGCCGGCCAGATAGCGGTCGGTCAGCAGCAGAATGACGGCCCCGACGGCCATCGCCGCGATAAGGATGCTCTTGCACCATTCGACCAGCGTATAGACATGCCGCACGGTAGCGCTGTCCGAGGCGATGGCCTGATAGCGGCCCGCCGCGCCGATAAAGGTTTCGTTCAGCGCCTGGAAATCGTCGCGGAACAGCCGGCGGTACTCGGCGAAGCGCTTCTCCAGCAGGGCCGTCATCATCGGCTGCAGACCTTTCTCGATCAACAGGCTCCACGTAGCCACCACCTCATCGACGATGGGCGGGTCGATTTGCGTATGAGACTGATTTCTGAACTTTTCCAGATTTTCCTGGCTGCTCCGCAACGCGGCGCCGGCGGCGGAGACGGTGTTGTCGATGTCGTCCAGTTTGCCGCTCTGCATCAGCGTCATCGCCCGGTTGATGCGGATGGCTGAAAGCAGGGCCTGATCGGTGCCGCTGGTCAGGGTATTTAATGATTCCACCTGCGTATTGCCGAGCGCCAGGTAATGGGTGGCCTGATTAAGCGATGACAGCGTAAACCAAGACACGCCGCCCCATAACAACAGAAAAAGACTGAGAATAACCAACAAAACCTTTCTTATGGTGACGTTGCGTAAAAAGGACATATGTACTCCCAATGGCGTTGATATCAATCTGCCCAGTAGGAAACTATCGGCAATCGGACGAATTTCTTACATACGTCTTTTTTATAGGTTATGCGCGGTATAACTTGCCGCCTTCCTGCAACTCGAATTATTTAAGGTATAAAGGATATTGCACCATAGAGTGGCAGAGATTTTTCATTTCTGGTGCAAGCCGTGTTTATCGTTTATCTGCCAATGAACGGTTTATTTTTACGCCTTAAATTATTTTCGGCGCAAAATGGTTCATTTGAATCATTTTGATTCTGCCTAATTCCCCTATCGACTTTTGATGCAGAAATTTATCCGCAAATATTGAATCAAGTGAATCGACATGAATCGTTTTTGGCATGGCGGTTGCAATTCCTATCCCGTAGCGATGCGAAAAAACGGGCTAATTTATGGATCATCTTGCGTTGTGCCAACAAATAAAACAGCGATTTGAGTCGTTGCCGAAACAGGAACGGCTGGCGGCCGGTTTTGTGCTCGACCATCCGCAGGAAGTGATCGTCATGTCGATGCGCGAACAGGCGCGGCTGGCGGGCATTCCCCCTTCCACCATGACCCGGCTGGCGAAGCGACTCGGGCTGTCCGGTTACGATGAGATTCGCGCTATTTTCGTCGACGCCGCGCGGGGGCAGGGGCATGAGTACGCTCCGCGCGTGCCGGCGCTGGTGGAGATGAAACAGAAAATGGGCGAAAGCTCGCTGGTGCTGGATTTGGCCAATACCACCACGTCCTATATTCAGAATCTGTGCGAGAAGGCAACGCTGGACGCCATTGTCAGGGCGGCGAAAGTGCTCTCCGCGGGGCGGATGATTTATTGCCTTGGTTTGCGCTCTTCATTTCCGGTGGTCTTTCATTTCGCTCACGTAGCCACTTATTTTCAGGGAAATATCCGTTTAATCGAAGGCGCGGGAGAAAGCGGCATTATGGCCCTGATGAATAATATCAGTTCGAAAGACGTATTGCTGGTATGCAGCCTTTCTCCTTATGCCAGGCGCTCGGTGTCGCTGAGCCGTTATCTGGCGCAGCAGAAGGTGCAGGTCGTCGCCATTACCGATAGCGCCAGTTCGCCGCTGGCGCGTATCGCCAGCGAAACCATCTTGGTAAAAAAACAAACCGCGTCTTTTTTTGACACCTTAACGCCGGCTTTTCTCGTCAGCGAATTATTGGTGGCGTTATTAGCCGCTACCGCGAAAGTGGACGTACAAGGCTTGGTAAATAGTACCGAAGAGAAATTATGGGCGATGGGCGAGTGGTGGAGCCTGAATTAATTTCGCCGCTGTTTATCGCATTATTATTTATTGCTACCAGGAAAAGAGAAATGATTGCCTATAAACCGGAATTTACAACCGCGCCGAAACACGGCCATAAGAGTCTGCTTTATTCGGAAGTCGTGACGGATTTAAATACACTCGATTCCGTGGATATCGCCGTATTGGGTATTCCCTATGGTTCGCCGTATTCGATCGACGAAGTAAGCAACGATCAAACCCATGCGCCGACGGCGGTGCGTCAGGCAACCGATCGCGCGCTGCGCAGCTTCGAGCGCTATGACTTCGATATCGGCGGCCCGATGATGGACAACCAGCCGATTCGCATGGTGGATTGCGGCGATATCGCCGGCGATGCGCGCGAGTTGAATCGGCACTATGACGCCGCCGAGGCGGTGGTGCGCAAGATTCTGGCGCTAGGCGGCATGCCGTTGATCATCGGCGGCGATCACGGCATTCCCATCCCGGTGCTGCGCGCGCTGGAAGAGGTCGGCCCGATTACGCTGATTCATATCGACGCGCACCTTGACTGGCGTCAGGACGTGAACGGCGTCACCGACGGTTACTCCAGCCCGATCCGCCGCGCGTCGGAGATGGCGCACGTTGGCGAAATCTTCCAGATCGGCCTGCGCGCCAACGGTTCCGCCCGGCAGGAAGAGGTGGACGCGGCGCTGGCGTACGGCGCGCATCTGATTACGGCGCACGAACTGCATGACGCGGGTCCCGAGGCCATCCTCAGCCGTATTCCCGACGGCGGCAACTATTACATCACCATGGATGCTGACGGGATAGACCCGACGATTATGCCTGCGGTCAACGGTCCGGCGCTGGGCGGAGTGACCTACGGCGAAGCGCGAAAAATCATTCACGGCCTGGTGAAAAAAGGCCGCGTGGTAGGCATGGATATTGTCGAAATTACGCCTAAAAAAGATGTGAACAATATTACGGCGATTACCGCCTGTCGGTTCTTTATCAATCTGATCGGTATGGCGGTGCGCGCCGGCTATTTTAAAAAAACGTCCGCGAGCCAATTTTAACGTCGCATTAGCGACGGTTCGCAGGCTGGCGGACGGTAATGATCCGCCACCATAAATAAACAGACACTATTTTACGCCGCAGGCGAAAACAGCGGCTTTTGCGCCAAAACCAGGGTTTTTTATTTATCCAACCTTTATTCAGTACGTCAAGTCAGGAGAGTTGTCATGAAAAGACAGACATTATTATCCGCGCTCGTCGGTGTCGTAGCGGCGTTTGCGGTGATGACGGCCAACGCCGCCGGCGTTCTCGACAACATTATGAGCCAGAAGAATTTACGTGTGGCCGTACCGGTGGACTATCCGCCCTATGGCTACGTCGGCAGCGATATGCAGCCGCAAGGGGTGGATATTGATGTCGCCCGCCTGATCGGTGAAAAGATGGGCGTCAAGGTGACGCTGATTCCGGTGACCGGTCCCAACCGCGTTCCCTACCTGCAAACCGGTAAGGCGGATATGACCATCTCCTCGCTGGGGAAAACGGAAGAGCGCGCCAAAGTGATCGACTACAGCATCGCCTATGCGCCTTTCTTTGACGCGGTGTTCGGCGGCGGCAAGGTCAAGGCGACCACCACCGACGAGCTGGCGGGCAAAACCGTGGCGGTGACCCGCGGCTCCATGCAGGACGAAGAGTTGACCACGATGGCGCCGAAGGCGGTTATCCGCCGCTTCGAGGACAACAACAGCACCATCTCCGCTTTCCTGTCCGGCCAGACCGAGCTGGTGGCGATCGGCACGACGGTGGCGGGCGCCATGAAACAGAAAAACCCCAGGCTTGATCTGGAACTGAAGGTCATTTTGTCCAATTCGCCGTGCTATGTCGGGATGCCGAAAGACCAGCCGGACCTGGTTGCCAGGGTGAACCAGATTCTGCGCGCCGCCAAGGCGGACGGAACGCTGGATGCTATCGCGCAGAAATGGTTGGGCGCGCCGGCCGGCGATCTGCCGGAATGATGATGGTTGGGCTGGAGAAGCGGGCATGACGGAAAAACGCGCGACGCAGCTATTGGCCGATTGGCTGGCGGCCATAACGCCGCAGGCGATCCCCAGGTCGGTGCGCCGGGTGGCGCAGCGCTGCCTGGTGGATACGCTGGGGGTCATGCTGGCAGGCTCGGCGACCCGCGTTGCCGGACTGGCGCGCGCGACGGCGACGCAGTACGCCGCCGCCGGCCGGGCGGAGGCGGCGGGATGCGATGCCGATATGGCCGCGCCGGCGGCGGCGTTTGTCAACGCTACGGCGGCCCACGCCCTCGATTTTGACGATAACTGCTACGCCGGTTTCGCGCACGGCTCGGCGGTGATTGTTCCGGCGGCGTTAGCGCTGGCGCAGTCCCGTTCCGCCAGCGGAGAGGCGCTGATAACCGCGCTGGTGGCCGGGTCGGAATGCCAGTACCGGCTGGCGCAGGCCCTGGGAACGACCCTGTATGAACGCGGCTGGTGGACCACGGGCGTGCTGGGAACGGTAGGCGCCTGCGCGGCGGCGGCCCGACTGCTGAAGCTGGATGCGGTCGCGACTGCGCAGGCGCTGGGGTTGGCTATCGCCGGAACCGGCGGGATGAAAAGCGTATTCGGCAGCGACGCCAAGCCGCTGCTGGCCGGACGAGCCAGCGAGGCGGGCGTGATAGCCGCGCTGCTGGCCGAGCAGGGAGCCAGCGGGCCGACGGATGCCGTCGAACATCCATACGGGCTGGCCGCGCTGTGCAACGCGGGGCGCTTTATGCGGGAACGGCTGGCGGCGGACGATAGCTGGTGTCTGCTGAACCCCGGCATCGACGTTAAACGTCTGCCGGTGTGCCTTTCTTCCCACGCGGCGGTGGACGGCGTGATGGCGCTGGCGCGCGAGCGGGCGCTCGAACCGGGCGATGTGGTCCGCATCGTCTGCGATGTGCCGCCGCTGGTGGCGGCCAATCTGGCCTACCTGCGGCCGGTTTCCGTTCAACAGGCGCAGTTCAGCCTGCCGTTCGCCATCGCCGCGTCGCTCTCTTATGGCGAACTGACGCTGGATTGCCTCAATGACGAGACGGTGCGCAGTCCCGAACTGGCGCAACTGATGGAGAAAGTGGCGATGACCACCGGCCCGCGCTGGCGTGACGACGAACTGCTGCGGCGGGCGCCGGAGGGAGCGGCGGTTACGCTGGAGATGGCGGATGGGACCAAACACGAGCGGTTTACCGCGCAGGCATGGGGAACGGCCGCTCGTCCGCTGAGCGATGAGGAACTGAGCGACAAATTTCGCCGCTGCGCCGGCCGGGTCATGGACGCCGCGCAGATGCAGAGCCTGCTCGGACGGCTGTGGGCGGCGGAAACCCTGACTGACCTTGACGATTTACTGGCACTGCGCCCAACGCGGGGGAAAACGCCTGATGATGTTTGATTTTGCTACGGTACTGCAACAGTGGCCGCTGTTATTAACCGGCACGATAACGACGCTGGCGATGGCGCTGATCGCCACGCTGTTCGGCCTGTCGCTGGGCATCGCCTGCGGCTGGGGACGGGCCAGGGGAGCCGCCTGGCTGCGTTTTCTGGTGGGCGCTTACGTAGAGCTTTTTCGCAATACGCCCTATATCGTGCAACTGTTTTTTATCTTCTTCGGGTTGCCGGCCGCCGGCGTGCAGCTGTCGGCGCTGACCGCCAGCATGGCGTCGCTGATCCTCAACCTCGGCGCTTACGCCGCGGAGATCGTGCGGGCGGGGATCGAAACGACGCCGCGCGGCCAGATTGAGGCGGCGAAGAGCCTGGCGCTCAGCCGCTGGCAGATTTTCACCCGCGTCGTGCTGCCGCCGTCGCTGTCCCGCGTCTGGCCGTCGCTGGTAAGCCAGGTGATTATCATCATGCTGGGGTCGGCGGTGTGCAGCCAGATCTCCACCGAAGAGCTATCGTACAGCGCCAATCTGATCGCCAGCCGCTCGTTTCGCAATTTTGAATCCTACATCATTGCGGCGGCGATCTATCTGCTGCTCGCTATCGCGATGCGCCGGTTTTTGAACTGGCTGGGACCCCGCTTTATTTTTATGACGGGCCGCTCTTGCCCGACCTCTTCCGGGGCGTCGCTCAGCGGCGTTAAAAAATGCGCCCGGCGTATTTTCAACCGCTGACATCAGGAAAACGATCATGAGTGATTTCTCGCTGTGGGATATCTACCGTAATCTGCTGCTGGCGCTGCGCTGGACGGTGGGTCTGTCGGCCATCGCCTTTATCGGCGGCGGCATCGTCGGCGGCATTCTGCTGGTGTTGCGTCTGTCCGGCGGCGTCTGGCTACAGCGCCTGGTTGCCGCGTACGTCAATCTGTTTCAGGGCACGCCGCTGCTGATGCAGCTCTTTCTGACCTACTTCGGTCTGGGGCTGCTCGGCATCGAAACCGCGCCGCTATTCGCCGCCAGCCTGTGCCTGACGCTGTACGCCAGCGCGTTTCTCACCGAAATCTGGCGCGGCAGCGTAGCGGCCATTCCGCGTCAGCAGTGGGAGGCGGCCGCCAGTCTGGCGCTGTCGTTCGGCGAACAGTTACGCTACGTAATACTGCCTCAGGCGATGCGTCTGGCTATCGCGCCGACGGTGGGGTTTATGGTGCAGGCGGTTAAAGCCACCGCGCTGGCCTCGGTGATCGGTTTTGTCGAACTGACTCGTTCGGGACAGATTATCTCCAATGCCACCTTCGCGCCGTTTCTGGTTTACGGCAGCGTGGCGCTCTTATATTTCATCCTGTGCTTTCCGCTGTCGCTATGGAGCCGGCATCTGGAAAAGCATTTAACGCGGGGAACAACCGGCCATGACTAATTCCGCCCAGCATGCCAGCGGCTTTGCGCTGGTCGATATTTGCGGTCTGCATAAGCGCTTTGGCGACAACGAAGTGCTGAAGGGCATCGATTTGCAGATAAAACGTCAGGAGGTGGTGTGCATCATCGGCAAAAGCGGTTCGGGCAAAAGTACGCTGCTACGCTGCATCAACGGTCTGGAGTCCTTCCAGCAGGGGGAACTGCGTGTGGACGGTCAGCCGGTCCAATACGACGATGAGCGCGCCATGCGCGAGCTGCGTCAGGACGTCGGCATGATATTCCAGAGTTTTAACCTGTTTCCCCATCTCACCGTGGGGAAAAACATTATGCTGGCGCCGTCGCTGGTGAAGAAAATGACGAAAGATGAAGCGGAACGCGCCGCCCGCCAGCTGTTGCAGCGCGTCGGGCTGGCGGAAAAGTTCGACAGCTGGCCGGACAGTCTGTCCGGCGGACAGCAACAGCGCGTGGCGATCGCCAGAGCGCTGGCGATGAACCCGGAGGTTCTGCTGTGCGATGAGATCACGTCGGCGCTCGACCCGGAACTGGTGGGCGAAGTGCTGCAGGTGGTTGAGAAGCTGGCCGAGGATGGCATGACCATCATTATGGTGACCCACGAGATGAATTTCGCCCGCAAGGTGAGCGATCGCGTGGTGTTTATGCATCAGGGAAAAGTCCATGAGGTCGGTTCGCCGCAGGATATTTTCGATAATCCGCAAAGCGCGGAACTGAAACAGTTTTTAACTTAATACGTTATTAATCAACTCATTAATATTGTCAAACCATAGGCATGGGCAAACCTTGCCGCAACCCCGCTCGTTTAAAAAACGGCTTTATCAGGAGAAATACATTATGGCACATACGCGTATTCGCCAGTTCAACACCAAAAAAACCTACCCCGAACAGAGTCTGGACAACGATCTCTGCCAGGCGGTGGTAGCCGGCAATATGGTCTTTCTGCGCGGACAAATCGGCCAGAATCTGGATACCCGGGAGTCGGTCGGGGTGGGAGATGTCGCGGCCCAGACCGAGCAGGCGATGTTCAATATCAAGATGCTGCTCGAAGAATCCGGCAGTAAACTGGAGGATATCTGTAAAATAACCGTCTACCTGACGGACATCCGCTACCGTGAAACGGTTTACAACATTATGGGGCGCTGGCTGAAAGGCGTCTTTCCGGTATCGACCGGGTTGACGATCACCGGGCTGGCGCGTCCGGAGTGGTGGGTGGAAATCGACGTCATCGCCGTAAAATCCTGAGGATAGCCCGTTATGATCACCGCCATCGATATCCTGTCCGAACTGATTGCTTTTCCTACCCTGAGCCGTCAGTCCAATCTGCCGCTGATTGACTTTGTGGAAGACTATCTGGCCGGTTACGGTATTCGCGCGCGCCGGGTGTACAGCGCCGACGGCCAGCGTGCGAATCTCTACGCCACCATCGGGCCGCAGGATCGGGGCGGGATCTGCCTTTCCGGCCACTCGGATGTGGTGCCGACGGCGGGACAGCCGTGGAGCAGCGATCCGTTCACGCTGACGCGGCGCGGCGATCGTCTCTATGGGCGCGGAACGGCCGACATGAAGGGGTTTATCGCCTGCGTGCTGGCGCTGGCGCCGCGTTTTATTCAGGGCACGCGCGGCGCCGACGCCCGGCCGATACATATCGCCATCAGCTATGACGAAGAGATCGGCTGCGTCGGCGTGCGCGGCCTGCTGGATCAACTGGCGCGCGACGCCGTCCGCCCGACCGGATGCATCATCGGCGAACCGACGATGATGCGCATCGCGACCGCGCATAAAGGAAAAAGCGCCTGGCGCTGCGTCGTGCTCGGCCAGGCGGCGCACTCTTCCCAGCCGCAGCTGGGAGTGAACGCCATCGAATATGCCGCCGAACTGATGATGTTTCTGCGTCAGCGCGGGCGCGACTGGCAAGGCGGCTTAACCGATACGCGCTATGAACCGCCGTGGTCGACGGTACAGACGGGAACCGTGCGCGGCGGCGCGGCGGTCAACGTGGTGCCGGATCGCTGCGAATTTGATTTTGAAATCCGCCCGCTACCGGGCAGCGATCACCATTTACTGGCGGATGATCTGGGGAATTTCGCCCGTCGGCACATCGTGCCGCAAATGCGTCGGGTCGCTGGCGACGCGGATATTCAGTTTGAGATGCTGTCCGCCTACCCTGGTTTGCAGGACGATGCGTCGCTGGATGCGCTGAAACACCGCTGCGCGGCGGCGGCGGAACAGCCTGGGTTTCACTCGCTGGCGTTCGGCACCGAGGCCGGATTGTTTCAGCAGGCGGGGATCCCGGCGGTTGTCTGCGGACCGGGCTCTATTGCCCAGGCCCATAAGGCGGACGAGTATATCGACTGCGGCCAGTTGGATCAGTGTCAGACGTTTCTGGCGCGGGCGCTCGGCGTATAACTGCTCTCTTTATCCCTGTGCAGTGCGTGAATGGGATGCTCGTTTACGGATGAAGTGAACGAAACGATGCTTTAATGTTGCTGGGTTGTAAATGAATTAACAGGTGTTGCAAATTCTGATATGCTGGCGAGGCTGGACCGGGCACTCTCTTACCTTAACCCTCTCATGCCGACACAGCGGCATGGAAATCATCATCAGGAACAAGAGCGTCGGGCATAACGAAGACAATAAGAGCGAGGAGAAAGTCGTGCTAGAAGAATATCGTAAGCACGTAGCCGAGCGGGCTGCACAGGGGATTGTTCCCAAGCCGTTGGATGCCGCGCAAATGGCGGCGCTGGTTGAGTCATTAAAACATCCTCCCGCCGGTGAAGAAGACGTTTTACTGGATTTGCTGATTAACCGCGTTCCCCCCGGCGTTGATGAAGCGGCCTATGTGAAAGCCGGTTTTCTGGCGGCGGTGGCGAAAGGTGAGGCGTCTTCCCCGCTGGTCAGCCCGGAAAAAGCGGTGGAACTGCTCGGCACCATGCAGGGCGGTTATAATATTCATCCGCTGATTGATGCGCTCGACAGCGACGTTTTGGCGCCGATTGCGGCAAAAGCGCTGTCGCACACGCTGCTGATGTTTGATAATTTTTACGACGTGGAAGAAAAGTCCAAAGCCGGCAATGCCTACGCCAAACGGGTGATTCAATCCTGGGCGGACGCCGAATGGTTCCTGTCCCGCCCTGAGCTGGCGGAAAAAATCACCGTTACCGTATTCAAGGTGACCGGTGAAACCAACACCGATGACCTCTCCCCGGCGCCCGACGCCTGGTCGCGCCCGGATATCCCGCTGCATGCGCTGGCGATGCTGAAAAACGCCCGCGAAGGCATTGACCCCGATCAGCCCGGCGTGGTCGGTCCGATCAAACAGATCGACGAGCTGAACAAGAAAGGCTTTCCGCTGGCCTACGTCGGCGATGTGGTCGGCACCGGTTCTTCCCGCAAGTCCGCCACCAACTCCGTTTTGTGGTTTATGGGGGACGATATTCCTCATGTGCCGAACAAACGCAGCGGCGGCGTGGTGCTGGGCGGGAAAATAGCGCCCATCTTCTTCAATACCATGGAAGATGCCGGCGCGCTGCCGATTGAGGTGGATGTAAGCGACCTGAATATGGGCGATGTGATTGATATCTATCCCTATAAGGGCGAAGTACGCCGCCATGACACCGGCGAGGTGCTGGCGACCTTTGCGCTGAAAACCGATGTGCTGCTCGACGAAGTGCGCGCCGGCGGGCGTATCCCGCTGATTATCGGCCGCGGGCTGACCTCCAAAGCGCGCGAGTCGCTGGGGCTGCCGGCGAGCGCCGTGTTCCGCATCGCCAGGGCGGTGGCCGACAGCAATAAAGGTTTCTCGCTGGCGCAGAAAATCGTCGGACGCGCCTGCGGCGTTGCCGGTATTCGCCCTGACGAGTATTGCGAGCCGAAAATGACCTCGGTCGGTTCCCAGGACACCACCGGGCCGATGACCCGCGATGAGCTGAAAGATCTCGCCTGTCTCGGCTTCTCCGCCGATCTGGTGATGCAGTCGTTCTGCCACACCGCCGCCTATCCGAAGCCGGTGGACGTCACCACCCACCACACGCTGCCCGACTTCATCATGAACCGCGGCGGGGTATCGCTGCGTCCGGGGGACGGGGTGATCCACTCCTGGCTTAACCGCATGCTGCTGCCGGATACCGTCGGCACCGGCGGCGATTCCCACACTCGTTTCCCGATCGGCATCTCGTTCCCGGCCGGCTCCGGGCTGGTGGCGTTTGCCGCCGCCACCGGGGTAATGCCGCTGGATATGCCGGAGTCGGTGCTGGTGCGCTTTAGCGGCAAAATGCAGCCGGGCATCACCCTGCGCGATCTGGTGCACGCCATCCCGCTGTATGCGATTAAACAGGGGCTGCTGACCGTCGAGAAGAAAGGCAAAAAGAATATTTTCTCCGGACGTATTCTGGAAATAGAAGGGCTGCCGGATCTGAAGGTGGAGCAGGCGTTCGAACTGACCGACGCCTCGGCGGAGCGTTCCGCCGCCGGTTGCACCATCAAGCTGGATAAAGCGCCGATTATCGAATATCTGAATTCCAATATCGTGCTGCTGAAGTGGATGATCGCCGAAGGCTATGGCGATCGCCGTACGCTGGAGCGCCGTATCCAGGGGATGCAGAAATGGCTGGCCGATCCGCAGCTGCTGGAAGCGGATGCCGATGCGGAATACGCCGCGGTGATCGACATCGATCTGGCGGAAATCAAAGAGCCGATTCTCTGCGCGCCGAACGATCCGGATGACGCCCGCTGGCTGTCCGACGTGGCCGGCGAGAAGATCGACGAGGTGTTTATCGGTTCCTGTATGACCAATATCGGCCACTTCCGCGCCGCCGGTAAACTGCTGGACGGCCATAAAGGTCAACTGCCCACTCGCCTGTGGGTGGCGCCGCCGACCAAAATGGACGCCGCGCAGCTGACCGAAGAGGGGTACTACAGCGTGTTCGGCAAGAGCGGGGCGCGCATCGAGATCCCCGGCTGTTCGCTGTGCATGGGGAACCAGGCGCGCGTGGCGGACGGCGCGACGGTGGTATCCACCTCTACGCGTAACTTCCCGAACCGTTTAGGCACCGGGGCCAATGTCTATCTGGCTTCCGCGGAGCTGGCGGCGGTGGCTTCGCTGCTGGGCCGCCTGCCGGGGCCGGATGAATACCAGACCTATATGGAGCAGGTGGATAAAACCGCGCTGGATACCTACCGCTATCTGAACTTCGACCGTCTGGATCACTATACCGAGAAAGCGGACGGGGTTATTTTTCAGACCGCGGTGTAAATCATGTAGTTTGATGACCCCACCCCGGCCCCTTCGCAGGGGAGGGAGAACGCTCCTCCCCCTGATAAGGGGGAGGCCGGGAGGGGGCATAACGCCATAGCACCAAACTGTAATCAGCAATCTCAGAGGCCGTCAGGCCTCTTTTTTACTTTTCCCGCTCCGCATATATAACTTTCCGTTACCGGGTTAGTGCCTAATCGAATGACGATCCCGCACGCAATGGCGTGCCTTCTCCGGCGTATTTGCTCATTATATGACGGGTTATCGCCGCGTATTATCGATAAGGTCTCTGATAACCCATCGGGGTTAAGCCATAAGGAAAATGCCATGCCAAGTTTATTTGATCCGATCAAGATTGGCGCCATTCAGTTATCCAATCGTATTGTTATGGCGCCGCTCACCCGTATGCATGCCTTCGAACAGCGAATTCCCGGCGCGTTGTCGCTGGAATACTACGTTCAGCGGGCCAGCGCCGGTCTGATTTTGACCGAAGCCACCGCCATCACGCCGCAAGCGGTGGGGTATCCCAATACGCCGGGCATCTGGTCGGAAGCGCAGATTGCGGGCTGGAAAAGGATTAACGACGCGGTGCATCAGGCCGGGGGGAAAGTGGTTATCCAGCTATGGCACGTCGGACGCATTTCCGATCCGCTTTATCTGGATGGCGAATTGCCGGTCGCGCCCAGCGCCATTGCGCCGGAAGGCCATGTCGCCACCATCCGTCCGTATAAGCCTTACGTGGTGCCGCGCGCGCTGGAAACGGAGGAAATAGCCGGACTGGTGGCGGATTTCCGTCAGGCGGCGGAAAATGCCAAACGCGCCGGTTTTGACGGGGTGGAAATCCATGCCGCCAACGGCTATCTGTTCGATCAGTTCCTGCATGACGGTTCCAATACACGGACGGATCAATATGGCGGCTCCATCGCCAACCGCGCCCGTTTCCTGCTGGAAACGGTGGACGCCATACTGGAAGTGTGGCCGGCGGAGCGGATAGGAGTGCATCTGAATACCATGTCCGACACCCATTCCGTGCAGGATTCCAATCCGCAGGCGCTGTTCGGCTACGTGGTCGAACAGCTGAACGAGCGTCATCTGGCGTTTATCTTCGTTCGAGAGACTCTGGAGACGCCCAACCGCATTCTGCCGCTGATCCGACAGCGTTTTAGCGGCGCGGTGATTGCCAACGACGGGTTGACGCGCGAGTCCGCCGAGCGGCTGATCGCCGATGGCGAAGCGGATGCGGTGTCTTTCGGGCGGCTGTATATCGCCAATCCGGATCTGGTGGAGCGTTTTCGACTCAACGCGCCGTTAAACGCCCTGAATAGCGCCACCATCTACAGTGCCGACAGCACCGGGTATACCGACTACCCGACGCTGGATCAGGTCGACGGCTAAGCGTTATCCCACCTCTTTTCCTGACCGGCCGCCTTAGGTGAGTTTTTATGGCGGGCGTCCTGCCCGCCACCCTTACGGGCCGTCGCAGGCGACGTTTAAAATTGCTCCTTGCAATTTTTTCTTGCGAGCGCCTTTGCAGGGCGGGTCGTATTATCTTTACCCGCGAGCGGCAGGCGTTATCGTGGCGTTCTTAGGGAACGCTCTTCGTCAGGGACGACATGCAATCACATGATAAGGTATTCAAACTTTTTCTCAGCGATATTGCGGTGGCGCGGGATTTTCTTACCGTCCATCTGCCGCCGGATATTGGTGAACGCTGCGATTTCAACACGCTGCAACTGGAGTCGGCCTCGTTCGTGGATGAAGCGCTACGCGCCAGGGTATCCGATATGCTCTATTCGCTGCATACCACTGCCGGAACCGGCTATATCTACTGTTTGATTGAGCATCAGAGCAAACCGGAAAACATGATGGCATTCCGCCTGATTCGTTACTGTCTGGCGGCGATGCAGCAACATATTGAACAGGGCCATAAGCAGTTGCCGCTGGTGGTGCCGCTACTGTTCTATCAGGGAGAACGCTGCCCGTACCCGTACAGTCTGCGTTGGCTGGATGCATTTGATGACCCCGAATTAGCGGCGCAAATTTACGGCAATGCCTTTACGTTGATTGACCTCACCGTTATTCCCGATGAGGAGATTAAAACCCACCGGCGGGCGGCGTTGCTGGAATTGGTGCAAAAACATATCCGTACGCGGGATATGCTGGAACTGGCGCGAGACATCGGGTTATTATTTGAGCGCTGGCAGGTGCCGCTGACGCAGAAGAAGGCGTTGTTGTATTACATCGCGCAAACCGGCAATACATCCAGACCAGCCGATTTTATCGAAATAGTGGCGGAGCCGTTGTCAACGGATCGGGAGGAGATAATGACGATTGCACAGCAGCTGAAACAAATTGGATTTGAAGAGGGTATGCAGGCCGGAGTAATACAGGGAAGAGAACAAGGCATAGAGCAAGGCATGAAAACCAGCGCGCGGCAGATTGCGCGCCAGTTATTGCTGACCGGCATGGCGCGCGAGCAGGTTCAGCAAATTACCCGGCTTTCCGACGAGGAGATGGCGCAGTTGGCGCTCTCCGCTAATATTTAAGCTGATTTATCAAATAGCTTAATTACTTTCTGGGGACTCCCCAGGCTCCTGGCGATTTTTTATGACGGGCGTCCTGCCCGTCACCCTCCGGGCCGTCGGCGTGCGGGCCAACGGCAAAGCGCTGCATCAATAAGCGCAATCCGGCGCAATCTTTCCCGGCGCCGGATTACCTGCTATCGTTCGACTCGTTTCTGATATTGACGGGATTGAGGGTTGTCCGGCTGCGTCTTTTGCGCCCGCCGTAACTTGGGTTTCCTTCAGAATCAGAAGCGCGCGACCTGTATCAGACCGGCAGACCTTTTTTCTTCTCTGCCCGCTATGCTTGAAGTATGACGGGTATATCACTGTGGTATGGCAGGAGGACAGTTAAACTACGTTAAGCAATATCACTGAGGATGGCATCATGGACTATGAATTCTTGCGGGACGTTACCGGGCAGGTAATGGTACGAATGTCGATGGGACATGAAGCGGTCGGTCACTGGTTTAATGAAGAGGTCAAAGGGCAACTGGCGGTATTGGACGAGGTGGAGGCGGCCGCGCGCCGGGTGGCGGGAAGTGAACGGCAGTGGCGGAAAGTCGGCCACGAATATACGCTGCTGCTGGACGGCGAGGAAGTCATGATTCAGGCAAACCTGCTGGAATTCGTCGTCGATGAAATGGAAGAGGGCATGAGCTACTACGATGAAGAAAGCCTGTCGCTGTGCGGCCTGGAGGATTTTCTCGATCTGGTGGCGAAATACCGTGAGTTTGTACAGCAGCGTTGAGCGGGCTCGTTGGTCTCCGGGCAGTGCTGTTTAGGCGGATGGCGTAACCCGCCCCGGTCTTATCAGGCTTTCGGCAGGAATATTGAACATCGTATGTAAATTCCAGATCATCGGCAGCGTCAGATTTCGCTTGCCGTTGAGTATTTCATAAACGCGATTTAAGCGGCCAATAGCCGGCTGAAGATCTTTGGGCGTCAATCCCGATTGTTCCATACGAAATTTAATCGCTTCAATGGGGTCGGGGAGATCCACAGGAAAGTGTTTGGCCTCATAGGCTTCAATAAGTGTGACCATCACATCAAAAAAATCTCCTTCTGGCGTGCCGGGTTCTGGTGGGTTATCGAATAAAGGGGAGACTTTCCTAAGCGCGGCCTGATAGTCGCTGTCATTACGGATAGGATAAATCGTCATCATGTTATTCCCCTTCAATGGTATTGGCGTCAATGGCGTCATACTGCCGATGCGTACCGATAAATTTGATGCCGATAGCGATAATCTGCATGTAAGCCATTAGTCCCAAGATGGGATTATGGCAGTAAAGTCCCATTACGACAAGAGCGTCTACACGCCCTCCATTTTGAATTTATTTAATCAAATAATCATTCCTGTGATTTTTCATACTGGGATATGGCTCGCATTTGTTTTATTTTGATCTAATATAATCATATGTGATTTAATTAAATCATAAACGGCGGGGTAGCAATGAAAATTAAAGCGACGATAGAGAAAATCCCTGGGGGAATGATGGTGGTGCCGCTGGTGTTGGGCGCCTTGCTGAATACCTTTGCTCCTGAGGCACTGAACGTCGGAGGATTCACAACCGCGCTATTCAAAAACGGCGCCGCGCCGTTGATTGGCGCGTTCTTGTTATGTATGGGCGCGGGGATCCATATCAAGGCGGCGCCTAAGGCGTTGTTGATTGGGGGCAGCATTACGCTGTCCAAATTTATCGTGGCGGTGGCGCTGGGTTTTGGGGTCGAGCGGTTGTTCGGGGCGGAAGGTCTTTGGGGATTGTCTTCGGTCGCCATTATTGCCGCCATGAGCAATACCAACGGGGGATTATACGCCGCCTTGGCCGGTGAGTTTGGCGGCGAAGAGGAAGTGGGGGCGACGCCGTTGATGTCGCTCAGCGACGGACCGGTGCTGACCATGATCGCTCTGGGGGCGGCAGGTATGGCCAACATCCCGCTGATGTCTATCGTTGTGGTGTTGATCCCGATGGCGATAGGCATGCTGCTTGGCAATCTTGACGTACAGATGCGGGAATTTCTCACCAAAGGCGGCCCGCTGCTGATCCCGTTTTTCGCCTTCGCGCTGGGCGCGAATATCGATTTGAGCATGTTGATCAAGGGCGGTATCGCGGGCATTTTACTGGGCGCGCTGACCACGCTGGTAGGCGGATTCTTCAATATCAAGGTCGATCGTTTAGTGGGCGGATCGGGCATCGCCGGCGCGGCGGCTTCCAGCACCGCGGGTAACGCGGTGGCGACGCCGATGGCGATCGCCCAGGCCGATCCGGCGTTGGCCGAGGTGGTTGCGGTTGCCACGCCGTTAGTCGCGACCTCGGTCATTGTCACCGCATTATTAACGCCGATGCTGACGTCATGGGTGGCGAAGCGAAATCGGCAACGGAAAACCACGCCGGCAGGCGGGGGGGACGAAATATGAAAATGGTGGTGATAGCCGATGATTTTACCGGAGCGAACGATACCGGCGTACAGCTGGCTAAAAAAGGCGCGCGCACCGAAGTTGTGTTCGACGGGCAGAGGAAAGCGCCGGGCCGGGCCGAGGTGCTGGTGTTCAATACCGAGAGTCGGGCGTTAACCGCCCAACGGGCGGCGGACAAAGTCAGAGACGCTTTGCAGCCCTACTGTTCGGGAAGCAATGCGCCGCCGCTGATTTATAAAAAAATCGATTCCACGTTTCGCGGCAATGTCGGGGCGGAAATCGGCGCGGCGATGGCGGTCAGCGATGCGCAACTCGCCATCGTCGCCGCGGCCATTCCCGCCGCCGGACGCGTCACCTTGCAGGGACAGTGCGTGGTGCACGGCGTTCCGCTGGCGGAGACGGAGTTTGCCAGCGATCCCAAAACGCCGGTCGTCTCCTCGCATATTAAAACGCTGATTGGCTTACAAACGGAATATCCCGTTCACGAGCTGGATCTGTCGGTGGTTCGCTCCGACCGCCTGGTAGAGGAGCTACGGAAACTGGGCGGTCAGGGACCGGGCATTGTGGTGGTTGACGCCGAACACGAGAGCGATCTGGTGCGGCTGGCGCAGGCGATAACGCAAATCAGCGTGCGATTTATATTGGTCGGTGCCGCCGGTTTGGCTAATGCGCTTCCCTCCGGCTGTTATTTGAATAGCGAACAGCGGCTGCCGGTGTTAGTCGTCGCCGGCTCAATGAGTGACGCGACGCGGCGGCAGATCGCCTTTGCCGCCGAGTCAAAATTGCTGGGCATCGTTGACGTGGACGTCGAAGAACTGCTTCAGGCGGATGGCCGGGATGCCCAGGATAGGGTTACGCGCCGCGCGGTGGCGTTGCTTCAGACCCGGCAGCACTGCGTGCTGCGCACCAGTCGCCACGCCGACGCCCGCCGGATGATAGAGACGCTGTGCGAAAAGTATCAACTGAGCCGGCAGCAATTGGGCGACGCCATCAGCAATGCGTTGGGCGCCATTACGCTGGCCATCGTCAATCAGTCGCAGATCGGCGGCCTGTTCCTTACCGGCGGCGATATCGCCATCGCCGTCGCCAGAGCGCTGGGAGCGGAAGGGTATCGTATCACCAGTGAAGTCGCCCCCTGTGTGCCGTGTGGCACTTTCATTAACAGCGAGATAGACGATCTGCCGGTGATTACCAAAGCCGGCGGGTTTGGCGGAGAGTCAACGCTCCAGGACGCACTTTATTTTATTGAGGAGATGTACCGTGGCAAATAATACGATTGCGGTCACCATGGGCGATCCGGCGGGTATCGGCCCGGAAATCATTATAAATGCGCTGTCTGACGGCGAGCTCTCGGGGGCGCCGGCGGTAGTGGTGGGCTGTCTGCAAACGTTACGCCGTATTCAGGCGTTAGGGGTGACGGCCAATGTCGAACTGAATCCCATTCAACGGGTTTCCCAGGCCCGCTTCGCCCCCGGCGTCATCAACGTTATCGATGAACCCCTGGAACAGCCTGAGGCGCTGGTTCCGGGGAAAGTGCAGGCTCAGGCGGGCGATCTGGCCTACCGCTGCATCAAGCGGGCGACCGAGCTGGCGATGGCGAAAGAGGTGCACGCCATCGCTACCGCGCCGCTGAATAAAGAAGCGCTCCATTCGGCCGGGCATATTTATCCGGGGCATACGGAATTGCTGGCGAAGCTTACCCACAGCCGCGATTACGCCATGGTGCTGTATACGGATAAGCTGAAAGTGATCCACGTCTCGACGCACATCGCGCTGCGTAAGTTTCTCGATACCCTGAGCCGTGAACGCGTCGAAACGGTGATCGCCATGGCGGATACTTTTCTCAAGCGGGTCGGCTTTACCCATCCGCGCATCGCCGTGGCCGGGGTGAATCCGCACGCCGGGGAGAACGGCCTGTTTGGCGATGAGGAAATCAATATCGTCGGTCCGGCGGTTGAGGCGATGAAGGCCAAGGGGATTGAGGTTTTCGGCCCCTGTCCGCCCGATACCGTCTACCTACAGGCATATGAAGGGCAATACGATATGGTGGTGGCGATGTATCACGATCAGGGGCATATCCCGCTGAAGCTGCTGGGCTTTTACGACGGGGTCAATATTACCGCCGGACTCCCTTTTATTCGTACCTCGGCCGATCACGGCACGGCGTTTGATATTGCCTGGACAGGAAAAGCGAAGTCTGAGAGCATGGCGATCTCAATCCGGTTGGCCATGCAGCTCGCGTAATTCGCGGATGTTTTTCAACGGCTAATCGGCAGTGTGATTCAATAAATGGATAGCGTCGTGGGGCAAACGTTGAGTGATGCTTTTCGCGTGAGCGGAGATAATGTGAAAGGACGAAGCCGTCTTGACCAGATTATGGATTATCTGAAAAGCCATAATCTGGTGACGGTGGATGAACTGGTTGCCGTCATTGACGCTTCCCCGGCGACCATTCGCCGCGATCTGATCAAACTGGATCAACAGGGCGTTATCAGCCGTACTCACGGCGGCGTCACCCTTAACCGTTTTATCCCTTCTCAGCCGACCACCAACGAAAAACGGCGGCGAAATCTGCTGGAAAAACAGGCCATCGCCCGCTATGCCGCGACGCTGGTGCAACCCGGCAGCTCGGTGGTGCTGGATGCGGGCACCACCACGCTGGAGCTGGCGCGCAACCTGACCCACCTGCCGCTGCGGGTGATCACCGCCGATCTGCAAATCGCGCTGTTTCTGTCCGAATTCAAACAGATTGAAGTGACGATTATCGGCGGGCGGATTGATGACAGCAGCCAGTCCTGTATCGGCGAGCACGGCCGGCGGTTGTTGCGCAGCATCTATCCCGATATCGCGTTTATCAGCTGCAACTCATGGAGCCTGGAAAAAGGCATCACCACGCCGACGGAAGAAAAGGCCGGCGTAAAGCAGGATCTCCTGCTCAACGCCAGTCGCCGGGTTTTACTGGCGGACAGCAGTAAATACGGCGCTTATTCACTATTTTGCATCACGCCCTTATCCGACCTGTCGGATATCGTCACCGACGGCGGATTGCCGCCGGAAGCACAGGCGCAACTCAGGGCGCAGTCGTTTAATCTGACGCTGGTGTGACAGGGTATCGGCCCTGCCGCCGCTTCCCGTACCGCGCATCGCGCCGATTACGGCGGCGTAATGCTACTCCGCTCCCGCCGCTTTCACTTGCATCAATGATCCCTTATTCATTCCGGGCCTGATCTCCTGACGTCGATTTTGTGATCCACAAACCATTTCTAAGCTATGTCGTAAACCGGCTATTTACTCGCCATAAACGGCGGTGCTAGCATGTTTGTTATGTAATGTAGAACTTGGTTTTATAATGTAAAACAAATATCGGCAGGTTTGCTGTCGCAGCAACAAGCGTTGTTAGCAACGAATAGTGCTGCAACAGGCGCCTTCCTCTCTTGGTGTTTGATGTTGTAAGGAGACGTTAATGGGGCTTTCGACAAAATTTTCCGGGATTATTCCCCCGGTGTCTTCGATCTTCGCCGCCGATGGCGCGCTGGATGAAACCGGAATGCGGCGCGTGATCGATTATCTGATCGCCGCCGGCGTGAATGGGTTGTTTTTCCTCGGTACCGGCGGCGAGTTTTCGCAAATGTCCGCGACGGAGCGGATGCGCTTGACAGAAACGGTTGTTCACCTGGTGGATGGCCGCGTTCCGGTACTGATTGGGGTGGGCAGCACCAATACGCGGGAAGCGGTGGCGCTAAGCCGCCATGCGCAATTGTCGGGGGCGGATGCGGTCGTTGCCATCAATCCCTATTACTGGCAAATCACCGAGGATAATCTGTTCGGCTACTACGGCGCCATTGCGCAGGCGGTAACGCTGCCGGTGATTTTGTACAACTTTCCGAAACTGACCGGGCAGGACCTCTACCCGGAACTGGTGAAACGCCTTGCGGATGCGCATGCCAATATCGTGGGTATTAAAGACACTATCGACTCGGTTGCCCATCTGCGCGACATGATCGCCACCGTGAAGTCCGCCCATCCCGATTTCAGCGTGTTCTGCGGGTTTGATGACCATTTGCTGAACACGCTGTTGCTGGGCGGGGACGGGGCGATTTCCGCCAGCGCCAACTTTGCTCCGGACCTGTCTGTCGGCCTGTATCGGTCGGTATGCGATGGCGATTTGGCGCAGGCGGCCGCGCTGCATAAGACCATCCTGCAATTGCCGAGGCTCTATCAGATCGACAGCCCATTTGTAAATGTGGTGAAAGAGGCGATGCGGTTGACGGGGTTGGATATTTCGACTTTCTGCCTGCCGCCCACTCAGCCTTTGAGCGAGAAGCAGAAAGCGCAGGTCAGGCAAACGCTGATCGACGCCAATATCTTGCCGCAGGAATAGCTCAGGCTACGGATAGCGCTGGTTACCGCTGTGACCCAAGGGAAACAGCGCCTTTCATTCTAATCAATAAGTGAAGAAGCCATGTCTATTAATACTATTTTTAATCAAGACAATGCGCAGGTCTATGACATTTATACGCACGCCGCAGGTCCGCAGGGGGCACTGCCGCTGACGCCGGAAATGCTGATAGATTCGCCGAGCGGCCATATTTTCGGCCTGACGCTCAATGCCGGTATGGGTTGGGATCCGAACAAGTTATTGGGCAGCGAGGTGCTGATTCTCGGCACCCAGGGCGGCATCCGTGATGCGGACGGCACGCCGGTGGCGTTGGGCTACCATACCGGCCACTGGGAAATCGGTCTGCAAATGCGCGCCGCCGCCGAGGAAATCGCGCTTCATCGCGGCGTGCCGTTTGCCGGCTATATCAGCGACCCGTGCGATGGGCGCTCTCAGGGAACCACCGGGATGTTTGATTCCCTGCCGTACCGCAATGATGCGGCGATGGTTTTTCGTCGTCTGATTCGTTCTCTTCCCACCCGTAAGGCGGTGATTGGCGTCGCGACCTGCGATAAAGGGCTGCCGGCGATGATGATTGCGCTGGCGTCGATGCACGATCTGCCGACGATCATCGTCCCCGGCGGCGCCACGCTGCCGCCGACGCACGGCGAGGATGCGGGCAAAGTACAGACGATCGGCGCGCGTTTCGCCAATCACGACCTGACGCTGGAAGAAGCCGCGATGCTCGGCTGCCGGGCCTGTGCCTCGCCCGGCGGCGGATGCCAGTTTCTCGGCACGGCGGGAACGTCGCAGGTGGTGGCCGAAGGGTTGGGATTGGCGTTGCCGCATTCCGCGCTGGCGCCTTCAGGGCAGGAAGTCTGGCTGGAAATTGCCCGTCAGTCGGCGCGTGCGGCGCTGACGCTGGAGCGCAAGGGGCTGACGACGCGCGATATTCTGACCGACAAGGCGATTGAGAACGCGATGACGGTACATGCCGCTTTTGGCGGTTCAACCAACCTGCTGCTGCATATTCCGGCCATTGCCCATGCCGCGGGATGCCGCCTCCCCGACGTGGAACAGTGGACCGCCATTAATCGCCGGGTTCCGCGTTTGGTCAGCGTGTTGCCCAACGGTCCGGTTTATCACCCGACGGTACGCGCGTTTCTGGCGGGCGGCGTGCCCGAAGTGATGCTGCACCTGCGCGCGTTGGGGCTGCTGCATGAAGACGTGCTGACCGTTACCGGCGAAACCCTGGGCGACAACCTGGCATGGTGGGAAAACTCGGAGAGACGGAAAATATTCCGCGAGCGTTTGCAACAGCTGGACGGTATTCACCCGGATGAAGTGCTCATGAGTCCGGCGCAGGCGCGCACCAGGGGTCTGACATCAACCATTACCTTTCCCGTGGGCAATATCGCCCCTGAAGGTTCGGTGATTAAATCGACGGCGATAGACGACTCGGTGGTGGGAGAGGACGGGGTTTACCGGCATACCGGTAAAGCCAGCGTCTTTGTTTCGGAAGAACTGGCGATTAAAGCGATTAAACAGGGCGATGTGCACCAGGGCGACATTATGGTGATCATCGGCGGAGGGCCGTCGGGAACCGGGATGGAAGAGACGTATCAGGTTACCTCGGCGCTGAAACATTTACCCTATGGCAAATACGTCTCGCTGATTACCGATGCCCGCTTTTCCGGAGTGTCAACCGGAGCCTGCGTCGGGCACGTCGGGCCTGAAGCCCTGGCCGGCGGGCCGATTGGCAAACTGCGCGACGGCGATATGATTGAAATTATCGTCGATCGCCGGAAACTGGCGGGATCGATTAATTTTATCGGCAGTGAGGAACAGCCGCTGACGCCGGATGAAGCGGCCGAGGTGCTGGCGAAGCGTGAAGCTCATCCTGATTTGCGTCCTCATCCTGAATTGCCCGATGACACCCGTTTATGGGCGGCGTTACAGGGAGCCAGCGGCGGAACCTGGAAAGGCTGTATTTACGATACCGATAAAATTATTGAAGTATTGCGAGCAGGAGTAAAGGCATTAAATAAATAATGCTGAAAAAATAATAATATAATTATCTAACTGGAAATAATGTGATGACGCGTATTACCGCCTTGTTTAATTAAACAAGCGGTAATATGCCATCGGGTCGGTTTTATATTTAATTTCCGACGTGTTTTATATGACGTCTGTCATGTTGCAAACTGCCGATATGTTGGCTGCCTGTCTGCGCCTTGAAATCAATCGGATATAGTGGTGAGAAATGAATTTTATTTCAGGATGAGTAGGTCTGATTATCAGGGAAAACTATAAATAATAGAAATCTATCTTGCCTTTAATAATACGAAAACCCGGAGTTACTGATATGCCATTATTTATTGTCTGTATCGGGATCTTTTTCCTGCTTATTTTAATCATGAAGTTAAAATTAAACACCTTTGTTTCCCTGCTTATCGTCGCCTTTGGCGTGGCGCTGGCGCTGGGCATCCCGCTCAACGGCGTAGTCAAGTCCATCGAAAAAGGGCTGGGAGGCACATTAGGCCATATTGCGCTTATTTTCGGCGTGGGCGCCATGCTGGGGCGATTAATCGCCGATGCCGGCGGCGCGCACCGTATCGCGGTGACGCTGATTAATCGGTTTGGCGAACGCCATATTCAATGGGCCGTGGTGATTGCTTCGTTTATTGTCGGGATTGCGTTGTTTTTTGAAGTGGGATTGGTATTGCTGATCCCTATTCTCTTTACCATGTCACGGCAATTAAACGTTTCCATTCTGCACCTGGGCATTCCGATGATTTCCGCGTTGCTGGTTACTCACGGATTTCTGCCGCCGCATCCTGGTCCGACGATGATTGCGGGGGAATATGGCGCGGATATCGGTACGGTATTATTTTACGGCATTATCGTCGGTGCGCCGACGGTGGTTATTTGCGGTCCGCTATTCAATAAAGTGGCGAAATTGATTGTTCCGGAAGGCTTCAGCAAAGTCGGGAATATTGATTCTCTCGGCATGCAGAAAACCTTTCAACTGGAAGACACCCCGGGATTCGGCATCAGCATATTTACCGCCATGCTGCCGGTCATATTGATGTCGGTTGCGACGCTGGTGTCGATGGTGCAGCAGCAAATCGGCGTGCCCGATAGCCTGTTTACCGACATTATCAAATTTCTGGGCGACGCATCGGTCGCCATGATTATCTCTTTGCTGTTCGCCATCTATTCCATGGGGCTGAGCCGGGATATCGCGGTGAAAGATCTGATGTCTTCATGCAGCTCCGCGGCTGCCGGTATCGGGATGATGCTGCTGATCATCGGCGGCGGCGGCGCGTTCAAGCAGGTGCTGATCGATGGCGGCGTGGGTAGCTATGTCGCCGAACTGTTTTCCGGCACCTCGGCTTCCCCCATTCTGCTTGCCTGGGGCGTGGCGGCTATTTTGCGCGTTTCGCTCGGCTCCGCCACCGTCGCGGCCATTTCCACCGCCGGGCTGGTGATACCGACTCTGGCGCAAAGTCACGCCAATCTGGCGCTGGTAACGCTGGCCACCGGGGCGGGCAGCGCAATCGCTTCTCACGTCAATGATGCGGGCTTCTGGATGATAAAAGAGTATTTCGGATTGACGATGAAAGAGACCTTTGCGACCTGGACGCTATTGTCGACGCTGGTTTCAGTCTTTGGCCTGGCCTTTATCCTGCTGCTTAATATGGTGATTTGACGGGCTTGCTCTGGTGTGGCTTGACGTCATGCCAGAGCGGCAATCTCAACCTTCATAGCCAAGGCGTCGGGATAGCTCTTTGGACGCGGCTTTCAACAACACGATGTAGTCGTTGAATTCCTCGTCGGAAACGCGATTGGTCAGCGTCGACATACTGATTGCCGCGATGGTGCGACGGGCATGATTCCAGATAGGCACCGAAATACATCTCACGCCCTGTTCATTTTCCTGGTTATCCAGCGCATAGCCATTCTGGCGTACGAATTCCAGCGCTTGCAGATAGGTTTCCCGATCGACGATGGTATTGGGCGTCCGCTGGGTAAATTCATAGTCCTGCAACAGCGCGTCGATTTCATTTTGCGGGTTGAACGCCAACAGCACCTTACCAATCGCCGTGGCGTGAACGGGTAAACGCCGGCCAATGCGCGAAAAGGTAATCACGGCCAGTTTCCCTTCGACTTTATCGATATACACCCCCTCTTTGCCGTCCAGAATGGCAAGGTGCGTGGTCTGGCCGGTTTGCGACGCCAAATCCAGCAGGTAGCTGCGCGCCTTTTCGCGAATATCAATGGAGTTCACCACCAGATTACCGCGCTCTACCAGCTTCATCCCTAATCGATATTTGCCGTTTTCACGGTTCTGATCGATGTAACCCGCTACCTGCAACGTTTTCAGCAGGGAGTGCAGGGTACTTTTATGTAGACCCATTTGCGTGCTGATATCGGTAATTTTGATTTCAACATTATATTCGTCAAAAAGGTCCAGAATACGTAAAGCGCGTTCCACCGACTGGATGATTGGCATAGGAAAACCAACTGCTTATGAGGGGTAGGGTGAATTTTCGCATGGTACTACGTCGGTCAGGGTAAATCAATTTGCCGCGCTTGATCGGATAAGGGCGCGCCCCGCGGATTTCCTTGCCCGCGGGGCGGCCAGGGCGGGCTATTTCATGCCGGCGGCGATGGCGTCGACGTTATGTTTAAACGCCGCGGCGTAGGTTGCGGCGGGACCGGACGCATCGGTCAACGCCTCCGGGTACAGCTCGCCGCCGGGCCGCGCGCCGCTGGCATTGGCGATTTGCCGCACCAAACGGGGATCGGTCTGGTTTTCAATAAAGTAGGTGGTGATTTTTTCTTGTTTGATTTGTTTAATCAGCGAGGCCACTTTTTTACTGCTGGCTTCCGATTCGGTGGAATAGCCCACCGGCGACAGGAATTTCACCCCGTATGCCTGGCTGAAGTAACCGAAAGCGTCATGGCTGGTGAGCACTTTGCGTTTTTCCGGCGCAATATCGGCAAAGGTCCGTTTCGCGTAGTTATCTAGTTCGGTTAACTGCCGGATATAGGCTTCACCCTGCTTACGGTAGTAGTCGGCATTTTGCGGATCGGCTTCGCTCAGGGCGGCGGCGATGTTGCGGGCGTAGACCACGCCGTTGCCCATGCTGTTCCAGGCGTGAGGATCGGTTGCGGTTTTGCCGTCTTCAACCATGGTCAGCGTCTGAATGCCGTTAGACGCGGTGACCACTTTGCCGGCGTAGCCCGATGCGCTTACCAGCCGATCCAGCCAGCCTTCCAGCCCTAATCCGTTGACGAAAACCACATCGGCTTTGGCCAGCGTTTTGCTGTCGCGCGGAGAGGGTTCGAATTCGTGGGGATCGCCGTTGGGTTTGACCAGATCGGTTACCGTAATCCGATCGCCGCCAATATGGCTTACCATATCGCCCAACACGGAAAAGCTGGCTACCACATCCAGATTTTTCGCCGTCGCCAGCGGACTTAACAGCAGGCCGGATAATGCAATCGCTAATAGTGAAGGTTTCATTTTTTCCTCATAAAGAATAGATAACGAATCAGCGGCGCGGGCGCAGCATGCCGCCGTTGCGGCCGAAGCAAACCGAGAAACAGAAAAACAGCGTAACGGTCAGGATAATCGCCGGTCCGGCGGGCAGGTCGGCGTAGTACGACCAGAGCAGCCCAATCAGGCTGGCAGCCATGCCGAGCGCCACCGCCGTCGCCAGCATCACCGGCAGTCGCTGGGTCCAGAAACGCGCGCAGGCGGCCGGCAGCATCATCATGCCGACGGCCATCAGCGTGCCCAAAAGCTGAAAACCGGCCACCAGATTCAGCACCACCAGCGACAGGAACAGCGCGTGGATCGCCGCGCGATAGCGGCCGGAGGCGATACGCAGAAAAGTAACGTCAAAGGATTCGATCACCAGCGCCCGGTAGATAACGGCAAGCACCGCCAGAGAAGCGGAGCCGATAAGGGCGATGTCGATCAGCGCCGCCCGATCGACGGCCAGAATGGAGCCGAACAGCACATGCAGCAAATCGATACTGGAGCCGCGCAGGGAGACCAGCGTGACGCCCAGCGCCAGCGACCCAAGATAGAATCCGGCAAAGCTGGCGTCCTCCTTCAGTTCCGTGCGGCGGCTTACCAGACCGGAGAGCATGGCGACCGCCAGCCCGGCGATAAATCCGCCGATCCCCATCGCCAGCAGCGACATGCCGGAAACCAGATAACCGATCGCCACGCCGGGCAGTACGGCGTGGGAGAGGGCATCGCCGATCAGGCTCATTCTGCGCAGCAGCAGGAAACAGCCCAGCGGGGCGGCGCTTAGCGTCAGCGCAAGGCAGCCGACCAACGCCCGGCGCATAAAACCAAATTCCGCGAAAGGCGCGCTGATTAAATGAAACAGCATCATAAGGCGACGCTCCTCAGGGGAGGGAAGGCTGGCGCTTCCTCCCTGGCGGACAACACGGATCGGCAGGCCCCCCAGCGGTGTTCGCCGTTGGCGAGTTGCAACGCCAGGGGGAAATAGCGCTCGACCAGATCCAGATCGTGCAGCACCGCCAGAATGGTGCGGCCTTCTTGATGCAGTTGCCGAACGATGTTCAGCAGCGTCAGCGTTGTCTGGCCGTCGATGCCGGTAAAGGGCTCATCCAGCAGGATAATCGGCGACTGCGTCAGCAACAGACGGGCGAACAGCACGCGCTGCAACTGACCGCCGGACAGCTTGCCGATATGTTGATGGGCGAACGCCGCCATATCGACCGCCTCAAGCGCCTGCATGGCCCCGGCGCGCCAGCGGCCGGTAACGCCGCGCAAGATGCCGCAATGGGGCAGGCAGCCCATCAAGACCAGATCGCCGACGCTGACGGGAAACTGCCGGTCAAACTCGGAGAGCTGCGGCAGATAGCCAATGGCGTTTTTTTTCGCGTTATCGATGGTGAAAGCGCCGGAGAGCGGCGGCAACAGGCCGGCCAGCGTCTTTAGCAACGTGGATTTCCCGCTGCCGTTAGCGCCGATAATCGCCGTCAGCGAGCCGGCCTGAAAGCGTCCGCTCAGTATCCCCAACGGCGCCTGTCCACGGTAGCCAAAGGCCAGTTCTTGTAATGCGATCATGGCAATATCACCGCCCAGCCAACCAGCAGCCACTGTAGCGACAGCAGCGCTGATACCAGCAGTAGCCGTTTGGCGGCGGAGAGGGAATACAGGCTGGTCATGGTTATCCGCTTATATTGGTTGATTGTTATAATATAACATAACACTTTTATTTTACGGCGGAATAGTGGAATAGGTAAAAAAGTATTTCCGCAAGGCGGCGCGTGAACATTAGCGCGGTGGTTTGGCGCAGGCGCGGATCCGCAGTGCCCGAGGCTGGACATTCATGGAGGGTATTGTATCCACATGGTATATTCTTTTGGCGCCAGTCATGGTCACTGGCTCGGCACTGTCGGTTTTAGCGGGAAGGTTAATGGATATAGCTCAAATCGTAGCGATGCCGCGTGCGCTGGTGGTGGATGATCACCGCAAAATCCGCGAGCCGCTCGCCGTATACTTGCGCCGCCATGCGTTTGATGTGCGCACCGCCGAAAGCGCGGCGGGGATGTGGCTGATGCTGAAAAACCAGCCGTTTGATATCGTCATTCTGGATGTCATGCTGCCCGATGGGGACGGTATGACGTTGTGTCATCAGATCCAACGGCGCTGCAACATCCCTGTGATTCTGCTGACCGCGCGCGGCGATATCGACGATCGTATTCGCGGGCTGGATCTGGGGGCCGATGATTATGTGGTCAAGCCGTTCGAGCCGCGGGAACTGGTCGCCCGTATGCATAGCGTTCTGCGCCGACAGAGCGTAAACCGGCCGGAATTCTCGCATGCCGATACGGTTAACAAGCGGGTAATCTATCGTTTTGGTGGTTTACACTTTATGCCGACAAGCGGAATACTCAGTAACGATGAGGGCGCCACGGTGCAATTGAGCACCATGGAAGGGCGCCTGCTGAGCGCTTTTTTGCAACATCCCAACATCGAGCTGAGCCGCGATCGGCTGATTGATCTATGCGTTCGCAATGGGGAGGACGTGTTCGATCGCAGCATAGATCGGCAAGTCAGCCGCCTGCGCGGCAAGCTCGCCCATTTTCTGCGCGATCGGGAACTGTTGATCACAGTCTGGGGCCGCGGCTATCTTCTGGCGACGGACGTGAGCGTGCAGCCGGCATGAGGTGGCTGCGCCGCTGTATCCCAAGGCGCATGGGCAATCAGTTAGCGCTGCTGCTGGTGCTGGCGTTGGCGATATCCAATGCCATCGCCATCGCCTGTATCCAGTTTACCGGGGCGCTGCTTCATCCTGTGTCGCGCACGCTGGCGCTTGAGCGGCTGACCATCGCCTATCAGGCGGCGGAGAGCCTGTCGGCAACGGACGCCGGGCGACTGCTTACCTCCATGAATGCCGGCGATACCCGCTTCTGGACCGCGGCGTCTCCTGACGTCAGCCCGTTTGATATGCGGCCGGAGGAACGCCGGCTGGCGGCGGAGCTGGCCGCTCGTCCGCCAATCGCGCAGGGAATATCCATCGTCATGCAGTTGGAAAGGACGGACGGCGGATTGGCGCGCGGGCATTTCTTCAGTGCGGCGCGTTGGGAGCCGCTGCGGCTGCGCACCACTATCCGGCTGCCGGACGGGCGGTATCTTAATGGTATACAGCACCCGATTCAGGCCTATGAATGGAGCCGCCTGCTGTCCTACTCGCTGCCGGTCGCCAGCGTGCCGCTGCTGCTGATTGTGGCGCTCTTTATGCGGCGCGTGGTGCATCCCGTCAAGAAGCTGGCCGACGCGACGGATCGCGTCAGCCGGGGAGAATGGATAGCGCCGCTGCCGTTATCCGGTCCGCAGGAAGCGCGCGAACTGACGCAGGCGTTTAACGTCATGCAAGAACGGATCGCCCGTCACGTTGAAGGCCGAACCCGGGTGCTGGCCGCCATCAGTCACGATTTGAATACCCCCATTACCGAACTGCGTCTACAGGTCGAACTGCTGGTGGAGGGGCCTGAGCGCGACGACATGCTGGAAAGTCTGGCGGAGCTCGGCGCGATGGTGAGCGAAACCCTTAATTTTGTGCGCGGCGACGCGCAGCAAGAGCCAACGAGCAGGTTGTCGATTACCGATATACTCGACGATTTAGCCAAGCGCTACCGCATACTGGGGCATCAGGTGACATGGCCGGGAGCGGCGCCGATGGCGATCCGCGGGCGGCCGTTGGCGCTAAAACGCGCATTGGGCAATTTGATCGACAATGCGATAGTGCACGGCGGGGACGCGACCCTAAGCCTGTGGCGTGAGGGCGACAACGCGCGTATTGAAATTCTTGATCGCGGTCCGGGCATTGATGCGGCCAGTCTGGAACAGGTTTTTGAGCCTTTCGTGCAACTGGGACGACATCGCGGACGCGGGGACGGTGAAATCGGCGCGGGAATCGGATTGGGGCTGTCCATCGCCCGCGCCTGTATTCATGCGCACGGCGGCGAGCTGATTCTGGAGAATCGCCCGCCGGCCGGACTCTGTGCGGTGGTATGGCTGCCCGCGGATTAGAAAGTGATGTTGGAGCCAAACCAGAAGGTGCGGCCGTAGTTCACCGTACCGTAGGTTTCATCATCCAGACGTTTGTCGTTCAGATTGTAAACCGCGCCGTTTAGCTCGACCGCCGGGGTCAACTGGTAGGAGACACCGATATCGGCCGTGGTGTAGCCGGGAGACGGTTCGGCGCTAACCGTATTGCCGAACTCTTTGCCGTAGTAGTTGGCTGCGGCCCACAGCTGTGCTTTCTCGGTCACATTCCACTCGGTACGCAGGTTGGCTTTTTGCTTCGGCGTCAGCGCCAGCGGCGCGCCGGCGTTGGCGCCGCTTTTTTGCTCCGAGTCGGTATAGGTGTAGTTGCCTTTCAGGGAGAGCGTTGGCGTAATCTGCCAGCGTCCGTTCAACTCAACGCCGCGAATAACCGCTTTATCAATATTGATTCGCTCCATAATGATAAAATTATTCCAACGCCGATCCGTGGTGTTGGTTGAAAGTTTATCCCGAAAGTCGTTATAGAATACCGTTGCGCCGGCCGATAGGTTATCGCGGTTGGACCAGAGCGCCGACAGCTCATAGTTGGTGCTGGTTTCCGGCTTCAGGTTCGAGTTGCCGAACATCACGTAGGTATTACGGCGCAGCACGGCGTAATCATCGATAACCGCACGCAGTTCCGGCGCCTTAAAGCCTCTGGCGATACCGCCTTTGACGGTCCATTCGTCATTCAAATGCCATACCCCGTAGAGTCGGGGATTGAAATGACTGCCGTATTTTTCGTGGTGATCCAGACGCAGGCCGGTGGTCAGCGCAAAGCTATCGGTAAGCCGCCACTCGTCTTCGGCAAACAACGCTTTTTGGATGACCTGGAATTTGTAGTTTTTCCGATCGCCCACGCCCTGATTCCAGTCATGCAGCGTGCTCTGGTTCCATTGCACGCCGGCCGTCGCGACGTGGTAGTCGGTTGGCGCCACCAGCTTGGCGTCGAATACGGTATTCCTGATTTCAGGTTTACGCCCCAGAACATCCGCCTGTCCGGCGGTGGCGACGCCCTCACGGCTGGTTTTTTCCTGCGACAGCGAAAGGTTTGAGGTCGCCCAGCTCCAGCGTCCTTCATGAGATACCGACCAGTGATCGCGATGGTTCTTTTGTTCCCTGGTCGCCCAGTTGGGGCTGGTGCCTTCGCCATTCTTCAGCCGCGTGGCGCCTGCTTCCAGCAAAATGTCATGATTGGCCGTTGGCGTAAAGGACAGCCGGCCGGTCAGATCGCGATGGTCGGCTTTGGTGAAACCGTTGGTATTCTGAACATCATCGTCGGCCTGACGGTTCAGATAACGTCCCCATAGCTGTAGTCCTACGAGATCTTCAATCACCGGCCCATTGAGATAGAACTGGGTCTGGCTGGCGTTGCCCTGATCGCTGTGCTGGCGTGCCGAATAGTCATAAGACACCGAGCCGCCCCATTCACGCGCCACTTTGCGGGTGATGATATTGATAACGCCGCCGATGGCATCCGAACCGTACAGCGACGACATCGGGCCGCGAATCACTTCAATACGCTCAATGGCCGCGGCTGGCGGGACAAAACTCTGTTCATAACCGGCATTGCCGTTGACGCGGGAATCGCGTCCGCTCTGACGTTTTCCATCCACCATCAGCAGGGTGTAATCACCGGGCATACCGCGAATGGAAATATCTGTTTCATTCGCGCCGCCGTTTACCGTTACGCCTTCCACGTCGCGTACCGCATCTCCCAGATTCTGGATGGAGCGTTTACGCAGATCTTCGCCTTTAATCACGGTAATGGAGGCAGGGGCGTCTTCCTGGAGCTGTTCAAATCCGGAAGCCGTAACCACCAGGGTATCGTTTGCCTGTTCTTCCGCCTGGGCGTAGAAGCTAATTGGCAGGGCCAGCGCGAGCTTGATGACGACGGCCAGCGGACGTTGGTGAAAGCGCGATTGCATGAGGAGATATCTCTCTGAAAGTTTATTAAACGCGAATCATACGCATGCGCATTAATAAAAATTGGACAAGGTGTGACAACGAGAGAAAGTTGGCGATGGCGGGCGATTACGCTCAGCATTCACCCTTGAAAAGAACCGACAATTGTCCATAACGACTACTGACAAAAGAAGACGCATACCGCTGGCTCAGCCTCCCGGTTAAAGGTTTAGGCCATGTCGTCCCCATTTCTCGGATTGCCACAGAGAGCGGCGCTCTGGAGGTTTTGGATCTGATCGGCAGGCTGGAACACGGCGTTTTTTCATGATTTTTTATCGCCTGATAAAAACCGCCCATGCCTCGGAAGCCTGGACCGGATATGGCGCCAAACAATATGGCGGACGCTGGAACCATAAAGGATATCCTGCCATCTATGTTTCCACATCGATTATTATACCGTCCAGCATCATTCCAGCCGAGAATAACGCCATACTTAATCCGAATCATCCCGGCTTTACGCCATGCCTGAGCGGTACGCGAGAATTGCCATTCTTCTTTGACCGACGATTAATGAAATAGTCGATATTGCCGCTGTTCAGGCGTCAGCACCCAAAGATATGTAGATAGTAAAAGTCGGTTTTAAGCTACAGCAAAAAATAATAAGGCCCCGAATTTACGGAGCCTTCAGACTGTTGACAAAGTAAGCATCTATAATACCGACCCCAAATCCGTCATTCCTCTACGGGGGGGGAAAGCGGAGAGAGGTCTTCACTGCTGGCGCTGTGTTGCCAGAGATGCCCGCCTGCGCGGGCATGACGGAGGGGTAAGGCATGGTGAATAAAAGTGTCTTGACCGCTGACGTTCAACACAGTATCTGCGGAAGCAGGAATTTTTCTGATATCAATGTATTAGCTGAAAACAGATCCCCGCCTGCGCGGGGATGACGATGAAGGGTTTGTCAGCAACCTCGCCGGATCAGAACGGAATATCGTCGTCAAAGTCCATCGGCGGTTCGTTGCCCGCTGCCGGAGCGTTGTTCTGCGCCGGGCGCGGTTGCTGCGCTGGCGCGGCGCCGCCGCTGAACTGATTGCCGCCGCCCTGCGGCTGCTGCGGCTGGCCCCAGCCGCCGGATTGCTGCCCGCCCGCGCCGCCGCCGGCCGGTGCGCCGCCGCCTTGACGACCGCCCAGCATTTGCATGGTGCCGCCGATATTGACCACCACTTCGGTGGTGTATTTGTCTACGCCGGACTGATCGGTCCATTTACGGGTTTGCAGCGAACCTTCGATATAAACCTGAGAACCCTTACGCAGGTATTCGCCCGCAACTTCAGCCAGTTTGCCGAACAGCACCACGCGGTGCCATTCGGTTTTCTCTTTCTGCTCGCCGGTTTGCTTGTCACGCCAGCTTTCCGACGTGGCCAGCGTGATGTTGGCAACCGCACCGCCATTCGGCATATAGCGAACTTCCGGGTCCTGCCCCAGATTTCCGACAAGAATCACTTTATTAACGCCCCTGCTGGCCATGCTCGTGTCTCCTGATGAATCACTTGATTTATCTTAAGTCTAAACCATCGATTTTAGCATGATACGAATTTCTATCATACCTGCGAAATAGCTTCAGCAATGAAAGCGCTGATTGCAGCGGTTGCATAAAAAACGCCCCAACAACTGGATATCCATTCAGCCTTTTTGGTGGTAGGCTATCCCGGTTCGGTGCCTTTACCGGCTGTTTCCGTCAACGCTAAAAACGCGCCTGGCGTTTTTTTTGTGCCATAATTGCATGTTTCGTACCGGTTGTCTCCGTCCGCGAGATAATGCAAAACCGTATTTATTTCGGGAAGTGTGTGAATGGATAAGATCGAAGTTCGTGGTGCCCGTACTCATAATCTCAAGAATATCAACCTGATAATCCCTCGCGACAAGCTGATTGTGATCACCGGATTATCCGGTTCAGGCAAGTCATCGCTGGCGTTTGATACGTTATATGCCGAAGGGCAGCGACGTTACGTTGAATCTCTCTCCGCCTATGCGCGCCAGTTTTTGTCGCTGATGGAGAAACCGGACGTCGATCATATCGAAGGGTTGTCGCCCGCCATTTCCATTGAGCAGAAATCGACCTCCCATAACCCGCGCTCCACCGTCGGTACCATTACCGAAATTCACGATTACCTGCGCCTGCTGTTTGCCCGCGTCGGCGAGCCGCGCTGCCCGGAGCATGACGTTCCGCTGGACGCGCAGACCGTCAGTCAGATGGTGGATAACGTGCTGTCTCAGCCGGAGGGCAAACGGCTGATGCTGCTGGCGCCGGTGGTGAAAGATCGCAAGGGCGAGCACAGCAAGACGCTGGAAAATCTGGCGACGCAGGGTTACATCCGGGCGCGTATCGACGGCGAAGTGTGCGATCTGTCCGATCCGCCGAAGCTGGAATTGCAGAAAAAGCACACCATCGAAGTCGTCGTCGATCGCTTCAAAGTGCGCGACGATCTGGCGCAGCGCCTGGCGGAGTCGTTTGAAACCGCGCTGGAATTGTCCGGCGGCAGCGCGGTGGTGGCCGATATGGACGACCCGACGGTGCCCGAACTGCTGTTCTCGGCTAATTTCGCCTGTCCGGTGTGCGGTTACAGCATGCATGAGCTGGAACCGCGCATGTTTTCGTTTAATAACCCGGCGGGCGCCTGTCCCAGCTGCGATGGCTTGGGGGTACAGCAGTTTTTCGATCCGGCACGGGTAATACAGAACGGCGAGCTGTCGCTGGCGGGCGGCGCGATCCGCGGCTGGGATCGGCGCAACTTCTACTATTTCCAGATGCTGCGCTCGCTGGCGGAGCACTACAAGTTTGATGTCGACGCGCCGTTCGACAGCCTGGGCGAATCAGTCCAGAAGCTGATCCTGTACGGTTCAGGCAAGGAAAACGTCGAGTTTAAATATATCAATGACCGGGGTGATACCTCGGTGCGTCGTCACCCGTTTGAAGGGGTGCTGCATAATATGGAGCGCCGTTATAAAGAGACGGAATCCAGCGCGGTGCGCGAAGAGCTGGCGAAATTTATCAGCAATCGCCCTTGCGCCAGCTGCGGCGGCACGCGTCTGCGTGAGGAAGCGCGCCATGTGTTCGTTGAGCAGACCACGCTGCCGGAAATTTCCGATATGAGCATCGGCCATGCGATGAGCTTCTTTCAGAATATGCAGCTCAGCGGACAGCGCGCCAAAATCGCCGAGAAAGTGCTGAAGGAAATCGGCGATCGGCTGAAATTTCTGGTCAACGTGGGGCTGAATTACCTGTCGCTGTCGCGCTCGGCGGAAACCCTCTCCGGCGGCGAGGCGCAGCGTATTCGTCTGGCGAGCCAGATCGGCGCCGGGCTGGTCGGGGTGATGTACGTGCTGGACGAACCGTCCATCGGCCTGCATCAGCGCGATAATGAACGCCTGCTGGAAACGCTGATTCACCTGCGCAATCTGGGCAACACCGTGATTGTGGTTGAGCATGACGAAGACGCTATCCGCGCCGCCGACCATGTGATTGATATCGGCCCCGGGGCGGGCGTGCACGGCGGCGAGATAGTCGCGGAAGGGACGATGCAGCAGATTATGGCGGTGCCGGAATCGCTCACCGGCCAGTTCCTCAGCGGAAAACGCAAGATTGACGTGCCGCAACGGCGCGTGCCGGCCGACCCGACCAAAGTGCTGAAGTTGATCGGCGCGAAGGGCAACAATCTGAAAGACGTGACGCTGACGCTGCCGGTGGGGCTGTTTACCTGCATCACCGGGGTGTCCGGCTCGGGTAAATCCACGCTGATTAACGATACGCTATTCCCGCTGGCGCAGCGTCAGCTTAACGGCGCCACGCTGGCTGAGCCTGCGGCCTACCGCGATATTCAGGGGCTGGAGCATTTCGATAAAGTCATCGACATCGACCAAAGCCCGATCGGTCGTACGCCGCGCTCCAATCCGGCGACCTATACCGGTATTTTTACCCCGATTCGCGAGCTGTTCGCCGGCGTGCCGGAATCACGCACCCGCGGCTATAACCCCGGCCGCTTTAGCTTTAACGTCCGCGGCGGGCGCTGCGAAGCCTGTCAGGGGGATGGGGTCATCAAAGTCGAAATGCACTTCCTGCCGGATATCTACGTGCCGTGCGACCAGTGCAAGGGCAAACGTTATAACCGTGAAACGCTGGAAATCAGATATAAAGGCAAGGGCATTCATGAAGTGCTGGATATGACCATCGAAGAAGCCCGCGAGTTCTTTGATGCCATCCCGGCGCTGGCGCGCAAGCTGCAAACCCTGATTGACGTCGGCCTGTCGTATATCCGTCTGGGCCAATCCGCCACCACGCTGTCCGGCGGCGAGGCGCAGCGCGTCAAGCTGGCGCGCGAGCTGTCGAAACGCGGCACCGGGCAGACGCTGTATATCCTGGATGAACCGACCACCGGCCTGCATTTTGCCGATATCCAGCAATTGCTGGCGGTGCTGCACCAGCTGCGCGATCAGGGCAATACCATCGTGGTGATCGAACATAATCTGGATGTGATTAAAACTGCGGACTGGATTGTCGATCTTGGTCCGGAGGGCGGCAGCGGCGGCGGGGAAATTCTGGTATCCGGGACGCCGGAAACGGTCGCCGACTGTGAACAGTCGCATACGGCGCGTTTCCTGAAACCGATGCTGGCGCGCCAACCTGCGTAACCTTCACCGATAAGCCGAGGTAGCTATGTGGATACAACATGAAATTCGATTGAAGCCCAAAGCCAGAGGCTTCCATTTGATCACCGATGAAGTGCTCGCGCAGGTCAGCGAGCTACGGCGCATCAGGGTCGGTCTAATGCATGTTTTTATCCAGCATACCTCGGCATCCCTGACGATAAATGAAAATGCCGATCCTACCGTGCGGCAGGATTTTGAACGTTTCTTCAATCGTCTGGTGCCGGAAGAGGAGCCCTATTATCAGCATGTTGATGAGGGCAGTGACGATATGCCCGCGCATCTGAAAGGCAGTTTACTGGGCAATAACCTGACGCTCCCGATTAGCGACGGGAGGCTGAATGTGGGTACCTGGCAAGGGATTTATTTATGTGAACACCGTAATCACGGCGGTAGTCGCCGCTTGGTTGTGACCCTGCAAGGGGAATAATGAGCCGGCCGGGGATACGGCGAACCGCAGGGAGCGAATCTCTTTTAAGCCGCGAGACGCCGGGTTTTTTCTCTGCTGCGATTTTTTTTAACAGTTTTTTTGACCATAAAAATAATAAAGATATAGATAATCAAGCCGATAAGAACCATCAGCGCAGTGAGAGTGACTAACGCGGATGGATGTGAAGAAGGATAATGATGACGGCTGCCGGCTGGATATTATCCTGGCGTTGGTTTCTTACATAGAATCTTGGGCGAAGCCGTCGTTCGGCGATAAGCATTATTTTCCGAATGGCGGCGGTAGTAATGTTGTCAGTGTTGCTGTTGTTGCATTTTTTGATGTTATTTATGGTGACTACTCTCCTTCATAATTTCCCATCCTGTTGATATCCCTCACTTGTCGTTCTCTGTCGTGTTTTGGCTTTTTATTGAAGTAAGGGGTGAGTATGTGTTTATCTGACTGGAAAATCGGCACACGTTTGGTGGCCTGGTTTATCTTTCTCGTCGCCATGATTTGTCTTATCAGTCTGGTCTCGCTTTCGCGGTTATCTTATTTTCACGATGACGCCCGCGGAATAGTTGAAGATGTCTATCCGCAGACGGTGGATTCCAACCGGTTGATCGATGATGTGAATGCCGCGGTATTGGCGTTTCAGAAACTGCTACTGGTGCAAAGCGAGGATAAAGTCAAACAGGTACGTGATGAAATCACCCACGTATCGAGTAATATCAGCCAATTAATGGAAAAAATAGCGGCCGGCGCAACCGATGCGGAATCGCAGAAAATTATGCGCGATATTCACCAATATCGGACGGAATTTCTGAATTCGGGGCAAAAAATTATCAGCCTGACTTTGGCGGGAGAGCAGGATGCGGCCGTCGCCGAGTTTAATGCCAACACGGATATTATTCAGAGCAAATATCGAAGCGCCATCACCCGGCTGATTGATTATCAGGATAACGCCATGGATGTCACGATTGATGAGATGTCTCACTCCTATAACGTCAGCCGCTGGATTCTGCTGGGTATTCTGTTCGGCTGTATTGTGGTCGGCAGCGTAATTGCCGTAGCGATGACGCGCAGCATAACGTCGCCGATTAATCAGGCATTGCAGGTGGCTAATCGCGTGGCGCAGGGAGACCTGATGTCAACGATTGAGTTGCGGGGCAAAGATGAAACCAGCCAACTGCTGCAGGCGCTGGAGCATATGAATGTCAGTCTGCGGCAGATCGTCGGTCAGGTACGTGAAGGGGCGGAATCCATCACCACCGCCTCTTCCCAGATTGCCGCCGGCAACCAGGATCTGTCGGCGCGTACGGAAGAGCAGGCCAGCTCGCTGGAACAAACCGCGTCCTCCATGGAGGAATTGACGTCGACCATTAAAAATACCGCCGATAACACCCGGCAGGCCACGGAGATTGCCAATAAAGCGTCTGATTCGGCGAAGCGCAGCAGCGAAGTGATGGTTTCCGTTACGCAAAAAATGCGCGGGATTCGCGATTCTTCCCAGCGGATGGCGGAAATTATCAGCGTCATCGACGGCATTGCCTTTCAGACCAATATTCTGGCATTGAATGCCGCCGTGGAAGCCGCCCGGGCCGGCGAACAAGGGCGCGGTTTCGCCGTGGTGGCGGGTGAAGTCCGTTCTCTGGCGCAGCGTAGCGCCACGGCGGCAAAGGAAATTAAAGAACTGATTGATGATTCCGTCGGAAAAATCCATGAAGGGATGCAGTTGGTGGATAATGCCGAAGAAAATATCAGCGGCCTGACGACCAACGTTCAGGACGTAAACGATATCATCAGCGAAATCGCCCAGGCCAGCCATGAGCAAAGCGACGGCATCAACCAGATTAATATTGCGGTAGGGCAGATCGACAGCACCACCCAGCAGAACGCGGCCCTGGTGGAAGAATCCGCTTCAGCGGCGCTTTCGTTGCAGTCTCAGGCGTCGATACTGGCCGAGTCGGTGCGTACGTTTAAGCTGGATGACGCGGGGGCATTAACGCGTCCCACCGATGCGAGCAGCTTCTCGCAATCCTCCGCGTTGCCAGCGGCCGGCAAGTTAGCGCCGACAGCGAACAAACCAGCGGATAGTTCACAGGACTGGACCTCGTTCTAACCCTGGCCGAAGCCATTCTCCGCATGAGGATGGCTTCACTATTTTCAGCCAAATCACGCTATTAAAAACAGACAAAGTTTCACTGCAAAGGCGATACTTTGCCTTAGTGTTATCTGCCTGCACTGCAGTGAACCATCTGACACACTAGCGCCAGCAGCATACACTTTTCTAAGCTGCCTGTACGGCAGCTCAGAAAAATGTGTAATATCACCGATCCCAATTTCACCACCGTTCACTGCTGTACAGGCAGTGAACAGTCTGGCCGAGGGACTGGGTTTGCTGCTGATTTTCTAAGCTGCCTGTGCGACAGTGAACGTAGTCGCGCCCGGCATCGGCGTTTCGGTCTTTTTCTGAGCTGCCTGTGCGGCAGTGAACATTGTGCCAGTTAATCCGCCGAGAGTGTTTTCTTTCTGAGCTGCCTGTGCGGCAGTGAACTAACAATGCGGCGCATCGTCGATAGTGATGAGTTTCTGAGCTGCCTGTACGGCAGTGAACGCAGCAACAACTATGTTTCCGGTATGCAGTTATTTCTAAGCTGCCTGTACGGCAGTGAACTGGCTGGGGCTGGTGGAATGTGTTTCACGGCTTTTCTAAGCTGCCTGTACGGTAGCTTAGAAATACGCAATATAGAGAAGTATTTGAGGAAAATAGTTCACTGCCGTACAGGCAGTGAACAAGATAGCCAGGCAAGCGGTCGATCACGTACGTTTTCTGAGCTGCCGTACAGGCAGCCCACAAAATTCAGCGCAGTTGCCGGGCTTCTCTGGCGATAGCGGTTTCCTTGCGCGAATCAATGCGCGAGATTACTGCCCCGCCGGGAGCGGTTTTTTTGTCTATTGCCTTCTATCGGGAGTAAAGTTGCGCTATTGGCATTAATTTTCGTCAGGAGGGCAGGATGTACCAGTCAGTTTTATTGCCGGTGGATGTCAGTGAGCCGGAGTTAACGGAAAAATCGTTGCAGCAGGCCAGGTTCCTGGTGGAAAAAACGTCGGCCAGCCTGCGGCTGCTGTATGTGATATCCACGGTGCCGGACTATATTCTGAACCGGTTTAATCCGCAAACGCATCAGTTTGAAGACACTCTGGCAACGGATATCAAGCAACAGCTGAAAGCTATCGCCGATAAGCTGGCGCTGCCGGAGGAGCGGCTTTCAATCAGCGTTCGTATGGGGTCGATTTATGATGAAATTCTGAAAGAGGCGGAGGAAGTCAACGCCGACCTGATTGTCATTGGTTCGCGGCGACCGAGCGTGACCACTTACCTGCTGGGTTCCAACGCTTCCGCTATCGTGCGCTACGCCAAAACCTCCGTGCTGGTGGCGCGCTAGCCGGTTATCTCCGTTCGGATAGGGATAAGAGCCGCCGGACGGCGGCTCCCCGGTCGCTTATTGAATGGCGGCGAAAGCCGCGGCGACGCGCTGAACGTTGCCGTGGTTCAGACCCGCAAGGCACATACGGCCGCTGGCGATCAGATAGACGCCGAACTCTTCGCGCAGGCGATCGACCTGTGCCGGGCTGAAGCCGGTGTAGCTGAACATGCCGCGCTGGGTCAGCAGATAGTCAAAATTACGCTGCGGCAACGCCTCTTTCAGCGCCGCGACCAGCGTCTGGCGCATTGTCAGAATACGCGTGCGCATCTCTTCCACTTCGGCCTGCCAGCCGGCATTTAGCGCCGGGTCGTTCAATACCCTGGAGACCACCTGGGCGCCAAAATTCGGCGGTGACGAATAGTTGCGGCGTACGGTGGCTTTTAGCTGGCCCAGCACGCGCAGCGCGGTTTCCTCATTTTCGCATACCACCGAAAGGCCGCCGACGCGCTCGGCGTACAGTGAGAATATTTTCGAGAACGAATTGGCGATCAGCGCCGGAATACCCGCGCCGGCCACGGCGCGAACCGCATAGGCATCTTGCGCGATGCCGGCGCCAAAGCCCTGATAGGCGATGTCCATAAACGGGATCAGTTCGCGGCTTATCAACACCTCGATAACGCGATCCCATTGCTCGTTGGTCAGGTCGGAACCGGTCGGGTTATGGCAGCACGGATGCAGCAGCACGATGCTGTGCGCCGGCAGCTGTTGCAGGGCGGCGAGCATCGCGTCGAATTTTACCCCCCGCCTGTCGGCGTCAAAGTAAGGGTAGGTATGCACCTTAAAACCCGCCCCGGCGAAAATGGCGATGTGGTTTTCCCAGGTCGGATCGCTGACCCACACTTCCGAGTGCGGAAAGTAGCGTTTCAGAAAGTCGGCGCCGACTTTCAGCGCGCCTGAACCGCCGAGCGTCTGAATGGTGGCAATGCGCTTGGCGGTCAGAGCCGGATGATTTTTGTCAAACAGCAGGTGCTGAATGGCGGTACGGTAAGACTGCAACCCTTCCATCGGCAAGTAGGAGTTTGCCTGCTTGGGTAATTGTTGCAGTTCGTCTTGCGCGGCGCTGACGGAGCGAAGCTGCGGAATAATGTTCTGTTCGTTGTAGTAAAGCCCGATACTCAAATTTACCTTGTCCGCACGCGGATCCTGTTTGAATTTTTCCATCAGCGACAGGATAGGATCGCCGGCGTAGGCATCAACGTTTTGAAACACGGTGTAACTCTCCTAAATCTATGGGATATCGGGCAACGGTTGTCTCGGCATCGCTCAGACTGTCAGACCGCGTAGCGGCCGGGGCGATGGTTCATCGCAATAATCAGGTTCAGAATAATCGCGCCCAGTATGGAGGCGATCAGCATCGGTATGCTTACCACGAACAGGGAAGTCAGTACAATCACAATATCCACCGCCATCTGAAATTTCCCCGCGCGCAGGCGGTATTTGTCCTGCAGGTAGAGCGCCAGTATGTTCACGCCGCCCAGGCTGGCCTTATGGCGGAACAGCACAATAAACCCCAGTCCCATAATCAGGTTGCCGAACAGCGTCGCGTAGAACGGGTTCAGCCGGTCGAAGTGAATAAATAGCGGATGCAGATCGGAAAACAGCGACACCAGCGCCACGGCGCAGAAGGTTTTTATGGTGAATTTCCACCCCATCCGACGGATGGCCAGATAATAGAACGGCAGGTTCAGCAGAAAAAACGCCGTACCGAAGGAGACGTGGGTCAGGTAGTGCAGTAAAAAAGCCATACCCGCGGTGCCGCCGGTAAGGGCGCCGGCCTGACGTAGCAGAATAATGCCGAAAGAGACCATCAGCGTGCCAATCAGGATCGCCAGGATATCTTCCAGCGGGGTGTGTGACAATTTTTCAGTAGCGATAACGTTGTCCATATTGGCGGCTCAATACGTAGTCAATAACCATGGATATATTAAGCAAAAATTGCACCAGATAACCCGCTGGCGGGGCCTTATAGAGGAGGGCGACGCCAGGGGAAAAGGGATAACTTATTGAATCATAAATATGCACAGATAATGCATTTTGGGGCTTTTTATGGTCTATGTTGTGCAGTTGTTGGCTATTTTGTGCGTACTTCAATGATTGCTTGCACCAATAAAAGGCGGGTTGCCCCATATCAGGGCAACGGCGGCGCGTCGGGCGTCATCAGGCCATTTTCCTTCAGCCGGTTAAGCACCACCGAGGTTTTCAGATGCGCCACGCTTTTGTTCTGCGACAGGATCTGGCTGATCAATGCGCTCAACCCCGGCAGATCCGCCACCGCCACCTTCAGCAGATAGTCGGCGTCGCCGGTGGTTTTATAGGCGTCGATAATGGCGTCGACTTCACCCAGCATCTGGTGGAATTTTTCGACGTATTCCACGGTGTGGTTAATCAGTCTGACCTCGATCAGCCCCAGGCACTCCAGGCCGACGGCGTTGGGGGAGAGTCGGGCGTGATAGCCAAGAATAAGCTGGGCCTGCTCCAGCGCGATACGGCGCCGGGAGCATTGGGAGGCGGAAAGCCCGACCAGTTCACTCAGCTCCTGGTTGGTCAGACGGGCATTGGCCTGCAATAGCGTCAGTATTTTCAGATCAAAGTCATCAATGTTGTACATGGTTCTCTCTACGCGGCGCGGGAAAATAATCTCCCAGACTACCAGTTTTTTACCCCGCGTTGTCTATGGGTTTTTTATCGACGGCGTCCCGGCAGCGGCGGAAATCCGCCGGGCGGAACGCGGTTCGCCACGCTGTCGGCGCGTCCCATTTGTGTATACTGCTGCTTTTGCCAACCGTCTTTTTTTAATTATGGGGAAAACGTAATGATCAAATGGTGTCCGCTTGCTTTGCTGTTAATCGCCGAAGGGGTAAGCGCGCAGTCTCATCTGGATAAGGTTCAGCAACAGGGCGTGCTGAACGTGTGCACCACCGGGGACTACAAGCCCTATACCTATCGACACGCCGACGGGCGCTACGAGGGAATTGATATCTCGATGGCCGAGTCGCTGGCGCAAAGCCTGGGCGTGAAGGTTAACTGGGTGAACACCACCTGGAAAACGCTGATGCCGGACTTACAGGCCGGAAAGTGCGATATCGCCATGGGCGGCATCTCCGTGACGCTGGCGCGGCAAAAGGCGGCGTTCTTTACCACGAGGCTGGACGTGGATGGAAAAATTCCGCTGGCGCGCTGTGAGAATAAAGATAAATACCAAACCATTGAACAGCTTAATCGGCCTTCCGTGCGTCTGATCGAGCCGGCGGGCGGCACCAATGAAGCCTTCGCGCATAAATATTTGCCGCAGGCGACGTTGATACTGCAAGACAACGTGACCATTTTTCAGCAGTTGGTGGATAACAAAGCGGATGTGATGATAACCGAAGCGTCGGAAGCCTTATTCCAGCAGAAACATTACCCGGCGCTATGCGCGATTAACCCCGACAAGCCGTTGCAGTACGGAGAAAAGGCCTATATGTTGCCGCGCGATGACATAACCTGGAAGCAGTACGTCGACCAGTGGCTGCATTTGAGCAAAGCCACCGGCGAATACCACAACATTGTCGGGGAATGGCTGGCGCTCAAGCCGTAATCCTTCGCTAAAAGGAGAGGTTGCTGACAAACCCACTCCGCCATAGTCATCCCCGCGGAGACGGGGATCTACTTTCAGCTAGTGCGTTGATATCAGGAAGATTCCTCCTCGCGAAAGCGGGGACCCGCAGATACTGTGTTGAACGTCAGCGGTCAAGACACTTTTATTCACCATGCCTTACCCCTCCGTCATGCCCGCGCAGGCGGGCATCTCTGGCAACGCAGCGCCAGCAGTGAAGACCTCTCACCGCTTTCCCCCCCCGTAGAGGAATGACGGATTTGGATTCGCTATTACCAATGGTTACTTTGTCGATGGCCTGCCTTTTGGCTATTCGTCGCTGTATTCCAGCCGGGTGCGCTGCGTCAGGCGGGTAATCAGCTCATAGGCGCTGATCCCCGTATGCGCGGCGATTTTTTCCACCGGCAGCGCCTTACCCCACAGGATCACCTCGTCGCCCACGCGGTCCTGCGCATCCGGCCCCAGGTCGACGGTAATCATATCCATCGCCACGCGCCCGCAAAGCGGGACTTCACGGCCGTTCACCCGCACCGGCGTGCCGGCCGGCGCGCTGCGCGGATAGCCGTCGCCGTAGCCGATAGCCGCCACGCCCAGCAGGGTATCGCGCTTACTGGTCCAGATGCTGCCGTAGCCAACGGGTTCTCCCGCTTTGTGCTCGCGCACGGCAATCAACTGCGAGGTCAGGGTCATGGCGGGCTGGAAACCAAAATGGGCGGCGTCTGCGGTTTCCAGCGGCGAAACGCCGTACAGGATAATGCCCGGCCGCACCTGATCGCGGTGCGACTGCGGCCACAGCAGAATGCCGCCGGAGGCGGCGATGGATTGCGCGCCGGGTTTATCCGCGACAAAAGCGTCAAAGCAGTCGAGCTGGCGTACGGTGGTATCCACCTGCGGCTCATCGGCGCGGCAAAAATGGCTCATAATGTTCACCGGTTGCACCACATTGCGGCATTGCGCCAGCCGCCGGTAGAAGGCTTCGGCGTGTTCCGGCAGCACGCCGAGGCGATGCATTCCGGTATCGAGCTTCATCCACACGCGAACGGGCTGCGACAGCGTCGCCTGTTCCAGCGCGGCGAGCTGTTCCAGGCTGTGAACGGCGGTTTCCAGTCGATGCTCGGTCACCAGGGGGAGTTCGTCGGCGGAGAAAAAACCCTCCAGCAGCAGGATGGGCTTGTCGATGCCCGCCGCGCGCAGCTGCAGCGCTTCTGAAAGCCGGGCGACGCCGTAGCAGTCGGCGTCGCAAAAGGCGCGGGCGGCTTCAATGATGCCGTGGCCGTAGGCATTGGCTTTCACCACCGCAACCAGGCGGCTTTGCGGGGCCAGTTGGCGGATCCGTTGCAGATTGTGACGCAGCGCGCGGCGATTAACGACGGCGGTTGCCGTTTTCATTCTTTAGTCCTTAACGCACTATGCTCACGGTGCGTTATTCGTCATCGTATTGTGGGCCGGCGTAATTATCAAAGCGCGACCACTGCCCGTTAAAGGTCAAACGAACGGAACCGATCGGGCCGTTACGCTGTTTCCCTAAAATAATTTCGGCGATGCCTTTCATGTCGCTGTTTTCATGATAAACCTCATCACGATAGATAAACATAATCAGGTCGGCGTCCTGCTCGATGGAGCCGGATTCACGCAGGTCGGAGTTAACCGGCCGTTTATCCGCCCGCTGCTCCAGACTACGGTTAAGCTGGGACAGCGCGACGACAGGGACTTGCAATTCTTTTGCCAATGCTTTGAGCGAACGGGAAATTTCGGCGATTTCCAGCGTACGGTTATCGGACAGGGACGGAACGCGCATCAATTGCAGGTAGTCGATCATAATCAGGCTCAGGCCGTCATGTTCGCGGAATACCCGGCGGGCGCGGGAGCGAACTTCGGTTGGCGTCAGGCCGGAGGAGTCATCAATGTACATATTGCGTTTTTCCAGCAGGATCCCCATGGTGCTGGAAATGCGCGCCCAGTCCTCATCGTCCAGCTGGCCGGTGCGGATACGGGTCTGATCCACGCGCGACAGCGACGCCAGCATACGCATCATGATCTGATTGCCGGGCATTTCCAGACTGAAGATCAGTACCGGTTTATCCTGGGTCATCGCCGCGTGTTCGCACAGGTTCATCGCAAAGGTGGTTTTACCCATCGACGGACGCGCCGCCACGATAATCAGGTCGGATTTTTGCAGGCCGGCGGTCTTTTTATTGAGATCCTGATAGCCGGTATCCACGCCGGTAACGCCGTCGTGCGGCTTCTGATAAAGCTGTTCGATGCGGGCGACGGTATCTTCCAAAATGCGGTCGATGCTTTTCGGGCCTTCATCTTTGCTGGCGCGGTTTTCGGCAATCTGAAAGACGCGGGACTCCGCCAGATCGAGCAGATCTTCGCTGCTGCGCCCCTGCGGATCGTACCCGGCGTCGGCAATTTCATTGGCGACGGAAATCATCTCGCGCACCACGGCGCGTTCGCGCACGATATCGGCATAGGCGCCGATATTGGCCGCGCTGGGGGTGTTCTTCGCCAGCTCGGCCAGATAGGCAAAACCGCCCGCCGATTCCAGCGAACCCTGTTGTTCAAGCGATTCGGACAGGGTGATCAGGTCTATCGGCCGGCTCATTTCCAGCAGGCGCTGCATTTCGGTGAAAATCAGACGGTGGGCGCGATTATAGAAATCGTTGGCGACAACGCGTTCGGCGACGTTATCCCAGCGCTCATTATCGAGCATCAGGCCACCCAATACCGATTGTTCCGCTTCCAGCGAATGCGGCGGAAGCTTCAGACCTTCCATCTGGCGGTCTCGGGGTTCATTCGATTTATTGGTCGGTCTTTTTTCTGCCATGAAACGAGTTCTTTTACCGGTTGATTTGCCATTGATTAAGAGGGCATTGTATATCTGAAAGCGACGAATAACACACTTCTAATACACACAAAGAGAGGACGCGACATGGCAAAACGCATTCAGTTCAGGGCTTATGGCGGCCCGGAGGTTCTGCAATATGTTGATTTCACGCCCGCCGAGCCCGCCGCGGGCGAGGTTCAGATAGAAAACCGCGCCATCGGCATCAATTTCATCGACACTTACGTGCGCAGCGGCCTGTATCCGGTTCCCGATCTGCCTTCCGGACTGGGGACGGAAGCGGCGGGGGTGGTGGCGAAAGTCGGCGCGGGCGTGCGGCATCTCCAAGTCGGCGACCGGGTGGTTTATGCGCAGTCGACGCTGGGATCGTATAGCGAGGTGCATAACGTGGCGGAAGCGCGCGTGGCGCTGCTGCCGGACAGCATCAGCTTTGAGCAGGCGGCGGCATCGTTCCTGAAAGGGCTCACGGTTTACTACCTGTTCCATCAGACTTATGCGCTCAAACCGAATGAAATCTTTCTATTCCATGCCGCGGCGGGCGGCGTCGGGCTGATTGCCAGCCAGTGGGCCAAAGCGCTGGGCGCCAAACTGATCGGCACGGTGGGGTCCGATGAAAAAGCGCAGCGGGCAAAACAGGCGGGCGCCTGGGAAACCATTAACTATCGCACCGAAAATATCGCCGAGCGGGTCGCCGAACTGACCGGCGGCGAAAAGGTGGCGGTGGTGTTCGATTCGGTGGGGAAAGACACCTGGGAACCCTCGCTGGACAGCCTGCGCCGTCGCGGATTAATGGTCAGCTTCGGCAATGCGTCCGGTCCGGTGACTGGGGTTAATCTGGGGCTGCTGAATCAGAAAGGGTCGCTGTACGTTACCCGCCCGTCGATAGGGGGGTACATAACCAATCGCGCCGAACTGGAACAGGCCGGCAACGCGCTGTTCTCCCTGCTGGCCAGCGGCGCCATCAAGGTGGATGTGCCGGACAGTCAGAAATTTGCGCTGGCGGACGCGCAGTCGGCGCACCGGGCGCTGGAAAGCCGCGGCACGCAGGGTTCCAGCCTGCTGATCCCTGGTCCGTAATGGCTTGCGCTCAGTAAAGCAAAAAGGCCTCCGTAAGGAGGCCTTTCAGACTGATGACAAAGTCCTGGCCTCTCAGCCAGGACTTTGATCT